>NZ_JAAFKD010000003.1:61380-421872 GCF_013299165.1 Microcoleus sp. bin38.metabat.b11b12b14.051
ACTGAAGTCTGCACTACGAACCTTGATACGAATCTTGTTTGTCCTGCGTTTGAGAGCGGACTGAAGTCTGCACTACGAACCTTGATACGAATCTTGTTTGTCCTGCGTTTGAGAGCGGACTGAAGTCTGCACTACGAACCTTGATACGAATCTTGTTTGTCCTGCGTTTGAGAGCGGACTGAAGTCCGCACTACGAACCTTGATACGAATCTTGTTTGTCCTGCGTTTGAGAGCGGACTGAAGTCTGCACTACGAACCGTTGTTGTTATTGCGCTCCGCCGGACACGATCTGACTCGCCAGCCACCCCTGAATCGGCCAACTCCCAGAAAAAATCCCTCCAACGGAGCTATTTAAGTGAGTCATAAGGAGGATTTAGAGTCCTTCGTGCACGTGATAAATTTTGAGGGATCGCAAACTTTCCTAAAAATAATCGCTGCCCAGCTTGGCTAAAACCAATCAGACTACAGCCAAGCACATCTCCCCCATTAAAAAATCGACTTTCTAGATTCCCTTCTGTTTGAGGGCTTGTCGTGATTCCACTGGTATGAGCCGGGGGCCGAAGATTGGCCCTAACTCTACGTAAGTCAGGTGTTACAAAAATCTAACTGGTGCTGCCAATGAGTTATTCTAAATCCCCAGAATCGGTTGTTGAAGCTGAAGAGCAAAAATCTACTACACCGGAACTGCACCCAATCGATGCCGATCGCGATCGACCCCAGGAATTAGTCACCGTCCCCGAGGATCGCCCCCGCCCTGTTAAACGCCGATCGCGCTGGCCCCTAATTGCTGCGATCGCGATCGGCACCGCAGGCGCAGGTTACGGCTTGTACTCGTGGCAATCGAGTCACAATCGCCCGCAAGCAGCAGCAACCCAACCCAAAGCCACGCCAGTCAAGCTCGCAACCGTTGCAACCAGCTCTGTTCAAGATACTTCGGAATTTGTCAGCAGCTTGGAGGCAAAACGTTCGGTACAAATCAAACCGGAAACAGAAGGGCTAGTCACGCAGATTTTTGTCAAATCCGGAGATGCGATCGACAAAGGACAAGCCATCGCCCGGATCAAAAGCGACAGCGCCGAAGCTCAATTAAGACAATCCCAAGCCAATTTGAGGGCCGCTGAATCGAATTTAGCCGAATTGCAAGCCGGAAGCAGGCCAGAAGAAATCGCCCAAGCTCAAGCCCAAGTCGCCCAAGCAATCGCCAATCTAGCTCAACTGCGATCGGGCAGTCGGCCAGAACAAATTGGCCAAGCTCAAGCCCAAGTCGCCCAAGCAATCGCCAACCTCGCCGATGCCCAAAGCGGCAGTCTCTTAGAAGACATCGCCCAAGCCCGAGCGCAAATAGAAGCCAGCAAAGCCCAAGCACAATTAGCTACCCAGCAACTTGCCAGATATCAAGCCTTAGCAAAAGAAGGCGCCGAGTCACAAAACACGCTCCAGCAATACATCCAAAAACAAACCAGCGCCCAAGCCAACCTTCTAGAAGCTCAAAGGCGCTTGGGACAACGGCAGAAAAATAGGCTAGCTGAGATCGATCGGCGCACAGCAGCCTTGCAACAGCAGCAGGAAGCCTTGCGACAATTGCAAAACGGCGCGCGCCCTGAAGAAATCGCCGCATCCGAAGCCGAAGTCGCCCAAGCCAAGGCCAAATTAGCTCAGTTAGCCAACGGTACCCGCCAAGAGCAGATCGATCGAGCCACCGCCCAAGTTGCACAAGCTCAAGCTCAAGTGCGCGGCTTTGAAATCCAACTGCAAGAAACTGGTGTCATCGCGCCCTTCGCCGGAGTCATCGGCGACATACCGGTGAAAGTCGGCGATTACTTGAAAAAAGGCGACCCCATCGCTACTTTGACAGAGAACAAATTGCTCGACTTGCGGTTATCAATTCCTTTAGAGCGTCAGCCTCAATTGCGCTTGGGGCTGCCAGTAGAAATGCTGGACGATCGAGGTAAGGCGATCGCGATCGGTCAAATCAGTTTTATCTCCCCAAACGTCAGCGCCAATTCCCAAACAATCTTAGCTAAAGCCACATTTCCCAACCCCAACGGCGAACTGCTCAACCTCCAATTTGTCAAAGCCAAAGTCATCTGGAAAGAGCAGCCGGGAATTTTAGTTCCCGTCATCGCAGTTACCCGCTTGGGCGGGCAAACTTTTGTTTTCACAGCTCAAAAACCAGAACAGCCCCAACCGGGAACGCCGCCATTAATCGCGCGGCAAAAACCAGTAAAATTAGGAACCATTCAGGGGAACAATTATCAAGTTATCGAAGGTTTGCAAGCCGGAGAAAAAATCATTGTGGCAGGTATTCTCAACTTAACTGACGGCGCTCCGATTACAGATCAAGAGCCAACAGTTGGGGGAGCTGATAAATTACCAACAAGTGCAAAAAATTAAGGTATGAATCCAATACGAGATTGTCAACGCTTGTTTGTCCGCAGCCAGTTAATATTAACCCCAATAAAAAAGGTTCGTAGTGCGTCCTGGCGTCCGCTCTCAGCCCCAAGAGCCAATGGAACACTATACAGGATAGTACCGTATTAAGTCTAAATCAGGATTTATATCGTGTCAGATCGATTAACCGTAGTAAGAATATTAGTTCGTAGTGCGTCCTGGCGTCCGCAGCATGAAAGCGGACTCGCATTCCGCACTACAGTAAGAATATTAGTTCGTAGTGCGTCCTGGCGTCCGCAGCATGAAAGCGGACTCGCATTCCGCACTACAGTAAGAATATTAGTTCGTAGTGCGTCCTGGCGTCCGCAGCATGAAAGCGGACTCGCATTCCGCACTACAGTAAGAATATTAGTTCGTAGTGCGTCCTGGCGTCCGCAGCATGAAAGCGGACTCGCATTCCGCACTACAGTAAGAATATTAGTTCGTAGTGCGTCCTGGCGTCCGCAGCATGAAAGCGGACTGAAGTCCGCACTACAGTAAGAATATTAGTTCGTAGTGCGTCCTGGCGTCCGCAGCATGAAAGCGGACTGAAGTCCGCACTACGAACCTTTTTTTTATGGTAATCGACAGGACATGATATTACCAATTACCAATTACCAATTACCCAAATAATGTTTGCAGATTTCTTTATCAAACGGCCTGTCTTTGCGAGCGTCTGCGCCTTAATTATCATTTTGGTAGGCGCCATCAGCATTCCCACATTGCCGATCGAACGCTTTCCCGACATCAGCCCCACGCAAATTAACGTCACAGCCAACTATAGCGGGGCGAGTGCCGAAATTGTCGAAAATGCCGTTACGAACATCCTAGAGAGGCAAATCAACGGCGTAGAAGGGCTAAAATATCTAACTTCTAGCAGCAGTAATGATGGCACCAGCACCATTACCGCCACCTTTGAACCCTCGCGCAACAAAGATGTTGCCGCCGTTGATGTCCAAAATCGAGTCGCAGTCGCCCAACCGCAACTACCAGATACCGTACAGCGCACGGGAGTCAGAGTTACCAAACAATCTAGCAGTCTCTTGCTGGCGATCGGCTTATTTACCGAAAAAAAACAATACGACACCACATTTTTAAGCAACTACGCCGACTTGTATTTAACAGATGCCCTAAAGCGGATTAAAGGTGTTGGCGACGTGCGAATTTTTGGGGAACGGCGCTATGCGATGCGCCTGTGGATTGACCCCAATAAGTTAGCAGCTCGCGCTTTGACAATGCAAGATATCACCAGAGCGCTTAACGAACAAAACTTACAAGTTGGTGCTGGGAGAGTTGGTCAAGAACCCGCCCCTGACGGACAAATGTATCAAATAGATTTGCGCGCAGAAAGCCGTCTCAAAGAACCCGCAGAATTTGAACAACTTGTTCTCAAAACTGAGGCAAATGGCACCTTAGTTAAATTAAAAGATGTCGGTAGAGCGGAATTAGGAGCAGAAAATTACAACTCTTTCCTGCGATTTCGAGGCAATGATGCAGTGGGTTTGGGGATTTATCAATTGCCGGGAAGCAATGCTTTGAATGTTGCCCACGCCGTCAAAGCAGAAATGGAAAAACTCTCTAAAAGTTTCCCTCCTGGGTTGATACATAGAGTAGCGCTAGATACCACTTTGTTTGTCGAAGAGTCGATGGCAGAAGTCGTAAAAACGCTATTAGAAGCAGTCGTCCTAGTGGTAATTGTGATTTTTGTGTTCTTGCAAGACTGGCGCACTACGATTATTCCGGCGATCGCAATTCCGATTTCTTTGATTGGAACGTTTACTTTTATCAAGATTTTCGGATTTACAATTAACAGTTTATCTTTGTTTGGTCTCACATTAGCGACCGGGCTGGTGGTCGATGACGCGATTATTGTGGTGGAAAATATCGATCGCCTGATCCGTCAAGGGATGAATCCCCGCGAAGCAGCTTCCGAGTCGATGCGGGAGCTGTTTAGCGCTGTAATTGCGACTTCCTTAGTGTTGATGGCTGTGTTCGTACCGGTGGCATTTTTCCCTGGAACTACGGGAGCGCTTTACAAACAATTTGCGCTGACAATTGCCTTTTCGGTAGCGCTTTCTACGTTTATTGCGATTACCCTGACGCCCTCACTTTCCGCTCTGTTGCTGCGGCGAGGGCAGAAGTTTGGCGGCCCGCTGGGTTGGGTGTTCGATCGCGTTAATGCCTTTATTGATTGGATGCGGCGCCAATATCGGGAGTTTTTGATATTTCTCGTCGGAGTTAAAACATTCGTAACTCTGCTGTTCATCGCTTCTCTGGGAGTCACAGCTTGGCTTTATCTATCAGTACCGACAGCATTTATCCCGGAAGAAGATCAAGGCTATTTCCTGACAATTATTCAAGGCCCCCAAGGAGTTTCGCTGCAATATACTCGCCAAGTGATGGATCGAGTTGAACAAGAAATTCTGAAACTTCCTGAGGTTGTAGGGACTTTCTCTATCGGTGGCTTTGGTTTTAGCGGCAGCACTTCTAATCAAGGTATTATCTTTACTACGCTGAAATCCTGGAGCGATCGTCACGGAGAAAATCAAAGTGTACAAGCAATAATTGGTAAGTTGGGAGGTATCCTGGCCGCGATTCCCGAAGCGAGAATTTTCCCGGTGAATCCGCCTGCAATTCAAGGTTTAGGTCAATTTGGCGGTTTCCAATTTCAACTGCAAGATCGCAAAGGTAACAGCGGTTTAGATGCGATGGTTCAGACGATGGGCGGGATTTTGAAGCAGGCGAATCAGACGCCGGGATTGCAGAAGGTATTTAGTACGTTTGCTGCGAATACGCCTCAGTTAATTGTGGAAGTCGATCGCAATCTGGCTAAGGCGTTGGATATTTCTCTGAATGATATTTTCAGTACGCTGCAAACGGCTCTGGGTTCGCAGTACGTGAACGATTTTACTCTCCAGCAGCGCAATTATCGGGTGTACGTGCAGGCTGACAAGCAGTTTCGCGCCAATCCTGAAGATATTGGTAAATTGTATGTTCGCTCTGGCAAGAATGAAATGATTTCTTTGAGCAATTTGGTGAAATTGACTCCGATCGTGGGAGCGCAAACTGTCAACCACTACAATTTATTTAGGTCAATTGAAATTAATGGCTCTCCGGCTGCGGGAGCGAGTTCGGGACAGGCGATTCAAGCCATGCAAAAGGTAGCAGCTCAGGTTTTGCCGTCGGGTTTTGGCTATGAATGGTCTGGGACTTCTTTAGAAGAAATTGAGTCTGGGGGTCAAGCGCCGATTATTTTTGGTTTGGGGCTGGTTTTTGTGTTCTTGGTTTTGGCGGCTCAGTACGAGAATTATGTCGATCCTTTCATTATTTTGCTGGCGGTTCCTCTGGCGATTTTAGGTGCGCTTTTGGCTCAGTCGTTGCGGGGTTTGGCGAATGATGTTTATTGCCAAATTGGTTTGGTGATGTTGATTGGTTTGTCGAGTAAAAATGCGATTTTAATTGTGGAATTTGCTAACCAGTTGCGGGAGCGCGGATATCCAATTGCTACCGCAGCAGTTGAGGCGGCCGGGGAGCGTTTGCGACCGATTTTGATGACTTCTTTGGCGTTTGTTTTGGGGATTCTGCCTTTGGTTAATCCCGAAGGTGCGGGGGCGGCGAGCCGTCGATCGCTCGGGAATGCGATCGCGGGCGGGATGGTTGTTTCTACTGTCTTGAGTTTGTTTATGGTGCCGGTGCTGTATGTGGTGATTGTCTCGACTCGCGATCGCTTTACAAAACGCGATCGCCCGGAACATCCGCCCCACGATGATGACACAAATTTGGATGGGAAAACGACCCCCCGTGAAGAGGTTGAGCGCGATCGAGTAGCGCCGCTTTAACCGCCCGGTGTTTTGTAGCGTTTCTCAACAACTATTCTCGGCCAAGCAAGATGGCTGCGATCGAATCAAATCTCGTAACATCGGAATTATCAGCGTGCTGTAGATATCTGGCTGCGTCACTGCGCGAGATATCTACAGCACTCTCGACGATTCAAATATATATAGCCTTTCTCAAAAAGGTGAGGTATGTCGGGCATAGGGCATAGGCCAAACCGGGCATAGGCCAAACCGGGCATAGGGCATACCTCATGTTTTTGAGAACCGCTATAATTCAATAAAGTTCAGTTAACAGTTTTTTTTCTCATTACAAGGAACGTTAGCGAAGCGATCTTTTATGAAAGCAATCGCGCGTGTCTATTAGACCAGATTGCAAAAATAGCTAGGAACAGGCAAGATGCCTGTTCCACAATTTGTTTTTTTATGTGGAACAGGCATCTTGCCTGTTCCAAAATTTGATTAAAAGGAATTTTGCAATCTTGTCTATTTTTCAGCTCGTTTTATCTTTCTTAACGCTCTTAAGTGAACGGTATTGATATATAATTCCCATGCAACCACAAACGATAGGATAGCGTACTTGAGCGAGACAGCAAAATATGTGTTGCGCTGCTAATTTTCCAGCCGAACAATTTTGAAAACTTGGGTTTGAGGAGATGTGGGTTTTGACAAGAAATCCCATTCCTCAGAAGCAACGTATTTTACTAATTATCAATATATGTCTCAATCAATTCTCGAATTCGATCGCACTTTCTACTCATATCCGTGCACTTCGCGAGTAGCAATTCACGATTTAAGCCTGAAAATCCCCGCCGGGAAACGCTGCGGGCTGATCGGTCAAAATGGCTGCGGTAAAACCACCTTGTTTCTGCTAGCCAACGGCTTGTACCAACCGCAACAGGGAATCATTCGCTGGGAAGGCGAACCCTTTGGCTACGATCGCAAATCTCTGATGAAACTGCGCCAACAAATCGGACTCGTCTTTCAAAATCCCGAACATCAGTTAGTCGCTTCCACTGTAGAAGAAGACATCTCCTACGGATTGTACAATCAAGGATTGCCAGAATTTGAAATTGCTCAACAGGTGGAACGGGCGATCGAGCAATTTGACTTAAGCGAGCTCGCCCGCGAACCAATCCACAACCTCAGTTTAGGACAAAAAAAGCGAGTTTCGATCGCCGATATCATGGTGCTAGAGCCGAAACTGCTACTGCTAGACGAACCAACGGCCTATCTCGATCCGCGCCACACGCGACAACTCATCGGTTTGCTGCAACAAATCCACGCAGCCGGAACCACCATACTTTTAGCAAGTCACGACCTCGATTTCATCTACCGCTGGGCTGATTGGGTGTTTGTGATGGATCGAGGAAAACTAATTCTCGAAGGGACACCGGAAACCGTTTTTGCTCAGCGGGATGTCTTGGAACAATTGCAGCTTGGCGTACCGCTGGCGATCGAGCTAATCGACCAAATCAAGGATATCGTCGATCGAGATGGTAACTCAAAAATGCCCAATTTCGAGGAATTGCAACAACAAATTTTCCAATGGCGCCGGCGGGGTTAATTACGCGATCGGTTCGTAGTGCGGACTTTAGTCCGCTCTTTACACTACGGACTAAAGTCCGCACTACAAACCTGAATTTATTGGGTTCTCTGGGCGATTAACATAACAAAAACTATTCGTAGTGCGGACTTTAGTCCGCTCTTTACGCTACGGACTAAAGTCCGCACTACGAACCTTTTTTGTTCGTAGTGCGGACTTTAGTCCGCTCTTTACGCTACGGACTAAAGTCCGCACTACAAACCTGACTGATTGCAGTCAATCCACAAGACATGACATCATATTTTAACTCAAGGTAAACACCAAGCAACTCAATCAAAATTACGGCAAAACTCTAGCCGCCTCATCTGCTATTTTTTGTTGTTTGTAAAGCTCCTTAAACTTGCGCTGCTGCTCGTTGTGGTCTACGATCGGATCGGGATAATGAAGCAACCGACGTTCTATAGGCGAAATATTTCCTGTTACCAAAAATTTCGTATCAACTCGGCGCAATTCTGGCACCCAGTGCCGAATATATTCCCCTTCCGGGTCAAATTTTTGAGCTTGACTGGCGGGATTAAATATTCGCAAAGGTTTCGGGTCCATCCCGCTCGATGCGCTCCACTGCCAGCCGCCGTTGTTAGCAGAAAGGTCGCCATCAATCAATTTTTGCATGAAATACTTTTCGCCCCACTGCCAGTTAATAATTAAATCTTTAGTTAGGAAACTAGCGACGATCATGCGACAGCGATTGTGCATCCAACCACTCTGATTTAACTGCCGCATTGCCGCGTCGATAATTGGATAACCTGTTTTGCCCCTGCACCAAGCTTGAAACAGCTTTTCATCGTTCTCCCAAGGAAAGCCTTTGAATGTTGGACGGTAGGGCCCGTTTGCTAATTCTGGGAAGTTATACATGGCGTGTTGGTAAAATTCCCGCCAAGCTATTTCCTGTTGCCAAGTGCGGATACTTGTGCGCGCTTCTTCGCTACGACAAGTTTCCATAACTATCTCTGTAGCTTGCCAAACACTGCGGATACCGATCGCACCAAATTTGAGGGCGGCGCTGAGTTGGGAGGTGCCGTTAACTGCTGGAAAATTACGCTGTTCTTGATATTCGTAAATTGTGCGATCGCAAAATTCTTCTAATTTTTGTTGTGCTGCATCTTCTCCGGGTTCTATGACTAAGGGATTTTCCCAAATAAATCCCAAACTAGCCGCTGTTGGCAGTGTTTCAACTGCCCCGGCTAGATTGGCGCTTTCTTGTTCTTCTGCGGTTAATCCGGTCATTACTTCCAGATAAGTTATCGGCAGCGTCTCTACTGGTTGGGCTTTTGGTTTGCTGTTCCAGTTTTTCCAAAACGGGCTATAAACTGTGTAGGGATGTCCTGTACCGCTGCGAATTTCCTCAGGGGCGTGCAGAATTTGATCCCAAAAATTTTTAACTTGAATTCCTGCTTGTTGGAGAGCATTTGATACGGCTAAATCGCGCTCTTTTGCATAGGGTTCCACATCCCAGTTCCAAAATACTTGCTTAGCATTGATTGCTGTTGCTAATTTCGGTATTCCGCAAGTAGGGTCATCTTGAATTATCAGTAATTTGCTGCCTAATTCGCTGTAACGCGACGCTAATTTTTGCAAGCAGCCAATCATGTATGTGACTCGGGCTGGCGCTACATCGTCGCGATCGAGGATATTGCGATCGAGACAAAAAATCCCAACTACTTTCAGGCTTTGCTGGCGCGCGGCTGCGAGTCCAATGTTGTCAGAAATACGCAAGTCGCGGCGGTGCCAAAATAAAATTAAATCAGACATTCGATTTGAGATTTAAGATTTGAGATTTAAGATTGACTCCCACGGAGCGAGCCGGGGATTGTTAAAAGCCAGAGCTTTGTATGGTCTCCATCCCGCTCATTCCCCCGGTTCAAGATGCGAATAAATGAATCCGGGGGCTGGCTACAAACTTTGCTTTAAGTCAAAAAAGGACGCGCCAAGAAAAAGCTAGAAATTGATTTAGCGTCAATTGGTTCGCCAGCTAAGATCGCTTTTTCTAATTCTTCTGGAGTCAATAAAACTGTCTCCATGTCTTCATCATCGTCTTGTGCTGGGGGCTTTTCCAGTTTTTCCAAATCTTGCGCTAAAAAAGCATAAATTGTTTCATCGGAATAACCGGGGGCGAGCATAAATTTGCCTAATTCCTGCCATTTCCCAGCGCGATATCCGGTTTCTTCTTCGATTTCGCGTTTGATAGTTTCGGCAGGGCTTTCATTGATTTCGACAGTACCTGCGGGAAATTCTAAAATCCGCCCTTTGGCGGCGAAGCGGTATTGTCGCACCAATACGAGTTTACCTTCGGGGGTGACGGGAACTGCCAGTGCTCCGCCTGGGTGACGAATACATTCCCATTCACCTTCGGAACCGTTGGGAAGGCGGAGGGTGGCTACATCAAAGTTAAATTTGCGCCCTTTGTAAAATAGGCGCTGTTTGAGGAGTTGGGGTAGTTCTTGACCGATCGACATAAGCGATAAGTGAATAATGTTTGATTGCACCGATTTAAGACATCATAGGCGATCCAATACCATTTTAGATTTTAGATTCTAGATTTTAGATTGGCGCACTCTTTGATGCAGAAACCTGTTTTTTTTATGAAAATAGCGGTCGATCGCCTTTAATATTGGTAAACTACAAGGTTTTTGGGTATTTATGCGTCCAGGACTGATTTGTGTGACTGCGATCGGCCCTGAATTTTGTTCAATTTTTACATTTTCATTTTTTCCACTCCCGAACAGTTGATTGTTTGCAGGATTTGGTCGATCGCACTTTTCGTCACTGGATGCACCCAATCCGGGGCAATTTCTGCCAAAGGTACCAATACAAAAGCTCTTTCAGTCATCCGGGGATGAGGCAAAGTCAGTGTCGGAGTTTCAAGGATTAAATCATCATACAACAGCAAATCTAGGTCGAGGGTTCTCTGCCCCCATTTTTCGCGCCGAATCCGATTAAATTTTATTTCAATTTCTAATAAAGCTGCTAGCAATTGTTGTGGTTCTAGCGCAACTTCTAGGATGGCACAGGCGTTGATGTAATCGGGTTGGGGAGGGCCGACGGGGGCGGTTTGATACCAGCTAGAATGCGATTTTACGGTAATGTCTGGCCTGTTGTTGAGGGTGGCGAGCGCGCTTTGGAGTGTAGCGAGGGAGTCGCCTAAGTTGCTACCGAGGGCGATCGCACATTTTGTTAATTTCATTGAATGAATAAGGAAGTTCGGCAACGAATTTTTTAACGGATGTAATGGATTGATTTCTGGGAGAAAACCCAACTCTACAAAATATTATCAGTCCTGGACGCAGGCTCCATCAGAAACCGGGTTTTTTACTTAATCTGCGGGCTGCAACGAATAATTTTCGTAAAAAACCCGGTTTCTTTAGTCTTAAGGCGTCGTGAGTCCTGATTTTTTTAATCTCAGCTTAATAGGCTGTTAATTTTTATTTATTATCATTGACAAGTCTCAGCATTTAGTTAAAAAAATAATGATTTTGCAGCGGCGCTTATTTTCAGCCTTGATTTTAGCAACGGTATTTTTTGCAGCAAATATATCAGTATCTTTAGCCGAAACTAAGGAAAGCTATCTTACCCTAGATTCGGACGACAGTCAATCTTATACAAGTTTAGTACAGCAGGCGGAAGATTTAGCCGCATTGTCGATCGCCCGCCAGTTTCTTGAAAATCCCGGATTAACAGAAGTTACGGTGATCGTTACAGCCACTCGCAGCCGACAGTTTGTTCCGGTTTTGCGATCGAGAGTATCCCGCAGCCAGTGGCAAAAAAATTCGAGCATCGAACAGTGGACTAGATATTTTGCGGATTCTAAATTGCTGCTGGGATTCATAGATCCCAACATCTCGCCCGCAAATTCCGGGTCTTCGCAAAGGATTTATGTACCCGGGCCGAGCCGGCCGGCATCCCGACAAAACGATCCGGCTTTTCGAGATGATTGATCTCATGTCCGATCGATCACCATAATAAAAACGGTTCGTTCGTAGTGCGGACTTCAGTCCGCTCCATCTTGCGGACTAAAGTCCGCACTACGAACAAATATTTAACGTATGCTTAACTAAAATATTCCCCTAATTTAATTAACCAAAAGTTTAACTATCCTTAATTTAAGAGTAGTAAATTTCTATAGAGACTCGTCTGACTAGGGATGTTGGGTTGAAAAGGAATTTATGTCTAAAATAACTCGCCGACAACTGCTAATTTTCTTCGGTAGCAGTGCAGCTACCACCGTGCTTGCTCCTAAACTAACTCAATCATTGTTCGGCATCAATTCCAGCGATGCCAAAGCTGTAGTTCCAACATCTTTCACTCCTTTAAGACTTCCCCACCCGCTGCCAATTTATCGAGAACTGTCGAGTTTCATGCCTACGGCTGTGAACGGACAGGGGACTGTAATGGCAGCCTCGCCAGATACTAAATTAACCAGCTACAACGTGGTTGATGATGTGGTTGTGCCGCCGGAATACGAACGTTACGTGATTCTCCGCTGGGGCGATCGCGTTTTCCCCGATTTGGCAGACTATTTCGGCTATAACAACGACTATACAGGCTTCGTAGGCCTGCGCGGCAGCAATGACGACGGCTATCTGTGGGTTAACCACGAGTACGTATCTTTCCCGATGTCGAAAATCGCACCCGAAGCCCCGGCGGATGTGGCGTCTTTTCCAGCGAGCGATCGCGCCGTCCTCGGTATAGACTTATCCGTAAAAAATCGCGATACCCTCGGCGAATTCCTGTACAATCTCGGTGGTTCCATCGTCCGCATCACCAAACAAGCTGACGGACGCTTTCGGGCGATCGCCCGCGACCCCCTCAACCGACGCATTCACGGACTTTCAGGCCTCGGAATCAACAGCCAGCGCAGCGACAAATACAAAGATGTCACCTCTTGGGGAACCAGAAGAGGCGACAACAACTACCTCACAGGGACAGGCCCCGCAGCTACCCAAGTCTTCGCAGCAGTCAACAGCGACGGACTCGGCAACCGCATCATCGGCACAGCATACAACTGTTCCGGTGGCACCACCCCGTGGGGCACAATCCTCTCCGCTGAAGAAAATTTCCAAGGTAGCGAACTATTCTTCGTGGGAGTTCAGGAAAACGTCAAACCCAACGGCGGCCAAACCAGCTACGCCAAGGGCACTACCGGTGAGGAATTCGGTTTAGTCGGCGAAAAATACGGCTGGATGGTAGAAGTCGATCCCCAAGACCCCAACTTCCGCCCCCGCAAACACACAGCTTTAGGCCGTTTCCGCCACGAAAACGTCGCCTTTCGCGCCGAAGCGGGACGCAAGTTAGTAGTGTACATGGGGGACGATCGGCGCGGCGGACACACCTGGAAATTTGTCAGCAACGGCAATATCACAAATCCCGCAGATAAAACCAACAGCCGCTTATTAGAAGACGGCGTTTTGTACGTCGCCCAATACAACCGCAATGGTGCGGGCAGGTGGCTGCCCCTGACAATCAATGCCCAGACAAATCCGGTGAGCCCTAAAAAAATGGGCGAGGCCGAATTGGCAAGTTTTGGCAAAGCTCAAAGAGATGGAAATACTCGCTTGCCAAAACGCGCCGGAATTGCTGGTCAAACCGAAGACGGCGGTTCCTTTGTAGTAGATACAACTAATGAATTAACAGCACTTCCCGGCTACAAAAATAAAACTCTGGCTAATTTCTACAGCAGCCAAGGTGCGGTTTTAGTTGATGCCTTTCTTGCTGCTAATTTAATTGGTGGTACTCCGACAGCGCGGCCGGAAGATTTGGAAGTTAATCCTACTACTAAGGAAGTTTTCATTGCCTATACTGACGGCGCACCGGGAAGTGATGGTTATCCTGATTCTCGGATTTTTACTGTTGCTAAATACGGCAGCGCCCTCAATAGCACTCAACAGTCGGGAGGAATTTACAAAATAATTGAAGACAGTCCCGATGGTGCTGGTTTAAATTTCCGCTGGCAGCGTTTGGCCCAAGGTGGAGAAGCTGGTTCCGTAGCTGGTTCGGGATTTGCTAGTGTTGACAATTTGGTTTTTGACCCTCAAGGCAATATTTGGGGTGTCACTGATATGTCTACTTCTACACACAACGGTTTTGATGTCGGTTCTGTTGGTAAGGCAAATGCGATCGACCACACTAAGACTGGAAATGTCTCGGACTTTACCGGTGTTTTCGGCAACAATTGGCTCTTTTACATTCCGACTTCCGGGCCGAATGCGGGAACTGTAATTCCGTTTGCTCATGGCCCAAACCGCTGCGAAATGACGGGGCCGACTTTTGTCGGAGATACGCTGTTGCTTGCGGTGCAGCATCCGGGGGAAGATTGCCCGATCGATGATGGTACTGTATTGCGCCGACAAATTGAAATGTTGGACTTAAACGGTGCTGTTTTTAATCAAACTCGGACTGTGGCGCGGGGGAGTTTGTGGCCGAGCAATATTGAGAACGATCGCCGTCGTTCGCCCATGCCGGCGGTGATTGGGATTCGCCGCGTGCGAACAAATCCCACTGGCCAGTTTGTCTAGATATTCCTGGACGCGGAAACCTGGTTTTTTGACGGGAATATTGGTTCTTAGCCTTTAAAATCGTTAAAAAACTGGGTTTCTGTCGATCGACACCGGGTGTAGATTCAACTCATTGAGGACTTAGGCACTCGCGCCCAAAACAAACCTGATTTTTGAACCTAGATTAATGGTTTCAAGCACAATTGAGGATGAAAAATCCGGTTTCTGGAAAGGTATACATCAGTATTATTATTA
This sequence comes from Microcoleus sp. bin38.metabat.b11b12b14.051, assembly GCF_013299165.1. Classification (NCBI taxonomy): domain Bacteria; kingdom Bacillati; phylum Cyanobacteriota; class Cyanophyceae; order Oscillatoriales; family Microcoleaceae; genus Microcoleus; species Microcoleus sp. bin38.metabat.b11b12b14.051. The sequence goes on from NZ_JAAFKD010000003.1 coordinate 75,996, forward strand.
ACAATCGACTGATTTTAGCAAAATTTAAGCTTAAAAATACGTTGCATACTTAACAAAATATCTTCCTAACTATATAATATTACAAAAAACAACTCACAAGAGCCTTGACTAATGACCCACTTCGGCATTATCTGTCCAGCATCCACCGGTCACCTCAACGCCATGACAACTTTGGGCAACGAACTCCTACACCGAGGTCATCGAGTGACAGTATTTGGCTTTCTCGATGCTGAAGCCAAAACTCTAGCCAGCGGATTAGAATTTCAGCCATTAGCTGAAGATGAATTTCCCCTCGGTGCCAGTACAAAAATCTTAACCGAAATGGGAAAACTCAGCGGACTTAATGCGTTGCAATACAATCTTAAAAATGTACCCAAAACTTCGGCTGCTATTCTCAGAGAGGCTCCACCCACTATTGAAAAGGCAGGTGTAGAAGCTTTGCTTGTAGACCAATATTCACTCGAAGGAGGAACAGTCGCAGATATTCTTAACATTGCTTTTATAACTGTTTGCGGTGGGTTACTTTTGAATCGCGATCCTAACATTCCTCCAATTTTCACGACTTGGCAATACAGTCCAACATGGCAAGGACGCTGGCGCAATCGAATTGGCTTTTTGCTAGTCGAAATGCTTGCAAAACCGATTAGAGAAACGATCGCAGAATCTCGAAAAAAGTGGAAATTACCTCTTTACTCTCACCCTAACGATTATTACTCTAAACTCGCTCAAATCAGTCAGCAACCGCCTGAATTTGAGTTTCCCCGGCAAAATTTACCCCCACATTTCCATTTCACTGGGCCTTATCACAATCCGGCGCTACGCAAATCAGTACCTTTCGATTTTGAACAATTAACTGGTAAACCATTGATTTATGCCTCAATGGGAACTATTCAAAATCGCTTGCTAGAAGTTTTTCAAATCATCGCCTCTGCTTGTGAAGGGTTAGATGCTCAATTGGTCATCGATCTCGGTGGTGGTGCTAGTCCACAATCTTTGCCGAAATTGCCGGGAAATCCGATCGTTGTTGGTTATGCACCGCAATTAGAACTGCTGCAAAAAGCAACTCTTACCATTACTCATGCGGGGATGAATACAACTCTAGAATCATTGAGCAATGGAGTACCATTAGTGGCTATCCCTGTTGCTAACGATCAGCCGGGAGTGGCGGCGCGGATTGCTTATACTGGTGTTGGCGAGGTGGTTTCTCTGAAGGAGTTGAGTGTTGCTAAACTGCGATCGACAATTGAGACAGTGCTGACAAAAGAGTCTTACAAACAAAGGGCGATCCAGATGCAAGGGGCGATCCTCTGCGAGGGCTTCGCTAACGCGCGATCGGGCGGAGTTAAGCGCGCCGCTGACATTATCGAACAGGTTATCTTGACTGGGAAACCTGTCTTGGCTTCTAAAATCTAAGCTGTGGAGTCAAATAAGGAATTCCTGGGTATAAAGCGAGTTGGGATTCTTAAATAATTGATAGCTGTTACTTCCAGGCTGCATAAAAAAAATAACTAGGGGAGTTTGTAACCGCAGGCGTACGCAGATTAACGTTGATGGTTTTTGAGTTTTTAAGTAAGTATCTTTACGGATAAGTATGACTATTATGACTGCAATTAATGAAAAATAAGAGCTTAAGTTTTAGCTCAAAACTTTCGATCGGGGTTAAGCTAGAGCTAATAGGACAAATTAGCTCTTATCAAAAAAATGCTTTATTCACTTTTGCCCAAGTCTCAAGTCAAAGTCCGAGTTTTAAAACAGTTAGCAGCCGCTGTTTCGGCGTCTTTAGCTCTTAGTGTAACAACCAGTTTGAAACCCTCGCCGGTATTAGCTGCTGGCGATATCCCCCCTGCAACTAAAACCTCCACCCAACTAGCCGCAAAACCCGATTATAGCTCGCAGCTAGGGCAGTTACGCACGACTGTTCCCGTGCAGACAATGCAGCTTGATGGGGGTGGAGTTATCCCGATCGCGATCGGCGGTATGATCGTTATTCTAGTGCTACCGTTATTTTTTGGCGGATTAGTCGTAATTGGCGATCGCGAAGTTGGCATTGTCAGTAAAAAGTTTAGCTTCAACGGCAAGTCTTTACCCCCAGGAGATTTAATTGCCTTAAACGGAGAAGCTGGATATCAAGCTGATACATTACCCCCCGGTTGGCATTGGGGTTATTGGCCTTTGCAATACAACGTCCGCAAAGAATCTTTAACAATCGTTCCCCAAGGTGAAATTGCCCTGATTATCGCAGCAGGTGGCGAGTCGATTCCGCCGCAGCGAATTCTCGGTAAATACACAGAATGCGACAATTTTCAAGATGCTCGCAAATTCCTGAAAGCAGGCGGCGAAAAAGGTCGGCAACTCGGAATCTTGACGGGCGGCAGCTATCGAATTAACACGGCATTATTTACCGTAATTACAGCAGCTAATGCTCCCAAACACGGAATGACTGCCGAACACTTAAAGCTCTACAAAATTGCCCCGGACAAAGTAGGAATTGTGACAACCTATGACGGCGTTCCGATTCAAGATGGCGAAATTGCCGGCCCGATTATTCCGAATCACGACAACTTCCAAAACGCCCAAAAATTTATCAGCGGCGGCGGGCGGCGCGGCTTGCAGGAACAGGTTCTGCTGTCCGGTTCCTGGAACTTAAACCCTTGGTTTGTCGGGGTTGACCAGGTGGCGATGACCGAAATCCCGATCGGCTATGTGGGCGCCGTGATTTCCTATGTCGGCAAAACCTCAGAAGATGTCAGTGGCGCAGCTTTCACCCACGGAAACTTAGTAAATGTCGGCAACAAAGGCGTGTGGGTGACACCTCTTTATCCAGGAAAACATCCGCTGAACACTCGCATTTTAAAAGTAGAATTAGTACCGACTACTAATATTGTATTGAACTGGTCTGGTAAAACAGAACGGCACAGTTACGACTCTAAACTTTCATCTTTAACAGTGCGTTCTCAAGACGGTTTTGCCTTCGACTTAGAAGTAGCTCAAATCATTCACGTCGGAGCTTTGGATGCTCCGAAAGTCATCTCTCGCGTCGGTTCGATGCAGAATTTAGTAGACCACGTTTTGCAACCGACAATCGGCAATTATTTCCGCAATTCCGCTCAAGCCTATTCAGTCTTAGACTTTCTCTCCGCCCGCAGCGGGAGACAAGCGGAAGCCGCCGAGTATATCAAAGCTGCTTTACGCACCTACGACGTGCAAGCAATTGATACTTTGATCGGGGATATTTTGCCGCCCGCAGAGTTGATGCAAACTCAAACCGATCGCAAAATTGCCCAAGAACAATGCAAGACGTATGAAGTGCAGCAAATAGCACAAACTCAGCGACAACAATTGGTCAGAGAAACTGCTTTAGCTGAGATTCAGCAAGAGATGGTAAAATCCGAACAAGGCGTGAAAATTGCTGAGTTAAAAGCGAATTCTCAGGTAAAACAAGCTCAAGGCGAGGCTGAGTCGATTCGGGTGAAGGGAAATGCTCAAGCTGAAGCTTATCGCGCGGGTGTTATCGCTTTGGGCGGTTCCGGTTATACGGCTTTGCAGTTAATGCAAATTATAGGCGATCGCAACGTGCGAGTTGTGCCGGATGTTGCAGTTAGCGGTAACGGTAGCGGCGGCGGTTTGGTTGACGGTTTGCTGGGAATGATGATGTGGAATCAAACCAGCAAAAATGGGGAAAATGGCGGGGAGTTACCGATAATTAAGTTGGACAAATCCCAGCCTGCTGTTGTGGAACCTGTGGCTAAATTACCCGCAGCCAAGGTGAATTCAACCAAGTCATCAGTTGCGAAGTCTGAGCCTGTTGCAGAGTCTAATCTTGATTCGCGAGCAAAGGTGAATTCAGTGGCGTCGGCGGCGAATTCAGAAGCTGTTGCAGAGTCTGAAATTGATTCGCTGTTTAATGAATTACCGTTTGACGATAAATCTTTTAGTTAGATCACAATGTGGGTTTAAAAGACTGGGCGAATTCTATTCGCGTCTATACAGGCAAAACCAGCGGTAGGGTGCGTCAGTTTGGTTGTTCTCAATCATTACTGAAAATCTCACAACTGACGCACCATTTACTGCCGGAGTGCGTCAGTTGTGAGATTGTGATTTTTTAGCGAAAATTTTCGTAGCTGACGCACCCTACTTCACTGATGTTTTGGGTTTGATTCGGCACATATTACATCAGCGGTAGGGTGCGTCAGTTTGGTTGTTCTCAATCATTACTGAAAATCTCACAACTGACGCACCATTTACTGCCGGAGTGCGTCAGTTGTGAGATTGTGATTTTTTAGCGAAAATTTTCGTAGCTGACGCACCCTACTTCACTTTGTTTGTTTGACGTGCGAATTCTATTCGTCGCGAATCTATGTTTCTCTCCGATCGAGCAAATCGCAGTACAATCGATCGCAGTATTGCATATGAGGAATCCCCATGTCAGACCAATTTTCGACCGAAATTAGCGATCGCATCTGCACTCACATGAACGACGATCACGCTAGCGCCATAGTTTTGTACGCTCAAGCCTACGGCGGCCAACCCGACGCAACATCCGCTCAAATGCTCGCGATTGATGCCGACGGTATGGATTTAACCGCTCAAGTCAACGGCGAAACAGTACCTGTCAGAGTAAAGTTCGATCGCACTTTAGCAGACGCCGAAGATGCCCACCATACTCTGATTGATATGGTGAAACAAGCCAGAAAAGTTGCTAAGTAGCCAAATTATCCCGATTTTGTTATAATTTTAAGGTTCGTTCGTAGTACGGACTTTAGTCCGTTTAAATAATTTAGAAGGACTAAAGTCCTCACTACAAACCTTGAACTCGCTCTAATTTCAAAATTAGTCCGTTTAAATAATTTAGAAGGACTAAAGTCCTCACTACAAACCTTGAACTCGCTCTAATTTCAAAATTAGTTCGTAGTACGGACTTTAGTCCGTTTAAATAATTTAGAAGGACTAAAGTCCTCACTACAATCCTTGACTACGATTAAATACTTAAGAAAAACTAAAGTCCTGACTACAAACCAAATATTTAACAAAGTTTAATTTACATATAAGATATCAAATGAAATGACAGAAAAATACCCACAGCCTAGAGAATTCGATGCCGTCAAGGGCAATAATAACCCTTTCGAGGCACTAATAAAACGACTAGATTTGATGATTCGCGCCCGCTATTCGCTGCTGTACATTGTCGGCGCAGAAGAAGAACCAGTCGAAGCCGTAATTGCCCAAGTAGCGCTGCAAGTAACACCCGCGCGCCGAGTATTGTTCTGGGATATCGTGCGCGGCTGGGAAGATAACGGTTCTGGTAAAGGTTCCGTAATGGCGGCACTCGATCGCATCGGCAAGACCGCTGTCGAAGAATATACCATATTTGTACTGCGGGATTTGCACCCAATTTTGAGAGCCCCGTACACAGAAAGAAATGCCCCGGTAATCCGGGAATTGCGGAATTTAACCAGGGAATTGAAGCGCAGCAAAAAAACGATCGTTCTCACGTCTCACACGCTGGAATTGCCAGAAGAATTAAAAGAAGAAATAACAGTAATTGATTTCCCTTTACCCAACGTCCAAGAAATTAATCATTTAATTTCCCATGTTGTGGAAAAGCCGGAACAGTTGCAAGTTAGCGGTTTAGCAAAGGAACAATTAGTTAAAGCTTGTCAAGGTTTGAGTCGCGCTCGCATCGGGCGCGTTTTAGCTAAAGCTTTGGCAGCCAAACAGCAAATTAACGAGTCAGATATTGACGGAGTTTTGGAGGAAAAACAACAAGCAATTCGCCAAACGGGAATTTTGGAGTTTTGCAACTCCCGAGAATCCTTAAAAAGTGTCGGCGGATTGGAGAATTTGAAGCAGTGGGTAAAGATGCGGCAAGATGCTTTTACTGACGAGGCGCGCCGCTACGGAATACCCAATCCTAAAGGCGTTTTGTTAGTAGGAATTCAAGGAACAGGCAAATCTTTATCGGCGAAAACTATTGCTTGCGAATGGCGTTTGCCGCTGCTGCGCTTGGATACTGGGCGATTGTTTGGCGGCATTGTCGGGGAAAGCGAAAGCCGCGTCCGGCAAATGATACAATTAGCAGAGGCGATCGCACCTTGCGTCTTGTGGATCGATGAAATAGATAAAGCCTTCGGCAACATTATCAGCGGCGGCGACGGCGATTCGGGAACTTCGCGCCGGGTATTCGGCAGTTTGATCACTTGGATGCAGGAAAAAACTAGCCCGGTGTTTATCGTCGCCACCGCAAATAACGTGCGGATTTTGCCCGCTGAGTTGCTCAGAAAGGGCAGGTTTGATGAGATTTTCTTTTTGAATTTGCCCTCGGAATCGGAAAGACAAGATATTTTTAAGGTGCATTTGCAGCGTTTGCGGCCAACTAGATTGCGCGATTTTGATTTGGAGATTTTGGCGAAGTGTGCTGAGAATTTTAGCGGTGCCGAAATCGAGCAAGTTGTGATTGATGGATTGTACCGGGCTTTTGGCACTTTTGTTAACGGACAGCGCCGAGATTTGACGACGGAGGATGTTTTGAGGTCGATCGAGGATACTGTACCATTGGCTGTGATCGCGCGATCGCAAATTGAGGATTTGAAACAGTGGGCGGCCGAAGCGGGTGCGAGAACAGCTTCTAACGATACTCGATTGATTGATGAATTGAAGCGCTACACTCGGCCGCTGGGTGAAGATGCGATCGATAATTGACCAAATTTAGGTTCGTAGTAAGGACTTTAGTCCTTCATGAATGCGGACTGAAGTCCTCACTACGAACCTAGTCTTTCATGAATGCGGACTGAAGTTCTCACTACGAACCTAGTCTTTCATGAATGCGGACTGAAGTCCTCACTACGAACCTAGTCCTTCATGAATGCGGACTGAAGTCCTCACTACGAACCTAGTCCTTCATGAATGCGGACTGAAGTCCTCACTACGAACCTGACTCGACGGTGATTATTCCGCAAACCGAACCTCCACAGACGGATACCACCCTCATTGAAGCATTAACATCTCAGTTACATTTCGTTACGATAAGGAAACAGAGAAAGCAAAACTATCCACCATAATATCAGAGGTAGCCATTATGAATAATACATTTCGCGTCGGCAACCTGTTTGGAATTCCATTTTTTGTCAACGCTTCTTGGTTCCTAGTTCTTGGTTTAGTAACTTGGCAATACGGCGGCGCACTAGCAGCCTTGTTTCCCGCATTAGGCCCCGTAGCGCCGTGGCTGCTGGGATTGTTCACAGCATTACTGTTATTTGCTTCCGTCTTAGCCCACGAATTAGGACACAGTTGGGTAGCTATCAAACAGGGAATTGGCGTGAAATCGATTTCGCTGTTTCTGTTTGGCGGACTGGCTAATTTAGAAAGAGAATCGAAAACCCCAGCCGAAGCATTTTGGGTCGCCATCGCAGGCCCGTTAGTCAGCTTCTTTTTGGCCGGTTTGTTAACTGTTATTGGCGTCGGTGCAGCCCTCACAGGCCCAGCAGCAGCCATCGTCCAACTTTTAGCTTCCATCAACCTAGCTTTAGCCTTATTTAACTTAATTCCCGGTTTACCCCTCGATGGTGGTAACATCCTCAAAGCGATCGTCTGGAAGATTACCGGCAACCCTTACAAAGGCGTAATTTTTGCTAGTCGCGTCGGTCAAATCATCGGCTGGATTGCCATTGCTACAGGCATCTTTGGCAATATTTGGAATTTAGTAATCGGTTGGTTCTTGCTGCAAAATGCCGGTCAGTCTGCACAGTATGCCACAGTTCAAAATGAACTCGCAGGGCTGACAGCCGCAGATGCTGTTACCGCCGAAAGCCCGATCGTCCCAGAAAACTTATCCCTCAGAGAATTTGCTAACAACTACGTCATCGGTAGCACTCAAACCTGGCGCCGCTTCCTAGTTACCGACGATGCGGGACAATTGGTAGGGGCGATCGACCTAGATGACCTCAAAACCATTCCTACCGGAACCTGGCCCCAAGTTTTGGTCAAAGAACTCCTGAAGCCGATCGAATTTTCCACCACCGTCAAACCTGAACTATCCCTCCTCGAAGTCGTCACCCTCCTCGAACAACTCAAAGTCCAAGAGCTCCCCGTAATTCGCGAAAACGGCGTCCTCGTCGGGCTTGTAGAAAAAGCGGAAATCGCCCGCCTGCTACAAAGACGAGCTCAAGCTAACCCTGCTTGATACCCTCAGATACTTGACAAATAACACCAGTTTCCCCAAAGAATCCAACTGTAGATCAGCCCAAAACTCCTAGGTCATTAGTCATACCAAATTCTTCAATCGAAAATCGAAAATCGAAAATCGAAAATGGTACAATAGTTGACCCCCTCGATCGCAACTTACCAAAAGGGCGATCGGGGGGGTTAACTGTCGCCACCCAAAAATCAAGTCAAATACTAAATTATTAGCTGCAAATCAGCGACGATCGCTATAATAGTGTATCGATCATCTGAGCGAGGACGCTATGCCATCTCAGGACGTTTCCTCTCAATCCGAAACACAAGAGTCAAAAATTCTACCCGAACTCACCAACAATATATTCCCCGAGGATCTCGCGCCTCAACCAACAGCTCAATCAAAAAAATCCGAGCTGACTGTTTTCGCAGCCCAAGATATAATTTACAAATTTTTTATACATCACATCAACAACTCGGCATCCGAAGTAGTTTTGCAGCAATTTAAAAAAATATTTATCGAACTGAGTCCTCCAGCTAACCCGAAACTAATTCAAGCTTTAGAAAAAATAATTGAGTTTGACAGTCAACTTGAATTTAATAACCTATTTAAACGCTGTTGTTACATCTTATTAAATAATTGGATAACTCAGAGAAAATACCAGTTTGCTCGCGACTTAATTAAAATCATTAGCGAAAGAACCCTCAGCGAACCCCGCCCGGACAACACTCTCAAAATACTGAGAGTGTGGCTGACAAACTTCGTCAACAGCCAAGACTATGAAGACCTCAAGTTATCTGTATTCAAACACGGCGAGTACCAGCCAGTAAAAAATAACTGGACTTCTCGCTATCAGCCTTATTTGCTAGCTGCTCAATATCTAGACACAAAAAACACCCCCGAAGAACGTCAAACAGCCAGACTGTTGTCGCAGCAGCTAAAAGACAAGTACAAGTTTGACCTAGCAATGTATACATCTCGCTCTCAGTCGGCCTCATTCAAATTTAAAAATTATTATAATCCCACACTTCTAGGAGATCAAGCCCTGCGTTTAATCAAAATAATTTTGGTCAATCGAGGCTCCTTGAACTATCGCAGCTTAGCCAATATATTTATCAAGCAGATTGAAAATATTACCTACAAGCAGTTTAAGGAATCTCTGATGAAGTATTTATGTTATTACGATGATAAATTTTATACTTCTGATATTTATCACCAAAAACTCATTAATAGCTTAGATAATTTTAATTCCGAAAATGACAAAGAGACTTTAAACACCAGCTTGCAGCTCAGAACTTGCAACTATTTAATCAAAAGTTTGACTGTGGAAAATTCCGGCGAACCCACAGCCTTATTCTTAATTTTTGCCGCTTACCTAAATCCTTTAACCCTAGCAATCTTAATCCTAAAAATAATTTTAATTTCGCCCTATTCCCAAAGCTACTTAGAACTTTGTTTGGCTCGATTAATTGCTTACTATCAAGATAATTCGGCTGCTGAATCTCAATGGCTAATTAATTTTTTAGAAGTTTGCCAGATAGCTCTAACTATTTATGGAGAAAATGTTCAATACAATCTAGTTAATATGTCAGATAAAAATCAAGAAGAACAGTTGTTTGTTGATCTCAATCACTGGCGAGTTTTTTCTCAACATAAACAAACTCCCAAAGAGCGAGATTAGTCATTGGTCATTAGTCATTAGTCATTAGTCATTAGTCATTTGTCATTAGTCATTTGTCATTAGTATCAGTAGGGTGCGTCACTACTAAAAATTCCTCAACTTAATCGGCAATCTAATGATGACGCACCTTACACATCTTGTGGCAAAACAACCCTCAATTTAACTGAGTATTCGTAGGGTGCGTCGCCACTAAAAATCCTTCAACTTAATCGGCAATCTCATAGCGACGCACCTTACTAGATGATTGATCAGTATTCGTAGGGTGCGTCGCCACTAAAAATCCTTCAACTTAATCGGCAATCTCATAGCGACGCACCTTACTAGATGATTGATCAGTATTCGTAGGGTGCGTCGCCACTAAAAATCCTTCAACTTAATCGGCAATCTCATAGCGACGCACCTTACTAGATGATTGATCAGTATTCGTAGGGTGCGTCGCCACTAAAAATCCTTCAACTTAATCGGCAATCTCATAGCGACGCACCTTACTAGATGATTGATCAGTATTCGTAGGGTGCGTCGCCACTAAAAATCCTTCAACTTAATCGGCAATCTCATAGCGACGCACCTTACACATCGCGTGAGTATTCGTAGGGTGCGTCGCCACTAAAAATCCTTCAACTTAATCGGCAATCTCATAGCGACGCACCTTACACATCGCGTGAGCAAATAACCCTCTATTTAACTCTGTTCAAAAAATGTGTGGCACGACTCCCACAAATAGGATAAGGATAAGGTGCGTCGCCGTCAGATTGTTGCTCTTTTTTTAGGGATTTTTCCTAGGCGACGCACCCTACGAATACTGTTGCTACTCACCCTAAAAATACTGTTTTATTTTTGGGAAGAAATGGTATTAGTTATCAGTCATTAGGTGCAATCTCCCGCTCAATTGATGCAATCAAATCGAGAATCTTTTTGTAATCAAAATTATATAAATGATTCATTAGAACGTCTGCAAAAACATGATTATCGCTGCGGATTTCATCAATTATTTTAGCCATCAAGTCGAATTCAGCCTGATGGGTGGCTTGTTTAAGATTGCTCGTCCATTCTGGGGAAAAGTTCGGTTTTGAGTCAAATGTAAATATTTCAGCATTATCCGATATTTTTTCGGTGGCGATAGTTGAATTCTCCCATAAATCCTTTACCTCAACATATGTTTCTACCGCTGGAACTAAGCTGACTGCTGTCATAACTTGAATATCAAATTTTAATACTGTGCCGCGTCCAACTTCGCTCTCTGCGGTAATATCGCCGCCCATTAATTTGATAAAATCGCGGCTGATACTTAATCCTAATCCCGTACCTTTCTGAATTTTCTTGCCCGATGAAGTTTGCACAAATAATTCAAATATACTGCCTAATTCTTCGGTTGATATACCCATTCCTGTATCTGCAATCTCAAACCAAATATTTATATTTTTTCTATTTGATTTTATAAATTCGTTTGTTGCTTGCCCAACTTTTTCTTCTGTTTTCTGTCGTACTGTTAATGTAATTCCTCCTTTTTCGGTAAATTTAAAGGCATTATCTAAAAGATTAATCAGCACTTGTCGCAACTTAACTTCATCAGTTTGGATATATTGGGGAACATCGGAGGAGCAGTTGATAATTAATGATAATCCTTTATTTTGCGCGGGGAGTTGCAACATATTTTGCACGTCGCCCAGCAAGCGGTACAAGTCAAAGTTTTTGACGTTGAGTGTCATGCGCCCCGCTTCGATTTTAGATAAGTCTAAGATTTGATTGATCAGTTGCAGCAGGTGCTCTCCGCTGCGACGAATAATTTTGATATTTTCTTTTTCCTGCAAAGTTAAATTATCGCTGGGTTCCATTAATTGAGCGAAGCCGAGAATGGCGTTGAGGGGGGTTCGCAATTCGTGGCTCATGTTGGCGAGAAATATGGTTTTAGTTTTGTTGGCGGCTTCTGCTGCTAATGCGGCTTGTTTGAGTTCTTGTTCTGCTTGTTTGCGATCGCTAATATCAAGTATTACGCCGTGCCAGACGATATCTCCATTTTCCCGCTTTTCCGGTCGAGCATAGCCTTGCAGCCATTTGAGTTGTCCCGATGCTGTCACAATCCGCCATTCGTGGGCAAATGGTTCAAGCTCAGTCGCACTTTTGACAATTGCCTCTGAGTGGTTGAGGCGATCGTCCGGGTGCATTTGTTCGTAGAGTAAAGCAGAGTTGTTTTGGATTGCCTCCGGCTCTAATTCTTGAATTTCTCGGCACAGAGGACTGATATATTCCATATTGACTGAGCCGTCGAGATGCTGCACGAATATGTAAAGTTCTCCGGGAACCGTGATCGCTAATTTGTGAAACAGAGCTTCGCTTTTTTCCAAGGCTAATTCGGCTTGTTTCCGTTGCCCGATATCAATCCCAAATCCAAACATAAAGTCAAAATTGCCATTTTCATCCAAAACCGGCGTACCGTGCCACTCGACTAACAAAGTGCGATCGCACTTTGTGAGAATCCGGTGCTCGTTAACCGTTTGCAGGCTGGCTTTGACACCTTTAAAAATCGAGTGCAATCCGGCTCGATCGCCCTCGGGTACAAATGTAGCTAAATAATCTTTGCCGATAACTTCTGCGGCACTATAGCCCACAGCTTGCAGCATACAGTCATTCGCCCGCAGGATTTTACCCTCACAGTCGATCGCCACAAAAAAGATCGGAGAATTTTCGATAATCTTTAAATTAAAGTCCCGCGATGCGCGGATAATTTTGGTAGCTTGCTTGCGCTCCTCAATTTCGAGTTCCAAGCGGGCATTGATTTGGGCTAACTCGGTGGTGCGCGAGGCTACTTTAATTTCCAGAGTCCGGTTGTAGTCAGCCAATATTTGCTCTGCGTGTTTGCGATCGGTGATATCTTGAAAAACAATAATCACATAAAGGACATTGCCCTCAGCGTCAAACACCGGCATCGATCGCACTTGCAAAGAGATAATTTTCCCACCTGGGCGAATTTCCATATCTTCAACGAGCATTGTTTCACCCTTCGCAGCCCGTGCAAACGGGGAATCCTCCATCGGGTACAGCCGATCGGTTCCTGCTACATAAAGCTGATAAGTTTCTGAGAGTTCTGTTGCGGTTGTATTTGGCATCGCCCCTTTACCCGCCAGCTCTTCTCCCACTGAATTCATAAAAATAGTGCTACCCGTCGGAGTCAGGGCTGTGACTCCAACCGGCAAGCTTTCTAACAGCTTGGCAAATTTTTCTTCACTAGACGCCAAAGCTTCAAAAGACTTTTTCAATTGAGCGGCCATTTCATTAAAAGACTCGGCTAAGTCACCGACTTCATCCAGCCTGCTGACAGCAACAGCGCGATCGAATTCTCCTGTGGCGATATCTTTAGCTGCGACTTTGAGCCGCAGCAGCGGCAGAGTCACCCACCGGGCTGTCACCACTCCGGCAATTGTCGATAGCAGCAGCGCCCCGACACAAAGTAAAATTGTAGTGCGGGTATTTTGATTAATTTGCCCCATGAAATCGGATTCGGGAACGGCGATCGCGATCAGCCAGTTCAAACCGTAACTATCAGAAAATGGCAGCACCTCTAAAAAATATGCTTTCCCATCCCGGCTAAATTTCAGTTGCTGTCGCTGGTGAATCTGACCAAAGCCTCCAAACTGTTCGTAGACATAGTTAGCTGCGGTGCGAATCACCGGACTTTGGCTGTCTAAAACATTCAGCCGTTGCACTTCCTGCTTTCGGGGCATCTTTCTAAAGGGTGATTCTTGACTGGAACTGGCAACCAGCAAGCCCGATCGTTCGATCGCAAAAATTTGTCCGGTATTGCTAAAATTAAGGCGCTGGAGATATTGCTCGATCTCCGAGAGTGAAAAATCTACGGCACAAACTCCCAGCAATTTACCGTTGCGATCGCGAATCGGTTGGCTGGCGGCAATAAACACAGTCCCGGGAGTAAAACCCCGATAAATGCTCGTCCAAATCGGTTTGTTAGCTGCGACAGCTTCTTTGTACCAAGGGCGGAGGCGGGCATCGTAGGTTCCCGCTTCTGCGTTTAATTTGCCCGTGCGAGTGCCTCTGTTGTCTGTAGCGTAGTAAATGTTGTGAGAGTTGGTAGACTTGTTAGCGGCGACAATTTGCAAGCTGTTGTTTTTCCGGTTGTGCCAAATGCCGAGATATGCTCCCGATCTTGCAGAACCGAGGGAAATCCACTGAATGCTTTTAAACGATCGCATTTGCTGCCACAGGAACTTCTCTCCCCGAATTTGGCGCCCTTCTAACTCTAAGTTTAATTCCCTGCGGTCGATCGCCTCTGCATTAAGTTGATTTACCCAGTGGGCATTTTCCAAAAAAACACTCAGCTTTTCTTCAACTCTCTTCCCCGTCTGGGCCATCAATTTCTGGGCTAGCTCTTCGACTGCTCTTTCTCCGTTACGAAAAGAAAGATATCCGACAATCCCGACTGCTGCGACGATTTGCACCACAAAACAGGCTACTAGAAGGCCGCGCAGGGGTATTTTAGTTGGCTGTTGGGAAGTTTGAAAGGCGAATCGGGGCAACGGCATAGGCTGGTGACTAATTGCTCCCTAACACTTTAACTGTTTCGGCTGATAATTTCATTTACGGGCGATCGAGGCTGCTTGCTTCGAGTCAGTCGATTTTCGATTTGAGATTGGGCGATGAATCATCTTCCCTCGAACCTCTTCGTTGTTCGAGGAACTGTCAACTGTCAACTGTCAACTGCTTTCCAATCAACTGTCAACTGTCAACTGTCAACTGCTTTCCAATCAACTGTCAACTGTCAACTCTTCGACTCCCCTCGACTTCGCGGGCGGGCAAGTCGCGAGCGCGCAAGCTGTCAACTCTTCGACTTCGCTCAGCGCAAGCTGTCAACTGTCAACTGTCAACAGCTACGCGGAAAATCCCCGCTGCTCCATAGGGATCTAGCGAGGGGCGAGAATAGGTATTCTCAGAAAATATAAAGTAGTGGCAGTGGCTTTTGTCGAGCCATTGCCATCTATAGCATCCATACTGTTTTAAGCACGCTGAAAAATTTCAGAGCCAAATCTCTGCCTGCGGTCAATGCTTCAACTCAAACCAACCTGTTCAAGCAAAAAGTCCAAGCAAAAAGTCAAGGTCTAGGCTACTTCTTCGCGATCTATTTGGCGCAGGTGAATGTGCTTGCGTCCCAAAGAGATTTCAAATTCATCTCCAGGCTGGAGTTCCATCTGTTTCGTGTAGGCTGCTCCAATCAGTAAGTTGCCGTTAGATTGAACGCTAATGCGATAGCTTGCAGAACGTCCGCCGCGTCCGTTACCGTTTTGCTTCCCGTCTAGCTGAATGCCTTCTGCATCAATCAGCGCATTCAGGAATTTCATCATGTTGACGCGTTCAACGCCGTTTTTGGTAACGGTGTAGTAGCCGCAGGCTCTAGCTTTTTCTTCCTTGGTAAGGTTCTCTAGGTCTTTGACCTTTTTGATCAGAGCTTCGCCTTCTAGGGGTTCGATATTTTTCTTTTTAGCCATTTACTGAGTCCTGAAATATTCAACTGGTGTACGGAATTTTTCTCGGTTGGTTTTGGGTTGAACCAAGAAACTTTAGCTTGATAGCCGGTCGTAAAACCATATTACACTGAACTGCTCAATTGTTAACCACTATTATCTAAATATTTTTAACAAGGTTGAGTCTTTCTTGAGGAGTAGCTGCTCTTGACTGTGCGAGCAATCTCTAAACTCGGTAGCATAAGCTATCAGCTATCAGCTAGCTGAATATTTGCCCCCGATCTTAAAATCCCATGAAGTTAACCACACGCGGACACTACAGTGTCAAAGCATTACTGGATCTAAGTTTGCAACCTCGGTTCGGGCCGACATCGGTGAAATCGATCGCCAACCGACAGGAGTTACCAGCTCCGTATCTCGAAAAATTGCTGATTGAAATGCGACGAGCCGGTTTAGTCCAATCAGTTCGCGGCTCCCAAGGAGGATATCAATTGGCCAGGGAGCCTGCTCAAATCTCTTTAGGACAAATCTTAGAGGCTGTAGGGGAAACTATTCAACCTTTACCTCGACATTCTCCCGACGCGAACCAACCAGAGGACTGGGTTACATTCAGTTTGTGGAACCGATTGCACAAAAAACTTGCCGAAGCGCTGTACAGTATTTCCCTCGAAGACTTATACTATGATGTCCGCAGTTGGCAAGCTGCTCTTGGGGAAGAAACTAGCTTTATCATTTAAATGGTAAGTTAATTTAGACGATCGCCAGCAAACAAACATGGACACAACACTTGTTACCTACTCCGGTGGCTGTCACTGCGGTGCTGTCCGCTTCACAGTCGCGGTTGACAAACACCAAGCTTCGGATTGCAACTGCTCTATCTGTAAGAAGAAAGGATTTTTGCACCTGATTGTGCCGCCGGAACGTTTTACGTTGTTGAGCGGCGAAGATGTTTTGACAACCTATACGTTTAATACAGGCACTGCTAAACATACTTTCTGCCGGATTTGTGGCATTCACTCGTTCTATCGCCCCCGATCGCATCCCGATCGATTCGATGTCAACGTCCGCTGTCTTGACTCTGATGCCATTTCTGAATTTGATATTCTACCCTTTGATGGTGTTCGTTGGGAGCATAACGTACACTTGCTGCACGACGAAAGTAATCTCAGCACTTAAAATTTGCCTTCTAAAATCCAAGTCCGCAAGAGTAACAGCAGTTAAAACCTGCGCCCTGCTCGCGGATGCTCCTGGTGGGACTGACTATCAAGTTTGAGACTATATATAATGATGTCCGATCGATTTGCTGTTTTGATTTTAGCTGCGGTATTGGATTATTCGATCGGCGATCCTTGGGGTTGGCCGCATCCAGTGCAGGCGATGGGTTGGGCGATCGAGCGCTATACTCGACTTGTCTTTAATATCTGGAATATTCCCTGTGGCAAAATGCCTCTATCTGGCGATCGTCCAACAGGCGAGGGGCACCACAGACAGCTACGATGTGCTGGTACAATACTAGCGATCGGGCTGATTCTAGGCAGTTATACTGTCAGTTTGTCGATCGTCGTTGCTGCTAGTTGGGTGCATCCTGTTTGCAGTATTGCCGTGCAGACGATTTTGCTGGCAAGTTGTTTTGCCGGTCGCAGTTTGAGAGCGGCGGCCCAAGATGTGCTAGCACCTTTAAATATGGGAGATTTAGTCAAGGCGCGAGAACGGTTGAGCCTCTACGTCGGCCGGGATACCGAAAACTTATCCGAGCCAGAAATACTCAGAGCACTGTTAGAAACAGTAACAGAGAATGCAGTCGATGGCGTGAGTGCCCCGCTATTTTATGCCCTAGTTGGGTTCGCTCTGCCGCATCTATTATTAAGTCTTACCAATTGGTCGATCGCTCCTAACTCGATGTGGTTTGAGGCGATCGTCCCCTGCGCGATCGCTTACAAAGCAGCCAGCACATTAGATTCTACAGTCGGCTACAAAGAAGCGCCATACACTGATTTAGGATGGTTTAGTGCCAAACTCGAAGACTTGCTGACGTGGATTCCTTGCCGCCTAACAGTCATTACTTTAGCCGTTATATCTGGCAAACCCACCTACATTTGGCAGATTTGTCAGAGAGATGCTGTTAAAGATGCCAGTCCCAATTCCGGTTGGAGCGAGTGCGCCTACGCGGCCATCTTGGGAGTACAGCTAGGAGGTACAAATTCCTATCGCTCAGTTGTCAAACAAAAACCGCTCTTAGGCGAACCGATTCGCCCGATCGCCCCAGAACAAATTTGTCAAGCTTTGCAATTAACTCGGTATTGCTTTCTGATTTGGTTGGCTCTATCATTGCTTGTTTGTACTGCATGGTCTTTTGTCCGCTAAGCGCATGGCGACATCAATAGATACAAACACCTCCGACAAAACTTTAGAACCCCAAAAATTGGGACGCTAGCACTTCCCACCCCAGATTCAATTCTCAAGTCAATCTCAAATGTCAAATATCAAATTGTTCGATCGGCAAACAGCCAACAATTAGCTCCCAGCAAGCCAATGACTAAAATCATCGAAATTTTATCCCCGGATGAAGTGAGGCGCACTCTCACCCGCGTCGCTTCCCAGATTGTCGAAAAATCAGGAGAGCCGTCGCAGTTAGTGCTGTTGGGAATTCATACTAGAGGAGTGCCATTGGCTCAAATGTTAGCAGCGCAAATTGAAGTTCTCGAACAAGTCAAAGTCTGCGTGGGCGCTTTGGATATTACGTTTTATCGAGATGACTTGGATCGAGTGGCGATGCGGACGCCGGCGAAAACAGAAATTCCCTTCGATTTGACCGGCAAAACAGTAGTGTTGGTAGATGACGTTATCTATAAAGGCAGAACGATTCGAGCGGCTTTGAATGCGGTAAACGATTACGGGCGGCCCGAAAAAATTTGGTTGGCCGTATTGCTCGATCGCGGCCACCGAGAAGTACCGATTCAACCGGATTTTACGGGTAAACAGTTACCGACTGCAAAGGAAGAACAAGTTAAGGTGTACGTTCAAGAAATCGACGGGCGCGACGGAGTGGAATTGATTAAGCCTTGAAATCTTGAATGTCGGTATCGGAATCATAATTTTTGGAGTGCAGTGCGATCGACCCCACCAAGCCAACATATCTTAGGAAGGAGTCGATCGATCGAATGTCTAGTTTGTCTCGATCGCGCGATAGACCTAAGAAACCGGGTTTCTACGTATATTTCTCGTTACTAAACGTAAAAATTTGTAGAAACCCGGTTTCTCGCCTCCCATGCGTCCCTGACTTGTATCTCGAAAGAAACCGGGTTTCTTGGCGCGGAGCATCTTAACTTTACTTAAAATCGGCAGTGCAGGAGTTGAACCTGCCTGGGGCGAATTATGAGTTCGCTGCCTAAACCGCTCGGCCAACTGCCGTTAAATCGACTTGCGATCTAACTTTAGAACTAATTATAACATAATTTCCCAGTCCGTGCTAGAACTAGAGAACAAAAATCAAAATGTTTAGATCTGTGAAATCCCCGATCGCCTCGAACGCCTCTGTGCTGGGGGTCGATCGACCGAAATTAGCAGTTTATACTTTGATTCGGCATAAACTTAGTAGGCAATGGCAGTGAATTCGACGGTAGTGCTGACTCTAATTCTGCTGGCTCTGATGTTTGGAGCAGGTGTGACGAGTTCTGTTTGGGGATTTACGATAGGTCGCGAAGCCTTAAAAGGAACGACTCAACCCGATGTTCGCCCCAGCAACAACGCTCGCAGCGGCAAGCAGGGAAATGTGGCTAGCAAAGAGCAAGTGAGCATTTTGAAAGAAAAAGACATTCTCAAAACCGTGAAAGCGCGGGTAGAAGGTCGCGATCCAGAGAAAACCACAGCTCAAGCAAATAATAAAGACAAAGCAAGCTCAAAACCAGCGACAGCGAAAAAAGCTGCTGCGTCAAATGCTACCGCCAAGTTTCCCCTAAATAGTCGCGACGGGGGAGTCACGCTGGAAGTGAGCGCGGCGAGTCAGCGCAGCAACTCGATGCTGCTAGACGTGAGCATGAAAAACGAAGGCTCCCAAGCTGTGAGATTTCTCTATAGTTTCTTAAACGTTACTGACAATCAAGGCCGAGCCTTGAGCGCCACAGCCGAGGATTTGCCGGCGGAACTGCCGCCCAACGGGCAGGTGTTTTACGGTACGGTGAGTATTCCCACAGCTTTGCTAGAAAATGCGAAAGAAGTTTCTTTGACTCTGACAGATTATCCCGGTCAAAAACTGCAATTGCAAATATCTGGCATTCCAGTGGCGAAGTAAGACAATCAGGAGACAAAACCTCCAGACCGATTCTCATGTTCGATCGAGAAAGTTGTTCTAGGGAGCATTGTGTCACTTTTAGGCGCCAGAGTTCAGGAGATAGCTGATTTACCCGCGATGACTTGGACAGAGGTGCTGTCGCGGTTGCTGTCAGTGCTGCTGCTGATTGCGATCAATGCTTTTTTTGTGGCGGCGGAGTTTTCGATGGTGACGGTACGCCGATCGCGCATCAATCAGTTAGTAGAAGCCGGCGATGTTCCGGCTATAACTGTTCAATCTTTGATACAAAGTATCGAGCGCTTGCTCTCGACAATGCAGTTGGGCATCACTCTATCTAGTTTAGCTCTCGGCTGGATTGGAGAAGATACGATCGCCGTGCTAGTCCGAATGTCTATCGGCTATTTACCGCTGCCAATTTACATCAAAGAGGCGATCGCCCATTCTTTGGGCATATCAATAGTAACTTTTTTCCTGCTAGCTTATCTGCAAATCGTACTCGGGGAAATCCTGCCAAAATCTGTAGCATTACTTTATTCCGAACAGCTAGCCAGAAGTTTAGGGCCTCCGAGTTTATTGATTTCCCGTTTGTTCAATCCCTTTGTGTCGTTTCTCAATCAATCCACTCGATCGCTATTGCAGCTTGCGGGACTCGAATACGACCTCAGGCATCGGCCGGTGACTTCCGAAGAACTGCAATTAATCATAGCTACTTCCAGCGAATCAAGCGGCTTGGAAGCAGAAAAGCGAGAATTGCTCAACAACGTGTTTGAATTTGGGGAAGTGTGGGTAGAAGCAGTGATGGTGCCCAGGCCGAGCATTATCGCACTTCCGAAGACGGCCACTTTTCAAACTTTGCTCGACGAAATGGCGATTTCCAACCATTCCCGCTATCCAGTTACGGGAGATTCATTAGACGATATTATCGGGATTATTGGCTTTAAACAACTGGCGCAACCCTTAGCTGAAGGTTTGCTATCTGCCGACACGCCGATCGTAACTTGGATTAGTGCGGTGAGATTTGTGCCGGAAATGATGCTGCTGGGGGAATTATTGCCTTTGATGCAGAGTTCGTCGGAAGAAATTGCGATCGTTGTTGATGAATTTGGCGGCATTTCCGGATTGGTGACGCTAAGGGATTTGATCGCGGAAATTATCGGCCGCACTTACCAGTCGTCGGACAACAAAGAAATTGCTTTGCAAGTATTGGACGATCGCACTTTTTTAGTGCAAGCGCAGTTAAATGTCGATGATGTGAATCAAATATTGAGTTTGGATTTGCCGGTAACTGACGAATATCAGACAATCGGAGGTTTTTTGAGCTATCAGTTGCAAAGAATGCCGGCTGTCGGGGAAGTTTGGCGCTGCGAAAATGCGGAACTTACGGTGGTTTCTGCGTGCGGGCCGCGCTTGGATCAAATTCAAATTCAGTTGCTGGATGGGGCGGCGGGCGATATTTTGGGTGAAATTGTAGCTGCGGGCGGGGAAGTTGTGGCGAAAGGGCGATCGAATAGCGGGTTGAGAGATGTGGCGAATTTTTCTAGTTAAGCTGGGGATGGAAAGGGCGATCGCAAATACCACAACTCTTAACTTAACAGCAATTATCTGCGAAGTGTTTAAGCCGATCGTCCTTAATTTTGTGATAGTTTAGAAGTCATTATTTTCGTTCTGCGTCGAAGGCGAAAAACAAGAACTTTATAAATCAATACGGTTCACTTAAGACTCCTTATGGTTGGAGATCCCCCTCGCATCAAGAAAGGTTGTAGCGGGACTTTAAGAGCTTTCTTGTCCCCCCCTTATTAAGCTACCGTGTACACACATCTCTGTGTAGAACCAAAATCCTCGGAGATCCCCCTAAATTCCCCTTAAGAAGGGGGACTTTGACTCCGGTTCCCCCCTTTTTCAAGGGGGGCTAGGGGGGATCTCATGAGTTGTGTGTACACCGTAGCCTTATTAAGGGGGGTTAGGGGGCATCGGTCTTAAGTGAACCGTATTGCTTTATAAATTCATCGCTACACCCACAACACCACCATATAGGCGTTTGCCTGCTCTTAGTGCTGCTTCGTCTGCTGCCCGATACAGAGTGGAATAATCTACACCATGTTCGGGATAGAAAGCTACCCCGCAAGATACTGTCAACGGAAACTTAACTTTTACATAACTGCTATCGCTCATACAAAAAAATCTTTCCAATGGGGGAAGATGAAAAAAATGCTGATTAACTGCCTGACAAATTTGCATTGCTATAAGACAACTTCTGCCATCTTTAAATTAGCAATAATAATAAATTCCTCTCCACCTGCTCGAAAGACATCAATACCATCCGGTAAATTTTGGCAAATCAACTTAGCAATCTGTTTCAATTTTTCATCGCCTTCAATATGACCGTAGCGATCGTTAAAATATATAAATCCATCTATATCTATCAAAATTATCCCAAATTGCCTTTGGTCGCCAACGAATTGAGCAAAATGAGTTTGTATTAGTCTTCGATTAGCCAATTCTGTCAAGCTATCAATATCTGAATAATTCAGCTAAAAAGCCTTCTTTTAAAATCCAACAATAAATATCAAAAATATTACCCCAAGATAACTTGTAAGGTGCATCAGGCTTGAAGCGAGTACGAAATAATTAGGGTTTGCCCTCTGACGCACCCTACTAACTACTAACTGGATCTTGCGTAAGTCATGTTTAAGCATAAAGAACCGGATCTTTCAACCCCAATTCTTCAAAAGCCGCCAACCGCAGCCGACAAGAATCGCAAACACCGCAGGCACTTTCGCCGCCTGCATAACAAGACCAAGTTTGCTCCCAAGGCACTCCCAACTTGTTACCCAATTCAATAATTTCTGTTTTTTTTAGTTCAATTAAAGGTGTTACAATTTTAATAGCTTCTCCTTCCCTTCCCTGCTTGCTTCCCAACCGAAAGACTTCCTGCATTGCTTGGATGTAATCGAGGCGACAGTCGGGATAGCCGGAATAATCTAAAGCGTTAACGCCGATGTAAATTCGCTGAGCTCCTAGGGTTTCGGCGTAGGCGAGCGCAAAGCTGAGAAAAATCGTATTTCTAGCTGGAACGTAGGTAATGGGGATGTTTTGCGACATTTCTGTCAGGTTGCGATCGATCGGCAATTCCATCTGATTGTCCGTCAAAGCCGAACCGCCCCACAGCCTCAGGTCAAAGTTTACCACCTGATGTGCCTTAACATTGGCTGAAAGTGCGATCGCCCTTGCTGATTCCAACTCCCGCCGGTGCCTTTGCTGGTAGTCAAAGGAAATCGCGTAACACTCGCAGCCGTCGGCTTTTGCTTGATACAAAACTGTTGAGGAATCCAGCCCTCCCGACAATAAAATAACTGCTTTCACTTCAAACATCCTCGATTGCATCAGGTTTTATCTTTATATCAAATCTGTTGTCAATTGACAAGATGAGACGGCGGTTGAAACCGCGTCTACAAAAACGAAGATGAGACGGCGGTTGAAACCGCGTCTACAAAAACCAACACGGTGGTTGAAACCGCGTCTACAAAAACCAACACGGCGGTTGAAACCGCGTCTACAAAAACGAAGTCCGAGCTCAGAGGGACTGAAGAAGATAAAATAATTTTAACCGCCGAGTCTTCTTCAACCCGCGTCGGCGGGTTTTGTTTGTATAGACGCGGTTTCAACCGCCGAGTCTTCCTGCAACAAATCATCTAGTTCGCGGTAATCGGGCAAAGTTGTATCAATTTCTTTACCTTGCCGCACAACTGTGCGATCGCGCTGCGACCTAGATAACAGTTCGCTGAAATTCCGCGCTTTAAACAAAATCAAATCTGCTGGTAAACCAACTTTTATTCGTCCCAAATTCGGCAATCCCATTAAGTCTGCTGGTGTCTCTGTGACTGTGCGCGGCCAATCTTCCCAAGGTCGATCTAAATGGGCGATGCGGGCTGCCATATTCAAGACTTCCAAAACATCGTGATCGCCAAATCCGTAAAACGGATCGCGACAATTGTCGCTAGCAACTGCGACGGGAATTGCTGCTGCTTTGAGTTCGTGCAGCAATGTCACTCCCCGCCAGCGCGGTGTACGCCCCGATTGTCTGTCTTGCAGATAAAGGTTGCACATCGGTAAGCTGACAATGCCAATATTTGCTTCGTTGACTAATGTCAAAGTTTCTGTTACTAATTCTGGCGGTTGTACGGCTAAACTACAGCAATGTCCGCAGATTATTTGACCGCTAAATTCATGGCGAATAGCCGTTTTTGCTACTTCCCGCAGTGTTGTTGATTTTGGATCGTCGGTTTCGTCGGTGTGGAAGTCGAGGTTTAAACCGCGTTCTTGCGCTAGGCTAAATACTCGATCGAGTTGTTTGTCTAAATCCGAATTCATGTAAGCGACGCCGCCGAGAATGCCACCGATTTCGGCAATTTTGTCGGCTAATTTTTCGCCGGCGGGTGTGAGAAAATAGTCGAGGGAAACTAGGGAAACTGCTTGCAAGATTAGCCGATCGCGCCATTCGGCTTGCAGGGCTGCAAATACTGCTAAACTAACGGTTCCCTGTTCGCCGGCTGCGTCGATGTGAGTCCGGATGGCTTTGGTTCCGTGGGCGTAGCTGCACTTGAGTCCGAACTGCATCCGCCGGTAAACATCCTCTGCATTCCAGTGTTTTTGGGCATCAGCACGCACTGCGTTGATCGCGCTAGCAAAAGTTCCATCGGGATTGGGCGATCGTTCCCAAATGTGTCCTTTGTCTAAATGGGTGTGCATATCTACAAAACACGGCAAAACTAAGCCATTGCACAAATCCACAATCGGCTTATCTACAATTGGGAATAAATCTTCTTGACTAGCCGGAATAATTTGGGCGATCGCGCCGGCGACAATTTCCAGATCCACCATACAAAAATCAATCTGTGTCCCCGCCGCCGCGGTGACACTCGAAGCTGATTGGGCGATCGATTTATGCTCTAGCAGAGACAGCGGCACGCGAGCATTTTTCAGCAAATAGTCAGATGTACTTGGCAACATTGAACTTTCTGAGTTAATATTTTCTTAAGAATTTAGCATTACCCAAAAATCCTACCGACAATCATTGTCTGTTGGGGGTAAGTTGCCTACTTGGTAACAAATGCTACTTTCTCAGTTTAACCGTTCAGACATAAAATCGCACAGGGACGATAAGGAGCGATCGCTCGCCAAGCCAAGCATCGAAACAGACGGCTTTGTCAACACAAACATTACTCGATCGGCTTGCAGGCCTGTACTCTACCTGACCAACTAATGGTAAAAAAATGCGGACTGTCCGCAACCAAAAACGACCGTTAGAAACTGCAAAAACACTGAAACTGAACCATGCAAAAATATACAAATTGCCCAGTTTGCAACTCCAACAAAATCAGCTTCCGGTACACAGCAGGAACAGCACGCCAACCGAAACAACCTCCTAAATGGTCAACTTACGGATGCGAAGATTGTGGCTTAGTATTCGTAAATCCGCGCCCGACATGGGATGAACTCGGCGATTATTACCCTGAAGGCTGGCAGTGCTACAACACTCACTCGCCAGACGAAGAAAACGAAATAAAACAAGCCAAAGAACTTAATGAATACCGACACATTCCTATCCCTGTAGGCAAGCGGCTGTTAGACGTGGGATGCGGCGGAGGTTCCATTATGCAAGTCTTCAAAAAACTCGGAGTTGAGGTAGCAGGAGTTGAACCAAGCAGCTCAGCCGCAGCCGCAGGCCGCGAAGCCGGTGTCGATATTTTTACGGGCACTGTAGAAGAATACATTGCAGCAAAAGGTACTGGCGAAAAGTTTGACGTTATCCTCTGCTCCCACGTTTTGGGCTCGACCCCTTTCCCAGTAGAAACACTCGACTGCATGAGGCAATTGCTGGCTCCTAACGGTTACATTTGGGTGGCTGTACCTAATGCTGACTCCCCCTACGCGCGGAAACTGGGCTGGCGCTGGCACAGCACCGATTATCCTTACAATTTGATCGGTTATACCCCAAAAACCTTGGGTTTAGCGGGCGAAAAGGCAGGTTTAGCAATTCAGCGCAATTACACCTACTCTTTGCCGGATGCCCTTCGTTACTCTATGTGTTTGTGGCAGCGGTATAAATGGTTTGTACCGCATAAAGCCAGTCGCTTGTTCCTTTCAGACGATCGTGTTGAGCAGTGGGCGAAGGAATTGGACTCTCGCGACGAAGGGGAAGCAATCTTAATGGAGTTCTGTCACGCTCCAACCCAGGTTTAATCCGTCGTTTTGAGCAAAAATATGAGATTTGAGATTTGTGATTGACTGCACGTTGGTCATTCCAAATCTCAAATTTTTTTTGAGTTGTTTGAGAGCGCTGAATATGAAGTCTGGTCAATCATATAGCAGTTGACAGTTGACAGAAGAGCCCCGAGCGGAGTCGAGGGGTTGACAGTTGACAGCTTGCGCTGAGCGACTTGCCCGCCCGCGAAGTCGAGCGAAGTCGAAGAGTTGCTTCGTCAAGGAAATCAAACCGTTTCTGCTACAGGCTCTAGGCTCTATTCATGAGGTTATTTATGTCCTCACCGCTGTGGCGATTGCTATACCATGATAAATTTTAGCTTAAATAATGGCAATGACTGACTGGATAATGGTTGTGAGCTGGCCTCTAGTTGCATCGTTTGCCCGCGGTAAGCTGTTCTACATTTAAATTGCGTGTCAAAAATCAATAAAACAATGAGTGGGACGATGCTCGGAGCAACGTCCCGAATTTCCAATTTAAATGCCTAACAGCTTATC
Organism: Microcoleus sp. bin38.metabat.b11b12b14.051; assembly: GCF_013299165.1. Classification (NCBI taxonomy): domain Bacteria; kingdom Bacillati; phylum Cyanobacteriota; class Cyanophyceae; order Oscillatoriales; family Microcoleaceae; genus Microcoleus; species Microcoleus sp. bin38.metabat.b11b12b14.051. The sequence continues at coordinate 102,377 of NZ_JAAFKD010000003.1, forward strand.
ACGTAATAGCCTCGATCGCGCTCTTTGAGGTACAAGTTGAGATTTCAGACGGAGGGCTGCGCGATCGCTCCCACACTGCGGCTCGAAGAATCGAACTCTCGAACAATTAAATAATGGAAGAATTGGGAGATTTAGGGATTCTTAATTAATTGTCAATATCTCATATTGATGAGGAAGCCTATAATTTTGATGCTGTTTGTAGTGACGATTTAAGTTTTATTTTTTCCCCTAGCGAGGTCAACAATTTAATGCTCAGCCATTCATCACTCACAAAATAAAAATTCAAAAATTCCGGTTTTCTTTGATTAGACTGTGTAATGGTTGTAAAGAGGCAAGCTTTGACCGAAAACCCGGTTTTTTAGCAGATATCTGGCTCCTTTTGGCGCGATTTTCGGAAAAAACCGGGTTTTTGAGCCCAAGTCCTCCTTGTATGTGTCTGTCGGCCTATACTTCCCGAACTCGCCCATCAATCACAAAACCTTACCATGCAACAACTCACAAATTGCCCTGTCTGCGATTCCCCAAAAATCAGCTTTCGCAACAAAGCGGGAGATTGCGAGCACCCTAAAGAACCGCTGCATTGGTCGCTCTTCGGCTGTGACGATTGCAGTGTGGGATTTCTCAATCCCCAACCTACCTGGCAGGAATTGATTCCTTATTATCCCCCAGATTATCTGTGCTACAACACTCACGTTGACGATGAAGACGCAGTAGCTGAAGAAGCAAAACGACAGGGCGAACACCGACACATTCCTATCCCTGTTGGCAAGCGGTTGTTGGACGTAGGATGCGGCGGAGGTTCTTTTTTACAAGTCTTAAAAAAACTGGGAGTTGACGTTAAAGGGGTTGAGCCTGGGGAATCGGCAGCAGCAGCAGCCCGCGATGCCGGACTCGATGTTTTTACAGGCACTTTGGAGGAGTATATTGCACAACACGGTACTGACGAAAAGTTTGATGTTATCACCTGTTCCCACGTTTTGATGGCAACACCAACGCCAGCACGAACGCTTGACCGTATGAGGCAATTGTTGGCACCTAACGGTTATATTTGGGTTGCCGTACCGAATGCTGAATGCGAATCGGCGCGCGTCCTCGGCTGGCGGTGGCACAGCGCTTATTTCCCCCGCAATATCATACAGTTCACTCCGAAAACTTTGAGTAAAGCAGGAGAAGTTGCTGGTTTACAAATTCGGCGACAGTCCACTTATTCTTTTCCGGCTGCGGTGGCTTATTCGCTTTGTTTGCGGTGGCGCAATCGCTGGTTTTTACCGCACAAAATTTCCAGCCGTTTCCTCTCGGATAATTATGTCAAGCGTCTGGCCCAGGAATTAGACGCGCGCAACGAAGGCGAGGCAATTTTCATGGAATTCTGCCACCCTCAAAGCCTGGATTGAGGCATTTTGACCAAAATTATTTGAGATGTGAAATTTGAGATACATTGCTGGTTAGCGGTTGGTCTCATTTTTTTTTTGCATTTGTTAAAACTTCAAAATAGGTGTTTGAATGTTGAGCTGTCTTTGGGCTTTGCTATACTGGGAAAGATTGAACTCTAAACTCCGATCCAATCCAACTCAAACCTTCTGTTGTACCGCGATCAAAAAATCGTGCTAGACAATAATTGTTAGGTTTGTTTCCTCCACTGCTGGTGTCGGGTGCGCCGCCAAGAAATTTGCGATTAATGCGATAGATTAAAAATGGCTCCACACCCTACGAATACGACATTGCATACATTTGAAAAAATGGTATTAGGCTCAAACCTAAGCCTAGATAGGGTTGTGTGTGTGTAGCGCCATTGTTTCCAGCAGGGATGCGTGTACTGTTGGTATGATGAATGACTGTTTCCGATTGCGATTTGGCTTACAACCAACAGCAGCATCCATAGTAAAAGCCAAAAAAACTGTGTCAAAACCCAAGCATATAGTTTTAACATCCCATCCCGGCAGATCTGGCACAAAACCTCTTCCCATTTACTGGGGAGAAATCGATCCCCTGAAACGAGGGCCTGTGATTGGCAGCCTCAGCAAATCCTCTCACCGGAATGCGATCGGCACTCATTCGGGTTCTTACTCTGTTTATCGAGCGCTAGCAGTGGCTTCTGGCGCGCTCCAAGCGGATCACCGCCCGGATTTTACTAACACGTCTCCGGCTGCACTCATCGGCCCGCATCCGAGTTGGGGCGATCGCAATTTGATTGTTTCTCTCGATCCCTTTGGGGGTTTGGTTAGCGAAATTTATACTTCATTTTTTCAGCAGGGATACGATATTCGACCGACAATCGCTGTTACGAAAGCTCACATTAATATGCCGGAATTGCAAGAGGCAATTGCTAAGGGACGGGTGCAAATTGATGGCAAAATAGTCAAAGAAGGTGGCAATTTAGCAGTCACTAAAATTGCGATCGATCCGGTGTGGTATTTGCCGGGAATTGCTCGGCGGATCGGAGCCCAAGAAAGCGTTCTCCGCCGTGTATTGTTCGAGCAAACAGGCGGTATGTTCTCGGATTTAGTGACGAGGCCTGATTTGCACGTTTTCTTGCCGCCCATTGGCGGAACTACAGTTTATATTATTGGCGATGTTGCGAATATTTCTGACCCCCAGAAGCAGTTGGCGGTACGGGTACACGATGAATGCAACGGTTCTGATGTGTTTAGTTCGGATATTTGCACTTGCCGCCCTTATTTGGTACACGGGATTGAAATTTGCATCCAAACTGCACAATCCGGCGGCTCTGGAGTAATTGTTTATTTCCGCAAGGAAGGCAGAGCTTTGGGGGAAGTGACGAAGTTTTTGGTGTACAATGCCAGAAAACGGCAGGAAGGTGGCGATCGCGCTGATGCCTATTTTACTCGCACTGAATGTGTTGCGGGAGTTCAAGATATGCGGTTTCAAGAATTAATGCCAGACGTGCTGCACTGGTTGGGTATCTCTCGTATTGACAGTTTAGTTTCTATGAGCGATATGAAATACAATGCCATTATCAATTCTGGCATTCAGGTGGTCGATCGCATTCCGATTCCTGAAGATTGGATTCCCGCTGACGCACAAGTCGAAATCGTCGCCAAAAAAGCCGCTGGCTACTACACACCAGACCCTGTGCCAGATGCTACAATTCTTGCAGAAGCGATCGGACGCGATTTAGGAGACTGAGATGCCAAGACGCGATCGCTCGCAAACGATCGCGTCTTGCCAAAATAAAAATTATTGCTGGTTTTGATCAGTCAGGGTAGGTTATGGCTAATTTGCGTTCTACTGTGATCGTAAAAACAGATATTTGCGGGTATACCGCCAGAGTTAAAAAGTTATCTCAGTCGGACTTAAGTAGTTTGTTAAACGAACATAAAAATTTTATTTCAAATATTAGCACCCGAAATGAAGGTAGCCTGATCAAAGGCGAAGGTGATTCGTTTTGGCTGATTTTTCCCAGCGTCACAGCAGCGGCGGTGGCTGCCTTAGAAATGCAGCAAGAATTGCGATCGCAACAATCTAGTAAATCCAACGACGAACGATTGGCTATTCGCGTGTCGATTACCTTAGGAGATGTCTTGCATCAAGATAAAGATATCTTTGGCGATACGGTGAATTTAACAGCGCGGATTGAATCAGTAACTCCACCGGATGAAATATATTTGTCCCAAGCCGCATGGCTGGCGCTAAACAAAGCAGAAGTGCAAACATCTTTTGTCAATGAGTTTTCTCTGAAAGGGATGAGCGAGCCTGAAAAAGTATACAAAGTTGACCAAAGTTACAAAACCAGAATCGTAGAAAATCAAGCAATAATTAAAGCTGACTTGAGAGGTTTTATTGCCTATCAAGAATCTAATTCTATCAAAGATGTTGAATATTTGCTCACGAATTTCGATACTTTTGAAAAAACAATTTGTGAAGAATACGGCGGCACAATTCGGAGTATTGTTGGCGATTCGCATTTGTTGACTTTCCCGGAAGCTCACTCAGCTTTAGCTGCAATGGAAAGTTTGTGCGAAAATTGGAAACTTTTTATTCACGGCAATCAAATACCTTGCGGCTTGTCTGTGGGAGTTGCTAAAGGAAATTTGTATATATTTCGCTCTTGTACTTACGGCAAAGATATTAACATCGCTGACAGGCTGGAAGATTTAAGCAAAATCGTATCTCCGGGTAGTGAAAAAAATTCTGTGATTGTTTCCGATCAAATAAAACGCGAAGTCAGCGGATCGAAGTGGGAATACAAACTGATCAAAATCGATAGAAATGTGATTTTAGATAATCTTTTAGATTACAGTCAGTTTGACTTCTTTAAGGAAAATGATGTTTATCGGTGTTTGGTCGTATGAAGTTGAATAAAGTTGAACTTGAGACTGTAGAATATCTGAGAACGCCGGCTGCGATTCGCCAAAAGTGCGATCGGCTTTTTAATTTAGCCTCCGAAAATAAACTCCGCTACTTCCGCATCGATTTATCCCAACTCGACACAGCAGCAAACTACGTAATCGACACCACGCGCCAACAGTATCCCGACTTTCAGATTCCCTTCCACAGTCGCTGGCGACATTTTGAAGCAGGCAACCAACCGCGTCTCGCCGAATTGGATGCAGCTTTAGCAGAATTTTTGCCGATCGAACAAGCTAAGATCAAATTTGATTTAGCAATTGTCAGCGTTTTACTCGATGCAGGCGCTGGTGCCCAGTGGCAGTATTGCGAGGCAGAAACTGCACAGGTTTACCGCCGTTCAGAAGGATTAGCTGTATCCACTTTTCGGATGTTTTGTCAAGGTATTTTTTCCAGCAATCCCGATTTTCCTTTGCAAGCTGATGCGCGGGGACTTGCTCAATTAAAACTAGAAACCTTAGCTGCTGGATTTCAGGTAAGTCGAGACAATCCGCTAGTTGGTTTAACAGGCAGATTAGAATTGTTGCAGCGTTTGGGAAATGCGATTTGCCAGGATCGGTTATTATTTGGCAGCGAAAACCCGCGTCCCGGGAATTTGGCAAAATATTTGCTCGACAGTCGGGTTTCGGGAGTCAAAACTGTGGGTTGTGCTGAAGTGTTGAGCGCTGTTTTGACTGGTTTTGGGGAAATTTGGCCGGGAAGATATGCGATTGCTGGTGTGAATTTAGGCGATGTTTGGCGGCATCCGGCGTTACAAGGAGAAAATTTGGGGGATGAATTTGTGCCTTTTCACAAACTCTCGCAGTGGTTGACTTATTCGCTGTTGGAACCTCTGCAAGAGCTTGGTTTGGAAGTCGCCGGATTGGATGAGTTGACGGGATTGCCGGAGTACCGTAACGGTGGTTTGTGTTTGGATATCGGGCTGCTGCTGCCAAAAGATGCGGCTGTTTTTACAGAGAGTTATTTGCCTGGTTCTGAGGTGATAGTTGAATGGCGATCGCTCACTGTGATTATTTTAGATCGAATTGCTGCTGCTATGCGAGAAAAGCTGCATTTGAGTCCGAGAGAATTGCCGCTGGTGAAGATTTTGCAAGGGGGAACTTGGGCGGCGGGGCGGAAAATTGCCGGGGAGTTAAGGGCTGGGGGGGTGCCGCCGATTCAGATTGAAAGTGATGGGACTGTGTTTTAAAATTCAGGAATCATGCAGAAAAAACAAGGTTTGTAGTAAGGACTTTAGTCCTCTAATTTTGAGCCGGACTAAAGTCAGAAAAAACAAGGTTTGTAGTAAGGACTTTAGTCCTCTAACAGAAAAAACAAGGTTTGTAGTAAGGACTTTAGTTCTCTAATTTTGAGCCGAACTAAAGTCAGAAAAAACAAGGTTTGTAGTAAGGACTTTAGTCCTCTAATTTTGAGCCGGACTAAAATTAGAAAAAATAAGGTTTGTAGTAAGGACTTTAGTCCTCTAATTTTGAGCCGGACTAAAATTAGAAAAAATAAGGTTTGTAGTAAGGACTTTAGTCCTCTAATTTTGAGCCGGACTAAAATTAGAAAAAATAAGGTTTGTAGTAAGGACTTTAGTCCTCTAATTTTGAGCCGGACTAAAATTAGAAAAAATAAGGTTTGTAGTAAGGACTTTAGTCCTCTAATTTTGAGCCGGACTAAAATTAGAAAAAATAAGGTTTGTAGTAAGGACTTTAGTCCTCTAACTTTGATGCGGACTAAAGTCTTCACTACAAACCTTTATATCATTTTTTGACCAGTTAAAAATTCACGAATAAGCTAGAAGAAAGCAGGTTTGTAGTAAGGACTTTAGTCCTCGGATTTGGATGCGGACTAAAGTCCTCACTACGAACCTTGTTATCGTTTTTTAACGGGTTTTGCTCGGTCTTTGGTTAGCGGCAAGTGCGGTATTTGACGTGATAAACTAAACCGCGATGGGCTAAATCGAAGGAGTCAACGGTTGCTGTTCCTGCGCCCTTGGCTGTCATCGAGGCATTCACTCGCATATTTACACTGTCGCCGCAGCGAGACCAAACATCAGCTACAGTTGCTAAGCTATCTCGAACGTTGTAGTTGGTTTCTCCGCTGAAAGTCCGAGAAAAAACTGGGCCCCGGTTGCCTGCAAAAAAGTATTCTGCTCGCAGGTTTCCTGTCGTTCTAGGAGCAACGTAGCCGCGGTAATCGGCATCGTATATCGAAATTTGGAAGCCTTGGGGTACTTTGATTGGAATGCTCAGATTGCAGCTTTTCCGGGTTTCTGTTGAGACGTTTCCTTGGGCGGCAAATTTATCAAATAAAATGCTGAGTTCTTGACCGTCTGGGCTGACTGTGACGCTGGCGGAGCGATCGGGGCAACCGCTACCTCCGTAGCTTGCACCTAATATTTGAACTGATGGAGTAGCGGCTAGGGCGGGGCTGACGGCAGCAGTTGTTAATACTGTGGCTAGCAAGAGTTTTACAAACTTCATGGATTTTCTCCTTAATGTTTTTTTGTTAGGACAAACCTGAATAATTCAAGGAAGATTGAGGCTGTGCTCTTCCATTTAGGAGGTGCCAAGCCTTTACTGAAAAGGCCGTCACAGTCAGACTGGGAGCTAGATACCTGTATTTTGCTCCGGGCTTCTTCGAGTAGCATTCGTTGATGGACTAATGTCTGTTTTGTCCTTGTACTTTCTAAGATTCATGCCCTTTAAAGAGTCTTCCGGATGATTCGATGCCAAAATATCTATATTTTTAACTGGGTTTTTGGGGAACAAATATCTAGTTTTTGTGTCTGCCCTAGACTGTGAATATTTGTTGAGCTGTGTATTATATTCTTCGGTTATTGCTTGATAAAATCTGTTCGATTTCTGGAACGCTAGCTACTGGAGTTGTAGGAAAAGGCTCGGTATGGCAGCCGGGAACGATGAAAAAAAGACGCTCTCTCTATTTTCTGTCAAATTCAACAACGCAGAATTATAATTAAGAAAATTACTTGCAAAAAAAAATGACGGCTGAAGTTACTGTCATCGACCATCCTTTGATACAGCATAAGTTAACTCTCATGCGGCAAACTCAAACGAGTACGGCGAAGTTCCGGCAGTTGCTTAAAGAAATTGGGATGCTGCTAGCCTATGAGGTGACGCGAGATTTGCCGCTGAAGTACGAATTAATAGAAACGCCGATCGCCCAAATGAATGCACCGATGCTGGCTGCGTCTAAAAAAATGGTCGTAGTTTCGATTATGCGCGCCGGTCAGGGACTTTTAGATGCTATTTTAGAACTGATTCCGTCGGCGAGGGTGGGACATATTGGTTTGTACCGCGATCCGACTACTCACATGGCGATCGAATATTATTTCAAGGTTCCGCTGGATATCGAACAGCGAGATGTTTTAATTGTCGATCCGATGCTGGCGACTGGTAATTCGGCTGTGGCGGCAGTCGATCGGCTTAAAGAACTTCATCCCCAGTCTATTAAGTTTTTGTGCTTGCTGGCGGCGCCGGAGGGAATTGAGTATTTTCACCAGCAGCACCCTGACGTGCAGATTTACACGGCGGCGGTGGACGAATGTTTGGACGAGCGCGGTTATATTGTACCGGGACTGGGCGATGCGGGCGATCGGCTTTACGGCACTCTTTGACACTGGCGCAAATACAGTAACTCTTACTTTGGGGCCGATATCTGGCGCATCAAATCATTGTTAAATATCACTGGCGAGCCAATCAATATTTTTGTTCTTCTGAGATTTTTATATTTCCTAAAATGTTTTTTTCGGTATTCTCAAATACATTCATTTTAAAATTAATAGATTAGCATATGTCTTGCTTTGATAGTGTTTGACAGAACAATTTGTCACAGTCAAACAGCACGAAAAAGCGGGCGGGAGCGACGATCGCAGGAATATTTCAACCTAAATTCGTAAATTGCATTGATCGAATGTATTTACTGCATATTTAGGTTAAATTGTATGTATTTAATGCTATTACTTCCTGCGATTAGTTCATAAAATAGATGTATGATGCTCACCGCTCGCGATCGACTAATAATTTTTTTGAACGAGGAAAAAATAATGGAGACGGCAGTAAAGAAGGAATCCCCACAGCAGCCTGTGGATGAAGTGAAAGTTAACAGTATCAACAGTCTAGAGTTTGAACTGTGGGCGAAAGCGGTGAAAAGGCAGATGATTGCAGCACTTTCTAAAAAAGGCGCGATGTAACATCTCACGTTTTTTTGTGTGCCAGTTTGTGGAAATAGAATTAAAAAGATTGTTGTCTGTATTGTTTGGCCAGATTGATAGGGGGGATTGGGAGCGAGGGCTTGCTCCGGCTTCCTTTTTCTGGTTTTAGAAGCACTGGTGACAGGGAACCGGGTTTTTTTACGAAAATACTTCTGTTGCGATCGGCAGAAACGGTAAAAAAACCTGGTTTCTTGGTATCTGGAGGGTGTCGGGGACTGCGGGCTGTGTGAATTGGTGCCAGATTACGATCGCTTGTCAACCGCCGCCAGCAAGCGCAGGCTGCCGTCTTGAACCTGTACGGCTTTGACTGTCCCCACAGCGACTCTTTGTTGACCGTTAGCCATCGCTACTTCAATCTGAATCTTGGGGTCAGCCTGCAAGCCGAGCCTGCCCCACAGCCACTTGATTTGAGTAGCAGGAAAAGAGCGAACTTCTACATCTGTAAAGGGTGAATTAACCCAGCGGCTGCCGTCGTAAAAACTGGCTACCTGCACCTGATACCAAACTTGTTCTCCAGTCAATTTTAACTCGTTTTTCGCGGAGGGTTCCAGCCATTCAGCGGGATTGATAGCGCTAATTAAAGTAGCAGAACCCATAATTTGACTTTTGTGGTCTCCTAAAATTTGAGCCTGAGAAACTGCTTGTTCGAGTTTATTGATTAAATTCCGAATTCGACTTCTAGCTTCGCTGTCAGTATCAGATTGCTGGTCGAGCCAATTCATCGCCTCGCGAGTTCCGTCTTGAGAAGCTACAATTAGGGCGCCCCAAGCTTTAACATCGGTGTCAGCGGCATTGACTCTCAAGGCGGCGTCTACGCGGTTCATGATCCGCTCGCCGTCATTTTTGAGGGTGTTGGCAATTTCGTGACTGTTGCTCGGATCGGCTTCAAATACTTGCAAAGCTTCAGTCCAGCGGCCGTCGATCAAGTCGGCGAGAACTTGTTGGCTGGGACTGGCCCAAGATGCGATCGCCTGAGCGCGAGTAATTTTAGCATGAAATTCGATCGTTTCTAGCTGAGCTTGCGCGAGTGCGGGCCAATTTTGGCCGGCTTTGATCTTGGCCGAACGCAGGACATTTAATCCCGGAGACCACAGCCCGCTTTTCGCCAGCCGCAGCCCATTTTTGTAAGTCTCGTCATTCAAGGCAAATTCTTCTAGAGAAATTGCTGTTAACTGAACCGGGTTGGGGACAAATTCGCGCGACCCGATTTGATAAATAGTAAATTGCGGCTCTAAACCAATTGTTTGGTCGATCGCTAACTGCGGATTTTGCCCCTTGACAATTTGCTGCCAATTTGGCTGTTGTCCGGCCGCACTAGCCCAATCCAACAACGAGATTAAATGATTTTGGCTGGGGTTGTAGCGAACGACTTGACCGTAGGGAATTTTTTTGTCGCCGCGCACCAGTTTACCGCTGACATTAAACCAAATGCCAGAGGCGGGGGGCTTGCCGTCAAAGCGGCGCAGTTCTGTCAGCGGCAGCGACTGATTCGTGGCTTGATTGTTTGATTGAGAATCATTTAAAGAAGCCATGACAAAAGATTCTGCTGGGCCTTCTATATTTACTGAACTTGCTAGCTGAAAATACTGCTCTTTATCAGAATCGCGATCGGGAATTTGCACCCGCTTGTATACCCGAAGTTCGACAATTTGACGGCAAGGATTTTTGCAAACAGTAGAAGCGTTAACGGTTCTTTCCACCATCACCGGCAAGAGCAAATTAGCAATAGTATTATCGCCGGATTTATCAACAGGAAGCGGTACGGGTTCGCCAGTGACGAATCCCAATTTGCGGACGCTCGCTTTGATTTGATCGAGAGTTAGAATCGAATCTCTGGTAGCTGTAGGCAAGCGCGACCATCCAGGTACAAACTGAGCGATCAACCTGTTACCGTTGGGATCGACAATTAGCTGGTAACTAAGCCAAGCGCCACCTCCCATCAAAGCTGCACAACCGCACAAGACGCTGAGGGCTGTCAAATTAGCTACCAGTGTTTTCCAAGGATATCTGACGGGAGTTGGGGTAGCAGGTATGGAAAGCTGGGACTCTTGAAGATTTTTGGAGCGTCGGGCTTGGCGGCGGCGTCTTGTCGGAGGAGGAGGAGCAACTTTTTGAGGTTCTGGGGGTTTGACTCGGCGTTTCGAGGGGTTAATTTTGTGTTCCATCGTCCGTCCAATTTTAGAAGTTAGATTTTAGAATTTCGAGTTTAAAGTTGCAATAGCCGATCGTACTGCCGACCTATGATATCCCAGGTGTATTGGCTTTCAACCAGTGATCGCGCGCTCGCAGACAGTTCCTGTCTTAAGTCCTGATCTTCAAACAAACTGGTAATCGCCTCAACATACTCCTGAACTTCGTTCGCCCGCAAGGCCCTTCTGTGTTGCGGGCCGCCGCCGACGGCTAAACCCTCCAAACCTCGATCGCTTGCAACTACGGGCGTTCCAGCAGCCATCGCCTCCAAAGTTTTATTTTTAATCCCAAAACCAATCCGCATCGGCACCACACAAACAGCAGCCTGATGCAAATATTCTGCCACCCTTTGCACCCTGCCTACTACTCGAATTCCCGGGAGTTTCCCCAAGGCCAAGACTTCCGGGACAGGCGAGGCGCCAACTATGGTGAGGGTAGCATCCCGATAGCGCTGCTGCAACGAAGGCAGTATTTGCCTGGCCAGAAACTGGGCGGCGTCAATATTGGGCAAATTGTTCATTGCACCTGCAAAAATTAAGCTGTGTCCTCCCGGATCGATCGAGCGGTAAGGAAATTCTGCCAAATCCACCCCGTTAGGAATGACATCAATGGGAGGTACCAAAAAATCTGTTGTCCCTCCCAGCCCGGGCGGCGACAGCAATTCGAGGAGTTGCTGCTTGTCTGCGGACGTAGTGGCGACAATGCGAGAGAATTTAGCACAGTAACGTTTTTCGTAGCGGGCGAGTAGGGGCAAATTCAGGCGATCGCGCAGGGGTTTTTGGGAAGTGTCGGTGGCTAAAATTTCCCTGCAAGTTCCCCAAACGGAACTGTGAATATTTGCGACTGTCAGCAGTTTTTGCCGCCATTCTGGACGCACGTAAATCTCGTTAACGCTGTGTTCGCAGGTAACAGCATCGCATTTGCCGGCTGTTACCAACAAGTCGGCCCAATCCTGCATTGCTTGAGAATAGCTTGAGAGTACGTTTGGAGGCGTCCCGGACAACAAAAATCGACTAAATCTGTGCAGTTTTCCGAGTATTTCGTTCATTTTCTCATCAATCCTTTGATTGACGGGAGGAAAGAACCCCCCCTGAGTCCCCCCCTTACTAAGGGGGGGAGGCAAGAATCCTTCCTCAGTCTCCTGGTGGAGTCTTAGCCCCCCCTTAGCAAGGGGGGGTTGGGGGGGTATGTGCGGGTGGGGGAAAACTGCTAATTTGCTAACTTGTTGGCGCAAGGCGTCGATTTGTGAGTCGGTGACATCGGGCGATCGTAGTGTACCGAGAATTACATCGTGGCGCAGGCTCAAGTATTTCAATAAATTAAACGTCCTTACCTGAGTTCCGCCGCGGCTTGGCGGATAGGGAAAAGTCGAGGAAAGCATCAAAATCTGCATGGGATGTTCGATCGACAAAAAAGTTGCCGCAGTCGCGATAAAATTGACGAATAAAACAGTTTTAACAATCATCTCACTATGGACGAGTTATCGGTGAAGGCGCTGCTCGAAGATTTGAAAAATTCTGACGAAAGCGTGCGCGATCGGGCGACTACAGAACTTTGGCGCACTTGGTTTAACCAGAAAGGAGAGTACGGGATGCAAGTTTTGAGGCGATCGCAAGTTTCGCTAGATGCAGGCGATGTTCGCCACGCTTTGGATTTGCTGACGAAACTGATTGCGGAAATGCCAGATTTTGCTGAAGCTTGGAATCGGCGCGCCGTGCTTCACTACACCCAAGGAAATTATAAAAAGTCGCTCCACGACTGCGAAGCTGTCCTGAAACTGAATCCGGTTCACTTTGGGGCGCTGCACGGTCTGGGCTTGTGCTATGCTGCCATGGGAGAATACAGAAATGCGATCAAAGCTTTTCGCCACGCTTTGGAAATTCAACCCTTTGCTTTGGTTAATCAAAAGTTAATTCTAGAATGTACGGCTCGTTTGAGTTGACAGTTGACAGTTGACAGTTGACAGTTGACAGTTGAAAGTTGACAGTTGACAGTTGACAGCTTGTCCCGATCTCTGGTTGAGAGGTTGATAGTTGACCGAAGGGAGAAGGGAGTCGAAAGACTTTAATTTTTAGGATTCTCAAATTAAAAATCTCAAATCTAAAATCTAAAATCTAAAATTTAAAATGGTTTCAGTGTGTGCCGAAAATTAGCGTTTGCATTCCTACTTGCAATCGAGTGCATTTGCTGGCTAGTGCGATCGCCAGCGTGCTAGATCAAACTTATACAGATTTTGAATTAATTGTCTGCGATGACGGTTCGACGGACAGCACTGCGCTGTTGATGTCGGAATTTGTAGCTGGCGATCGCCCGATTCGCTACATTCGACACCCGCAGCATATTGGCAAGAGTAATAATATGCGATCGGGTTTTGCAGCGGCAAGGGGTGAATATTTTATTAAATTTGACGATGACGATCGCCTCAGCGCGCAATTTCTAGAGCGGACATCCGCTATTTTGGATAAAGACGCCAGTATTGATTTTGTCAGTACCGACCACTGGGTGATTGATCTTAAGAATAATATTGACGAAAACCAGACCAAACTCAATTCGCAGCGCTGGGGGCGCACCGAGTTGTCGGCGGGAATTATTGAAGATTTACTTGCTACAGTTTTCGTGAGACAAAGTTTGCAAATAGGTGCAACTTTGTTTCGGCGCAGCGCGCTAGAAGACGTAGGATTTTTGCGGCCGAATTGGCAAAATTGCGAAGATAACGATTTGTTCGTGAGACTTGCAATTGCGGGCCAAAAGTGCTATTACTTGCCCGAGCTGTTAATGGAGTATCGATTGCACGCTCAACAGCAAGGAGTCGATCGGGCAATTCCGTATTTGAGCGATAAATTGCGCTATTTGACCAGCTACGAATTTGATTCCCTGAAGTTGGAAACAGTCAGGCTCCAGAGAATGGGAGAAACTCAATTAGCGCTGGGTTTGCGACTGATTGAGGTGGGCGAAACTGCAAAAGGGCGGCGGATGGTGCGAGCTGGAAAGTCGGTTTCTGAGGCTAAAATGTGGGCGGGTTTGGGATTGTCGCTGCTGCCGCTGAAGTGGCGGAGGAGAGCTTTTGAGGTTGTACGAGAGTTGTTGAAAGTATAGGATTTTGAGAAAAAACCAAGTTGAGACGGCGGTTGAAACGGCGGTTGAAACGGCGGTTTAAATGGCGGAAACGGCGGTTGAAACCAAGTTTAAACCAAGTTGAGACGGCGGTTGAGACGGCGGTTGAAACGGCGGTTAAAACCGCGTCTATACAGACAAAACCTGCCTCCGCAGGTTGAAGAGTGGGCGGTTGAAATTACGTTATTTTCTTCAGTCTGCGGAGGTGGTCGCTGAGCTTGTCGAAGTGCAGACTTCGTTTGTGTAGACGCGGTTTCAACCGCCGAGTCTTGTTGACTTACATTATACGAATGCGTCTTTCACAATACTCCTGACTCTAATTGGTCTAAATAGATAAATTCCGGAGCTTTAACTCCCGCTTCCTCTCTAATTTTAACCAGTGCAGGCGACTCAAAAAATGCCCTAGCATCTGCTGAAACGGCGGAAACGGCGGTTGAAACCGAGTCGAAACGGCGGAAACGGCGGTTAAAACCAAGTTGAAACGGCGGTTGAGACGGCGGTTGAAACGGCGGTTGAAACCGCGTCTACACAGACACTCACGTGACGGGAGCAGGTTGAAGAGTGGGCGGTTGAAATTACGTTATTTTCTTCAGTCTGCGGAGGTGGTCGCTGAGCTTGTCGAAGTGCAGACTTCGTTTGTGTAGACGCGGTTTCAACCGCCGAGTCTTCTTCCTTTGTGTAGACGCGGTTTCAACCGCCGAGTCTTCTTCGTTTGTGTAGACGCGGTTTCAACCGCCGAGTCTTGTTGACTTACATTATACGAATGCGTCTTTCACAATACTCCTGACTCTAATTGGTCTAAATAGATAAATTCCGGAGCTTTAACTCCCGCTTCCTCTCTAATTTTAACCAGTGCAGGCGACTCAAAAAATGCCCTAGCATCTGCTGAAACGGCGGAAACGGCGGTTTAAACCAAGTTGAGACGGCGGTTTAAACCAAGTTTAAACCAAGTTGAGACGGCGGTTGAGACGGCGGTTAAAACGGCGGTTTCAACCGCGTCTACACAGACAAAACCTGCCTCCGCAGGTTGAAGAGTGGGCGCTTGAAATTACGTTATCTTCTTCAGTCTGCGGAGGTGGTCGCTGAGCTTGTCGAAGTGCAGACTTCGTTTGTGTAGACGCGGTTTCAACCGCCGAGTCTTATTCGTTTGTGTAGACGCGGTTTCAACCGCCGAGTCTTCTTCCTTTGTGTAGACGCGGTTTCAACCGCCGAGTCTTGTTGACTTACATTATACGAATGCGTCTTTCACAATACTCCTGACTCTAATTGGTCTAAATAGATAAATTCCGGAGCTTTTACTCCCGCTTCCTCTCTAATTTTAACCAGTGCAGGCGACTCAAAAAATGCCCTAGCATCTGCTGTCGATGTCCAGGCGGAGAAATGAACAATTTTGTTGGGTTCATTGTCGTACTTCAAAACCTGATAGGAGCGCTCGCCAGCTTCTTTTCGGATGCTTGCAGCATTATCAAATACCTTTTTCCAAGCTGGATAATTTTCTACTTCATGAATAATTAAGACATACTGCATAGCTATAAAACCTATTATCCTATCAATACACTTGATCGTGATTACCAATATCTACAAACACAGCTTTGCCATCTTTCGTAAAGTAGAATAGCACCCTTTCGTCATAATCTACGGTAAAACTCCAAAAATCATTAAGCTTGCCCGACAGTTTGTGAGTTTTCAGAGTGGGATCAAATGGCTCGATCGTGAACAACTCCAATTTCTGCCAAAACCTAGCTTCTAAATCTATATTGCCTTGAATGCGCTTTTTGAAAGCACGTTTAAATGAAGAACTGAAACTGACTTCCATCACTACTCCTCTATCAGTTGTCTCAGTTCATTAATGTTGGCAGAAAATTTCAGCGAACCTTTTTTTTCTTCGACTTGCGCCGACTTAAAATTCTCAGATATCTCCTCACGGCGTTCTTCACGGAGATATTGCTTCAACAACAGTTGAATTTCCTGCTTTTCCTCAGCAGACATAATTTTGATTGCCTCAACTACATCACTGAAAGTCATAGTCTAAAAATCCCGATCGCGTTTATTCGATTAATTTAACATGAAAAAAGTTGAGACGGCGGTTGAAACCGCGTCTACACAGACAAAACCTGCCTCCGCAGGTTGAAGAGTGGGTGGTTAATATAAGGTTATTTTCGACCGTCGGCGGAGGCCGACTTCGTTTGTGTAGACGCGGTTTCAACCGCCGAGTCTTCGTTTATTTCATGAATAATTAAGACATATGGCATAGCCATAAAACTTATTTTCCTTTAAGTTTAAACATTCACTGTTGAGTGACTTCGTTGAGTGATTCATGAATGACTTCATCACTCACACCGTGACGCTTCAAACTGGCAATCAATGCAGAAACTGTATCACCTTCTAGACGTTCCAGATCCGATCGCAGTCCTTGTCCAATATAAGCACGTAGCAATGGCTGATCACCCGAAAAACCCAGCAATGGTGGTACTCGTTTCAAATCTTCGATCACATCTTCGGGCATCCGAATGGTGATACTTGTCATGGGACGATTTCTATCTTGCCGCTTTTTCAATGCCTCAATTTTCATAACCATTGAGTACGAAATACACATCCATAACTTCTAGTTTAACCAATATGTATTTACATTGTCAATACGTTATGGATTGAATCGATTTAAAGAATGCACAAATTTTTTGTCCCTAAATCGCGATCGCCCTCTCCGGCTGAAATCGATCGCCTTTCCACTAAAGTAGTAAACAGTACCCAATCTAAGTTTTGCTAAAGATCGTGTCTATATTTGCTGAAATGCCGACTGTGTGGTTGCAGATTTCCCTCGTGGGAGCCTGGTTGGGCGTGATTTTATTGGTAGCTGAGGGGTTAAATCGCTTTACGGCTGTCGGTGCGGAGGTATCGCGGAAGGTGGTTCACATCGGTACTGGTAACGTGATTTTGCTAGCTTGGTGGCTGGAAATACCCGGCTGGGTGGGGATTGCGGCGGGTTTTTTGGCTGGTGCGATCGCCCTAATTTCCTACCAAGTGCCGATTTTGCCGAGTCTTAACAGTATCAACCGCAAAAGTTTGGGGACTTTTTTCTATGCTGTTACTATCAGCGTTCTCGTCGCTTGGTTTTGGCCGCTACAACATCAAGAATACGCTGCTTTGGGAATTTTAGTGATGACTTGGGGTGACGGATTGGCTGCTGTTATCGGGCAGAAATACGGCAAACATATCTATCAAGTTTGGGGAATACAGAAGAGTTGGGAAGGTTCTGCAACTATGTATTTGGTGAGTTTTGCTGTTAGCAGCCTGATTTTTATGGGAGTTCAAGGCAATATTTGGCAAACTTGGGCGGTGTCGGCGGTTGTAGCTTTCGTTGCTGCTACTTTGGAGTCGGTGTCTAAGTTGGGGATTGATAATTTGACTGTGCCGATCGCCAGCGCGGCGATCGCCTTTTTCCTCAATCAATTTTGGCTAATTGGTTCGTAGTAGGACGGAGATTCCCGATCGCAGTTTGAACACACCTAATTTTCATAGCAATAAGGTGCGCTTCGGCGCACCTTATGTATACCTATTAACTCAGTGAATTACTGCTCAATCTTTCGATTTATAATTTTTGGAGAGCTTACCTTCAAAAGGTTGAACTCCACTATTTGGATAGTTGTCATCGCTGGGGCTAAAAATCCGTACCGCTGCTTCCGAAACGTAACGCATCGCGTCTCCAAAAGATTTAGAAAGATTCATAACATCTGCCTCTCTTGTTTTGGTTCTGATACTTCTTAGATTACTATTAGCTTCGGTCTCTGAATTGCTTTAGCAATATTTGTTTGAATTACTTATTAGTCTGCAACATCGAAGCAAACTGAAGCTTTGATTAGGATCGCGTTTTTGGGCGATCGACCTAATTGGCTGGTCTATTTCTCCTCAATCAACGCCAGCAGTCACAACTTTCAGAAACCCGATTTTTTAAGTTTGTGCCAGGGCTGCAAGCAAATATTGTCCATAAAAAACCGCAACGCTTGAGTTTTTTGGGTTAATTGCTGAGATTGTTAAATCAACATTTTCATTGATCCTACCATAATATAAATCCCGAAATCAAGCTGAAACCCTCTATTCATAGGCATGATCCAGGATTTTTTTATGTGGAACCCGCAATCTTAATCAAATATTTACAAAAAGATATGGTATTTGTCACTATAATTAAAAAAACAAAGTTTGTCCGGGGTTTTTAGCTATGAAAACTGCGACAGAAAGCCCGCAACTAGCGGGTTGTGAAGAAATCTTAGAAGATCGGGAACTCACAGTTTCCCCAGGAGATTACAGCCTGTTGACCGATCTCTACCAGCTAACGATGGCGGCTTGTTACGCCGGGGAAGGCTTAGACGATCGCCCTGCGAGTTTTGAATTGTTCGCGCGCAGGCTACCATCCGGTTTTGGTTATGCGATCGCCATGGGTTTAGCTCAAGTTCTCGACTATCTAGAGAAATTTCGGTTCTCTGCGGGGCAAATTCAGGCCTTGCAGTCCACCGGGATTTTTGCCGGGGCCCCGGAACGATTTTGGACTCTGCTCGCTGCCGCCCGCTTTACTGGGGATGTCTGGGCGGTGCCCGAGGGAACGGCGGTATTTGCCAACGAGCCTCTATTGCGGATCGAGGCTCCTCTGTGGCAGGCTCAGTTAGTCGAAACTTATTTGTTGAATGCGATAAATTATCAAACTTTAATTGCGACGCGGGCTGCGCGGCTGCGGGATGTGGCGGGCCCGGAGGCTAAGCTGCTGGAATTTGGGACGCGCAGGGCTTTTGGGCCGCAAGCTGCTGTGTGGGCGGCGAGGGCGGCTCTGGCTGCTGGGTTCGATGGCACTTCTAATGTTTTGGCTGCTTTGAAGTTGGGGCGCCAGCCTGTGGGTACGATCGCCCATGCTTTAGTAATGGCTGTGTCGGCTCTCGAAGGCAGCGAAGACGAGGCGTTTGCAGCTTTTCACCGCTATTTTCCGGGTGCGCCGCTGCTGATCGATACTTACGATACTGTGGCGGCGGCGCGGATGTTGGCATCGCGAGTAAATAGCGGTGAAATGCCATTGCAAGGCGTGCGCCTGGATTCGGGAGATTTGGCGGCGCTGTCGAAGGAAGTGCGATCGATCCTGCCGGGGGTGCCAATTATTGCTAGCGGCGATTTGGACGATCGAGAAATTGCTAAATTAAAAAGTGCGGGCGCTTGCATTGACGGTTACGGTTTGGGGACAAAGTTAGTCAGCGGTTCGCCCGTCAACGGTGTTTATAAGTTGGTGGAAATTGACGGGATTCCGGTGATGAAGGAGGCCAGCGGCAAGGTAACATATCCAGGAAGAAAGCAAATTTTTAGAACCGTAAAAGATGGAGAAATTATCAGCGATTGTTTGGGACTGACAGGGGAAGAAAATCATAATTTTGCTTCTCGCATACCATTAATGCAATTGGTTGTCAAGGAGGGCAAGCAAGTTCAGGAGCCGGAAAGTTTGGAGGCGATCGCCAAACGAACTGCTGCTGCTGTCGCCAGTCTGCCGGCCCAAACTCGCCAACTAAATAACCCAATTTCGCCGCCCGTGGAAATTTCTACCGATTTGCAGATTCTCACTCAAAAAACTCAAAAAACTCAAAAGAGTCATTAGTCATTTGTCATTTGTCATCTTGCCCTGAGCGAAGTCGAAGGGTGGTCATTTGTCATTAGTCATTGGAAGTGTGAGCGTCCTCGCTCGCAAACCTAGTATAAACCCAGTATATATACCTGCTTCCCAGGCTACAGCCTGGGAACTCCGATCCAGAGGCTCTGCCTCGCTTGGGAAAAAGTCGGCTCTGCCGACTGATCTACATTAAAGGTTCGTAGTGCGGACTTCAGTCCGCTTGCTTGGCAGACTGATCTGCATTAAAGGTTTGTAGTGCGGACTTCAGTCCGCTTGCTTGGCTGCATTAAAGGTTCGTAGTGCGGTTAATCCCTCGGATACAATCTAACGAGTAATTACCAATTACCCATTTCCTATGCAAAAAATTGCCTTGTTTGGAACCAGCGCCGATCCACCTACTGCGGGACACAAAACAATCCTGAGTTGGCTTTCTCAACATTTTGACTGGGTGGCAGTTTGGGCCTCAGACAATCCTTTTAAGTCGCACCAGACATCCCTCGAACATCGATCGGCAATGCTGCTGTTAATCATTCAAGAAATTAATTCGCCCAGACACAATCTGTGCTTGCATCCAGAACTCAGCAGCCCGAGGACGCTAGAAACTGTGGAACAAGCAAGATTGCAGTGGCCGGATGCAGAGTTGACGATGGTAATAGGTTCCGACTTAGTGGGACAATTGCCTCGCTGGTACAAATTTGAACAGTTGTTAAAAGAAGTCGAGTTGCTGATAGTACCGCGCCCTGGTTATCCGTCAGAAAAATTAGATTTGTGGCAGTTGAGGCGCTTGGGTGCAGATGTGGCGATCGCATCTTTGAACGCTCCCAATGTTTCTTCTACCTCCTATCGCGAAACAGGAGACACAGAAGCCCTAACTCCAACCATAGAGGATTATATTAATCGGGAGCATTTGTACGCATGGCACGAGGCACAAAAAAGAGCGAAGGTTGCTCATTAGCTGACTTTAAAGTAGGAGTAGATAATGTAATTTTTTCTGTCGATACCGTGCAGAATCGCTTGTTGGTGCTGCTGGTGATGCGGCAAGACGAACCGTTTATCGATACTTGGAGTCTTCCCGGTACTTTGGTACGGCACGGAGAGTCTCTGGAAAATGCAGCTTACCGAATTTTGTCTGAGAAAATTCGGGTCAAAAATTTGTATTTGGAGCAATTGTATACTTTTGGAGAACCGGGGCGCGATCCGAGAGAATTCACCAGGGGCGATCGCTATCTTTCGGTGAGTTATTTTGCGTTGGTGCGGTTTGACGAAGCTGAGTTAATTGCTGGTAGTGTAGTGGCGGGTGTCGGCCACCGCGTCGGCGGCATTGCTTGGTATCCCGTCCAACAAGTTCCTAAGCTGGCCTTCGATCACAATCAAATTCTCGAATACGGATACCGACGACTGCGTAACAAACTTGAATACAGCCCGGTAGCTTTTGAAGTTTTGCCGGAGCTTTTTACATTGAGCGATCTGTATCAATTGTATACGACTATTTTAGGGGAAAACTTTTCTGATTATTCTAATTTTAGAGCTCGCTTGTTGAAATTGGGTTTTTTGTGCGATACCGGTGTGAAGGTTTCGCGCGGTGCGGGCCGCCCTGCTAGTTTGTACCGCTTTGATGCGGCGGCTTTTGCTCCTTTAAAAAATAAGCCACTGGTGTTTATCTAGCTGTTTCTTGGATCGCCGGGCCCCTAAACAACTAGAAGCCCACCACCCTAGCTTGGTGGAGAGCCCAAATTTTAGGCCCCCGTTCCAGCTCTGAGATTAATCAAGGTGAATAAATGTAAAATATAAAATGTAAAATCGAGGGACATTCAGGGATCAATTTAGTAATATTAGAAAATAACCTATTTAAGGAGTACCTATGATGAAAGACCCTGATGAATGTGCTAATATTCAGGAGGTTCGGGAGGAAATTGATATCATCGATCGAGAAGTTATCGATGCTTTGAGCAAAAGATTTCAATATGTCATCGCAGCAGCAAGATTCAAAACAACTGAAGCTAGCGTGAGAGCACCCGATCGCTTTCATGCCATGTTGCAACAGCGGCGCGAGTGGGCGAGTGAATCTGGTTTGAATCCTGATGTAGTTGAAAAACTCTACCGCGATTTGGTAAATCATTTTATTGATGAAGAATTGAAACATTACAAATCTGAGTAATGTTTCAAGAAGGTCAAATCTAGGAGTATACGATATTAAGTCCGCGCGGGCGGACTGTTAGCAAGATTTATGAGGTGACTGGGTAATATGAAAATTGCGATCGCACAACTCAACCCGATTATTGGTGATATCTTTGGCAACTCCAACTTAATTCTGGAGGCGGCGAAAAAAGCTGCTGTTGAGGGCGCAAATTTATTGCTAACACCGGAACTTTCCTCGATCGGCTATCCGCCGCGCGATTTGTTGATCGATCCGAGTTTCATTGCAGCCGCAGGCGCACAGTTGCAGCACCTCGCCCAAGCTTTGCCGCCGCAGTTGGCTGTCATAGTTGGTACTGCCGTACCGAATCCTCATGCTGGTAAACTAGGTGGCAAATCCTTGTTTAACAGCGCTGTTTTGTTGCAACATGGCGCCGTAAAACAAGTTTTTCACAAAAGATTGTTGCCGACGTATGATGTATTTGATGAAGACAGATATTTTGAACCTGGAGAAAGCAGCAATTACTTTACTATTGGTGAATTCAAAATCGGCGTGACAATTTGTGAAGATTTGTGGAACAATGAGGAGTTTTGGGGTAAACGGAGTTACGCGGGCGATCCGGTTGCTGATTTGGCAAAATTGGGCGTAGATTTAGTGGTGAATTTGTCGGCATCGCCTTATGCTGCGGGCAAGCGGGGAGTGCGATCGGCAATGTTGCAGCACAGCGTCATTCGCTGCGGGCTACCGATTGTTTACGCTAATCAGGTAGGCGGAAATGATGATATTATTTTTGATGGCAGCAGTTTTGCGGTGAATCGAAAGGGTGATTTGATTCAGGTATTGGCTTCTTTTAAAAGTGATTTTGCGGTGGTGGAATATGACGCAGTTAAACAAGATTTAATTGGCAGCGGCGGGAACGGGCAAGATGCCGGTTGCACAACAAATTTGAGTTTTCATCCGCCTTTAGGAGATGCAGAAATTTGGGAGGCTTTGGTTTTGGGAGTGCGAGATTATGTTCGCAAGTGCGGTTTTTCTAAGGTGGTACTCGGTTTGAGTGGCGGGATAGATTCGGCTTTGGTGGCGGCGATCGCTAGTTGCGCGATCGGGCCGGAAAACGTGCTGGGAGTGCTGATGCCTTCTCCTTACAGTTCGGATCATTCGGTTAATGATGCTTTGGAATTAGCGAAAAATCTCGGAATTGCGATCGAACTATTGCCGATCGGCGATTTGATGAAAACTTACGATCGCACTCTCGCCGATTTGTTTGTCAATACCACTTTCGGGATTGCCGAAGAAAATATCCAATCGCGGATTCGCGGCAATCTGTTGATGGCAATTTCTAACAAGTTCGGACATTTGCTGCTTTCCACTGGCAATAAATCGGAAATGTCGGTGGGGTACTGCACTCTCTACGGCGATATGAATGGCGGATTGGCGGTGATTTCCGACGTGCCAAAAACTCGCGTTTATTCGCTTTGTCGGTGGCTGAATGCTGGCGGATATGTAGGGGATGTTCCGTTGTCCTCAGAGCGTGAAGTTATTCCGGTTAATATTATTGATAAAGCGCCGAGTGCCGAACTAAAACCGGGGCAAGTTGACCAAGATTCTTTGCCTGCTTACGACGTTTTGGATGACATCTTGCAGCGGTTGATCGAACATCACGAATCTGTCGCAGAAACGATCGCGGCGGGACACGACGAAGCAGTGGTTAAACGTGTAGTAAAATTAGTCAGGCAAGCTGAGTTTAAACGGCGACAAGCAGCCCCGGGTTTGAAAATTAGCGATCGAGCTTTTGGTACCGGCTGGCGGATGCCGATCGCCAAATCTTCCTCTTATTAAAGACATTAAGCTGTTGTGGGATTTGCATTTAAATTTTGGGGCTGGCAGGATGCCCACCCCACAAGAGTTTTAAGAGACAGGATTCTGAAAATTAGATACACACCAGCTTATTAAATGCAAAATGGTTGACATCAGCGGTACTTTCGGCTTCGACTTTCTCCTGGGAAGCGCCAGCAGCGATACGATCAGAGGATTGGCGGGTAATGATACTATTCAAGGTTTGGCGGGAAATGACCTGATTTTTGGCGATCGCGACAATGATTTGCTCGCCGGAAATGAAGGGGCCGATACGCTGTCTGGAGGCCAGGGAAGCGATACAATCTATGGAGGAGAGGGGGACGATTGGATTAATGGCGATCGGGGTAACGATTTGCTAATCGGCGGTGAAGGCAAAGATATCTTGACAGGAGGCGCCGGCGATGATTTATTTGTGGTTGAAAGCACCAGGGCCGCATCTACTGTCGCCCAAGCCGATGTAATTACAGATTTTGGCAGCGGCAATGATAAAATTGTGTTGACAGATGGCATAAAATTTAGCGATTTGGATATCTCTGTTTCCGACAACCAAACAGTTATGAAAGATAAAAAATCTGGCAATTATTTAGGAGTTGTTTTGGGAAAACCTAATCTGACTGAATCCAACTTTATATCAATGTTTAGCGGGATAGATGCGGGTCAGATTTTGCCAGTTTCTGTTAGCACGGTTTTGGGCGCGGGGGCGATCGGATTGGAAGTAGCAAAAACTCCCCAAGAACAAGCAATCGGCTTAATGTTTCGGACAGAATTACCCGACGACAGGGGAATGTTTTTCCCGATCGCCCCCGCGCGAAACGTGCGTTTCTGGATGAGAAACGTGTTAATCGATCTTGATATGGTTTTTCTGCGGGAAGGCGTAGTGCAGGCGATAATTCCCAACGTACCGCCGTGTTTGAGCGAAACCTGCCCCAACTACGGCCCGGATGTTCCGGTAGACGGAGTGATAGAGCTCCGAGGCGGAAGGGCGGCGCAATTGGGACTCAAAGTGGGCGATCGCATTCCCAATTTACCCTAAAAGGTATATGATTCGATCGCAACATTCACCACTAGAACATCCAATGAATCCGATTGAATTAAAAATAATCCCCAATCAAACTCAAGACGGTTTAGCTTACCAACATTTGCGGTTGCGAATTACAACTCAAGACGGTATTATCACACCAGATGATTTACAAGGTTTAAAAATTCCCGCAGAAGTTCAATTCAGCCAAGGAGTTGTCATTGAAGGTAGAGGGGCGATTTGGCTGTACGGGTATTTAGTGCACGAATGCCATCCTGCGGCGTGGGTTGGATGTTACGATCCGCGATTAGAAGGTGCGGTGGTAGTAGCGACGCACAAGCACGAGATATCAGTTGGACAAGTATTGAAATTAAGTTTGCCGAGTTAGGAAATTGGGAACATCTGTTGCGGAGCGTCAAAAGCCTTTGTCACGAGTGCGATCGTCTTGGCTCCCTGGCGGATATAATAGTATTTATAAAAAGTCTTGCTACCAAACAATTTTCAGCCGTTTCGCTACGGGGAATATGGATACGACAGTGCCGTTTTCCTACGGGGAATATGGGCTATCCTGCGGCAAATCTTCGGTAAATTCTTGCACATCAGCCAACAATGGTAACGGCGAATAACTGCAAATCTGCTCTTGACAATTCCACACTTTCAGATATTCATCAACTCCAGAAATAGCGATCGCTGCTGCATCCAAATCCCCAGCCTGACAAGCATGATAATGTGCTCTGATCAGCGGCTTAATATCCTCAATATCTTGCCATTCCGATTCAGGTTTGAGGGGAATGCTGATAAAATAGTGGTAAGCTTGGCGGTGTGCGGTGCGAAAGTTTTCGGGATTTTGATTCAACAACCTATCGCCCTTTTCGCGCACTAACGGATGCAACTGGTAAGACGATCGCTGAAAATCATAATACAGCAATTGTCGGCGTTTGAGTGCGAGAATAATATTTTCTTTGAGTTCGTACTTGCTAACTTCGGGCATTTGAGCCGCAATTCCCGCAAAATCCAGCGGATATTCTGCGGT
The DNA here is from genome assembly GCF_013299165.1 of Microcoleus sp. bin38.metabat.b11b12b14.051. Taxonomy (NCBI): domain Bacteria; kingdom Bacillati; phylum Cyanobacteriota; class Cyanophyceae; order Oscillatoriales; family Microcoleaceae; genus Microcoleus; species Microcoleus sp. bin38.metabat.b11b12b14.051. The sequence continues at coordinate 127,954 of NZ_JAAFKD010000003.1, forward strand.
TTGATATACAGAAATTCGGCTCAAGCAAGTTCGCTCCATGTCGCTGAGACGCGCTATCATTTCATCTAGCAGACTCTCAATCGGTCGAATTAGCAACCAGTCTCTATCTTGCAAAAATTTGCTGACATTGCCTTGATATTCGCTGTCATCGCGAATCAATGAGGCTACCAGTTGCAAGGCTTCGGGATGTCCTTGATAGCGGTGGGCAAGTTCGGTCATCTCTTCTATTGTAGCGATTAAATTAAATGATGTCAATAGGGCAACAGCGCAATTGTTTGTGAGTCCATCGAGCGTCATTTCGCGAGTAATTGTAGGCGGCAATTCTGCTAAGGTTTCGCGGCTGATAAATATGATTTTACTTTGATGTGCTGTTTCTATAAGTAGTTTGAACAACCAAGCATATTCCGATTGGGTTTCGGAAAAATATCCGGCGGTTTCGGCTCGCCCAAATTGCATAATCGTTTCTACTCGATCGCACACAATTAAGCATGGTTTACTTTTGAGCAATTTTAGCAGTTTTTCGATCTTTTGGAATGAGTGCACTGGGGCCGCACTTGGTGCATTTTGCTCGGAAAAGTTAGGCGTATCTACGGAGGAAAGTGCAGATAGGAGGGAATCGAGAAACCAATCAAATTGAGGTGCTTGATTTTTGACAAATTCCAAAGATTGCCAAGCGACGGCGACAAAGGGATTGTTTTCTGTTTGAAGTTGGCGGATGAGTTGACTGATCAGGGTTGTTTTGCCGATTCCGGGTAAGCCGACAAGGGCGATCGCAGCGATGGGAACCCCCCCCAGCCCCCCCTTGCTAAGGGGGGGAGCAGGATCAGTGATTAGGGTTTTTAAGACATGGATTTCTTTGGTGCGATCGAGCCAATTCCAGACTGGGGGTATGTTGTCGGGAAGTGCGAATGTGCGATCGGTTTGGGTGTCTAGGGCGATATCTGCGATCGAGGCGGCAAAAAGTGGTTCTGTTTTCTGAATTTTGTAGCCTTCAGCAATGTATTCCCAGTTGTTTATTTCTACCGCGTTGCAAATATTGATAAAGTTTTCTCGTCTAATTCCTTTTCTCGCCCAAAACCGCTTTAAGGTTGCTGTTGAAACTAAAGCTGCAAGACACCAAGAATCCTCAGTTTTGTTCCATTCGAGGTTGCGTCTTACCATGTCAATGATTTTCAATCCTTCTTCGGAAGCTCTGAGCAAACCTGCCATTTTTACTCCTTTACCATAATTTTGCCCCAATGGAATTATAGACTACATCGGAGAGCCGAAAGATGAGCTAAATGAGCTAAATGAGCCAAATGAGCCGTTTATGCTGAGCTAAAAAGTGAGCGGTTAAACCTAGACAGATTCAGGAATCCAGAGTAACTTCAAATGATGAGTCTTTTTTGGGGGCTACAGATCTAAGTTTTAGGGTGCGGATTGGCGATCGGGCGATTCCCTACGGGATAGCTTTGCTTCGCGGCTATTTGAGCAATGTAAAGTTTTGTTACAAAAATCGGGTGATTTGCATAAAAAGCAGATGAACGCCCTGATAGGTATATAGCAAGGTTTGCAAGGCGGGCTTTGCTGGTTTTCGCGCAACTATATTTTTGAGGAGATGGGATTATGGCGAATATTACTTTAGGGCAAACGATTAGCGAAAGTTTGAGCACCACTGATACTAAAAATCCTAAAAAATTGGGTAGCTTCTCGGATGACTATACATTGAGTGGGTTTTCCAATTGGCAGCAAGTTCAGGTCAACCTCGATTCTACTGCGATTGACAGTTACCTACAACTGGTAAATGCTTCAACAGGTGCAGTGATTGCCTTTAATGACGACTCAGGTGGTAGTCGAAATTCACAACTAAGTTTTACGAAGGTTCCCGGGGTTGATTATATTCTTCGGGCTACGAGTGCTAACTCTGGTGAAATAGGAAATTATACTATTAATACTGGGTCATTAGGGATTGCCTCATCCCTAGTTACAACCGGCGGGACTGGAGAGGTGGGGACAGTTGATCCATTAGGAAGATTTGTAAAGATAGGAACTTTTGTTAACACCATCAGTTCACCATATTACTTTGATGTTGCTTTATCTAATGACAACAAGATTTTAGGTATTGGGGGCCTTAGTTTGTCTAACCAGTTATACAGTTTAGATGCCGGCTCAGATTCATCCTCATTGATTGGCAACTTGCCTTCTGATGTGTTCATGGACGCTCTGGAATTTTTGCCTAATGGCACACTTTACGGAGCTAGTTTCCCTAGCTCTAGTACCAATAGCTCTACATTATACACCATTAATCCCCAAGATGGGACTTTATCATCAATAGCAAACTTTCCTGTGAACGGAGATTCAGTTGTAGACATGGTATTTGATCCTGTCAATAACCGATTTTTGTTAGTTGACAGTAGTCCATCTACCTCTACCTCTACCTCTACCTTGTCTTCGGTTTCCTTAACTGGTCAATCCACTAAAATTGGTGACATTGGCTTTGGTAAACTCTATAACTTATCCTTAGAGGGAAGCACTCTTGTCGGTTTCACAGGTGATAACAAGCGAATTATTATTGATCCAGCAACAGGAAAAGGGACTTTCGATAGAAATATTACAGGTATTAGCAACAACAGTAAGATTATTGGTGCAGCGTCTATTCCATCTGCCACTCGGACTCAAGCGCCGACTCCAACTCCAACTCCTCTAACTCCAACGCCAACTCCAACTCCAACTCCGACTCCAACCCCGGCTTTAACGACGACTGTAAGTGTGACTCCTTTCCTTGTAACAGGCAAAGTCGAGGCTAATTTTGTTGACTCAATAACCGATAAAAACATAGAAATTGCTGCCAATGCAGCACCTATACAACTGGTTCAAGAATATGATAAGCTACCCTACGGATATTTTCTCGATACTTTGATGAGCAAGACATCTCGAAATGTCAATCTTCAATTCGTTCCAGAAAGCTCAACTAAAGCAAAACAAACATGGCTCGTCATTCATGGTTTGAATGTTAGTGCTGACGACAATCCTAACTATGCAGGCGATTTTTCTGATTTAGGAAAAGCAGTTGCTCAGGCAAATCCCGACGATCGAGTTCTACTTCTCGACTGGAAGGAAGCAGCGGCTGGGGGTAAGCTGAATGATAAAGAATTTGATCCACTTAGTCTACTTGCTCTACAAAGGCTTGGCAATTACACGGCTGCTAAGTGGATTAGACCGGTTGCTAAATGGGTAGTAAAGAATCTGAAAGAACAATTTGGAGTTGATGCGGAGTATGCCAGTAAAAATCTTAATTTAATTGGTCATAGCCTCGGTTCATTACTTAGTAATGAAATAGCTCGCATATGGCAAGAAGAACAAACAGCAGACAAAAAAGGTATAGATCCAAATGGTAAAGGAATAGGTGTAAATACAATATTTGCCCTCGATCCGCCATCTCAAGCTAACATTAGCGGCTTAGCACTGGGACAGCCAGGATTTGGATATGATGTAGATGGGACAACAGCAGTAATGGATTTTATATCTCCTGACTCAGGAAGTGATAAAATATATCTGCCTAACTTCAAAGAAGTATCCCGTTTTTCTAGAGCTTTTGTTGGTAAAAACAGTCTGTCTGGAAATCAAATTTTTGCAGGACAGGCAGACGAATCATTCCAGATGAATTTTAGTGATGGTATTCGTGCAGATACAGGGGAAGAGCATCAGTGGGTTATCGAAGCATTCAAGAATTTGATTATCCAAAAAAATGAGTTGGGAGATATTGGCAATTTAGTGAGCCTAAACTCTATTTTGAGTGATGATCTCCAAGGCAAAGAAAAAGCTTACGATAATCGCCATGCAGGAATTCTGGCATTTGATACTCCCCAGATTAAAAGAGAAGATCTCAAAGATGATAAAGATTTGCCCAAGCCACTATTTTTGACTGTAAAAAATAAGAATGGTGGCAATGATGATGACATCGTTTACGGTACTAACGGAAAGGATACTTTAGATGGTTCCGATGGTATTTTTTCTCAAGGTAGCTCACTTTATAACGGTGCAGGCAAAGACATATTTTACGGTAAGGCAGGAAATGATAGCATTTTTGGTGGTTCTGGCGATGATACCATCTACGGCGATCAAGACAATGATACCATCTACGGCGAGCAAGACAATGACATCATTTTTGGTGGTGCAAACAATGATCTAATTTGGGGTGGAAAAGGAAATGATAAAATTGACGGAGAAGGTGGCGATGATACTCTTAATGGAGACAACAATAAGGATACATTAATTGGTGGCTCAGGTGCAGACATTCTTAATGGTTATGAGGATGACGATATACTGATTGGGGGTGCAGACAAAGACATTCTAACAGGTGGTGATGGCAGTGATATATTTGTTTTTTCACCTGGCGAGGGTGCTACCAGTATCAATGAAGTGGATATCATTACAGACTTTGGATTTGGTAATTTCTTTGGAGGAGGAGGTGTTGACAAAATAAGCTTATCTGGTAAATTGTGGGAGAATAAAGATAACATTAAATTCTTGCCAATCTCAAGACCATCAATTAATACCCCAAGAAGTGGTAACTTGATGCCTCCTGTCGTAGAAACTGCTATGGTATTAGGCACTGAATATTTAGTAGGATTTAATCGTACTTTCACCAATGATGAGGAGCAAAAGATTAGGGATGGGTTTTTTCAAAGAATCTAAAGTGACTCGCCTAACAGCTATCATTTGAGTGCGATAGCCCTTACGTCAAAAAGAGCGATCGCCCTTCCCCCCCATCCGCGTCCATCCGCGTGCATCTGCGGTTCAAAAGTGCGACCTTACGTCAAAAAGAGCGATCGCCCTTGTGAAAATCAAGCTCGCGATATACGATCTATAAACCCTATTCTTTTCTCAGGAGTATCCTCATCAGTACAAAGCCTAGCAGTTCACCCGAACCTCAAGAGGACTCGCCAGCACTTTTCGGAGCGGGTGGTCGTTGGCCAGTCATTGATGAAATTGTTGACTCCACAGTTGTCAGACAGCAAAGTAACCTATCTTGTGGCCCTGCTAGTGCTGAAATACTCCTCAAAGACCGAGGAATTGCTAATATAGAGCAAGACGCTATTGAAAATTTAACAGGAGCACCCACATCGGCCGAAGAAATTGCCAATGCCCTTAACGAACTGACTCCGGCTACTTCTCATCAATGGCAAGCTGGTTTTATTGATACATCAACACCTCTAGCAGCTTTTAACCTGTTATTAAATACTGAACAGTCGTGGATGGCTCAAATGAAAGAATTTGGTAACAGAGTCGGACACATGGTAGTAGTTGACGGTCTCGATGTGACAGGACTTGTTCTAATTCGAGACCCCTGGGAAGGGACAAGGTATAAAATGAATATAGATGAATTTTTAAAGGTTTGGAATCAAATTGCAGTTTTCTGAGGCATCCCATGAATATCACAGTGCTTTCAATAGAACCAGCGAGCGAATTGGGAACATTCAATATGATCGTATTGCTCGATCGCGATCGGCATCAGTTCACAATGACCGCAGAAACAGCAAAGGTTTCGGGACAAACTATCCCGTTAATCAAGGGCGATCGGCATTTCTGCAAAACCTTTAGATGGAATCCCGAAGCCAGTGTTAAACTGTATAAGCTAATGTCTCAATTGAATCGGGGAGACTTTCTAGAATTTCCCATTAATCTTGGTGATTTTAAATTTATAGAAGTAGAACGATTCTCTTTAAATAAGGAAGTCAAAATATCCGTAAAATGAGGCGAAAGCTCGTTATTTCATCACTCAACCCACGCACTCACCCCACGTCCATCTGTGGTTAATAAAAAGCGCGATCGACCTTTCGTCAAAAAGTGCGATTCCCTACGGGATAGCTTCGCTTCACGCCCTTTTTATATTACCTAGTTCAATATCAAAATTGGTAACAATCAAGATGTCCCATGATAGGATTAAGTCAAAGAAGTGCAAGCTAATTCAGATAAATGACAGACGAAACTAGACGACAAATAGCTATACGAATAGCTAGAGAACTAGCATTAATGACAGTCATTTCACCGAAAAGACCGGGGCAAGGCTTTCAAACCTTTAGTGAATTTAAAAGAACGATCGGGGTGGCAGGATTGGGCTTAGCGTGGCATCATATAGTTGGGCAAACAACATCAAACTTACAACGATTTGGGGCAGAAGCAATACACAATACAGGCAATCTCATCCGACTCGAACATGGTACTGGGTCAATTCATCAAGAAATCACCAATTTATACAACTCCATCCAACCCGAACTAACTGGTACAAATACTTTAACAGTTAGAGCATGGATCGGTACTAAATCTTTTGAAGAACAACAAGACTTTGGCATCAGAATTATCAGAGCTTTCGGAGGAACAGTCGAATGCTGACTCTAGACATCCAATCAATACTCAATTCTATTCCCCATCAAATGCCCTGGCAAGACATCGTACAATTTGAAAAACTAGACGATCGCGTTGCCATTGCCAACAATCTTTGTGCCAATATTATTGGTGTTAACGAAAATACTATTGAATGGTGCCCCGACGACGAACCGCCAAATCATTTAGAAACGCTCGTTTGGTGGTGGGTTGTTCGTCCCGATTTAGGAGCGGCGATTGCCAAAGAAGCTCCTCAAGAACTCAAACAGATTATTAGTCAGTATATTTTGCAAACTTGACAAAAATTAACGATAGAACAACCTAGATTTACGTTTTATTGTCCTACTGCTACCTGAGTGCGATCGCCCTTTTGCCCATCCGCGTCCATCAGCGTGCATCTGCGGTTCAAAAGTGCGATCGCCCTTTCCCCATCCGCGTCCATCAGCGTGCATCTGCGGCTCAAAAGAGCGATCGACCTTTCCCCCATCCGCATCCATCCGCGTGTATCTGCGGTTCAAAAGTGCGATCGGCCTTTCAATAGTAACATTGACCATTGTTTCCCCCTCGTGCTACAATCAAACAATAATCTTCGTAATTACCAATTGCCAAGATGACGCAAGCCGAAAAAATATCAATCTCCTTACCACAATCGCTACTACAGTTTATTGAAACCTACAAAATTACTAAAGGATGCAAATCCCCATCCCAAGTAATAGAAGTAGCTCTCGAACTATTGCGAAATCAGGAACTAGAATCCGCTTACCGACAAGCATCCAGTGAAATTGACACCGCTTGGGATCTAACAATTGCCGATGGATTGACAGATGAAACGTGGTGAAATTTACTATGCTAATCTCAGTCCAGCGGTTGGTTCTGAGATGGATAAACGCCGTCCCGTGCTGGTAGTGAGTAATGATGCAAATAACTGTGCAGCCGACACAGTTACAATTATACCAATTACCTCTAATGTCACCCGTGTTTATCCTTTCGAGGTTTTAATTAGTTCAGAAGACAGCGGTTTACCCAAACCTTCCAAAGTGCAAGCGCAACAAGTGCGGACAATTTCTAGACAACGGCTGGGTGCTAATGTGGTGGGAAACTTGAACCCGGAAATGATGCAATTGATAGATGCTGCTCTCAAACTTCACTTAGACTTAGATTAACTTGCCGTGCGATCGCCCTTTCCCCCATCCCCATCCATCAGCGTGTATCTGCGGTTCAAAAGTGCGATCGACTTTCCCCCCATCCGCGTCCATCAGCGTGTGTCTGCGGTTCAAAAGTGCGATCGACCTCAACTTCATTAGAATAGACAAACAAAATCTAACTTGTTATAATAACTAAAACTCCCTCTTATGCAATATCACATAAATTCATGATAGCTAAAGATCAGTTTTGGATTATTAAAAACTCAATCAGCACAGATCGACAAGGACAACTCAGTTTAAACCTCGAAACCAAATCAACAGAGTATCGCGTGCTCGTCAACGAAGCCGGACAAATCTTATTAGACCCGATCGCCAATATACCCGATCGCGAACAGTGGTTGTGGCAAAACCCACAAGCATTAGCATCAGTCCAAAGAGGTATCCAACAAGCAGCTAAAGGTGAAGTACACAATTTAGGTGATTTTTCGGAGTATGCTGATTTGGAGATTGAAGAGGAATGAATTTTAGCATAGAATTTTCTTCATCAGCTAGAGAGAGCTTGGTGAGTCTTCAGGAATTAGATACAAAACAATAGAATAAAGTCCTAAAAACACTTGGGTTAATGGTAACTAATTTACGCCATCCCAGTTTAAAAATCCATAAATATGATACCTTATCAGGCCCTAATGAAGAAGAAGTATTTGAGGCCTACGTCGAAAACAAAACACCAGCAGCATTTCGAGTTTTCTGGTATTACGGCCCGAATCAAGGAGCAATTACAGTTATTGCAATTACTCCTCACCCTTGAGTCGCGATATATCCGCGTTGATAAGCCATCCGTTGCGGTTCAAAAGCGCGCCCTTTCGTCAAAAAGATATCTCGCCCTTATCACTTATTACACAAACTCAACAGGTATAACCATTTTTTCACGGTTGTACACTTCATAAATCAAATGTATTTACAACTCTGCTGTCGATCGAGTGAGCGATTGCCTGACTCGCTGCAATTTTTGCAGACGCAACTGCTCTGCCAGCATCGCATTAATTTCTCCTAATTCTAAATTAACTTCTTGAACCTCCATGCGAGTTCGGTGGAGATTAGCAAGCAAGCGTTTAGATGTTTCTGGGTCGGGGATGTGGGGTTGCTTATTCATCACAAATTATATTCCATTTTAACTTCTTCAATACTACGCTGAAGCGTAGTAAATTAGCGTGTTTGTATCCAAAACGTACATCTAAAAGCTCTCCCGCAAAATGTCTTCCCCCGACTCGCTACGAATCTCCTCCAAAGTAGGAAAATCTTCTGCCCACGTTCCACCGAGGGCATAAACCAATTCCTGCCAAGAAGTTAAAGAATCTACTGTATCGGTGGATTTGTGGGCATTCAGGTACTTGGCACGAATAAACTCAGCGAAAGCGAGAATTTCGCTAGCTTGGTTTTGGGGAAGGGTTTTGACGATCGCGTAAATTTGTTCAATAACAGTCATAATCGGATTATAGATAAAGTGCAATTTATCTTTATTTTAGTAATTATAGTTGATTTATTTCCCAAAGCGATCGCCCTTTCCCTCATCCGCGTCCATCCGCGTTGATCTGCGGTTCAAGCAGTTAAAATAGAAACATCATTCCCTCCCAACCATCAAAATCTATGAAAATAGAAGACTATCCACTTGCCAAAGAATTAATATTCGATACCGAAGGCAACATCAGTCAAGTCATTCTCAACTATACCGACTATCAGTATCTCCTAGAGGCGATCGAAGATAGAGGACTTCTCCAGGCTATGCGCCAAGTAAAAGATGAAAAGCCGTTAAGTTTACAGGAAGCACTTGCCGAACTCGAAAAAGAATGAAAGTCGAATATCTGCCCAGTTTTTTAAAGGATTTAAAAGCTCTTAAAAGTGCGCCTGTCTTTGAGTAAGTCAAAGCGATCGTTTTTGAGGAAATTTCCAATGTTACTGATTTACAGACAATTATTAACTTAAAAAAATCAAAATGCGATGACAATGCCTATCGGCTTCGGGTTGGGGAATATCGAATAGGTTTTTATTTTGATGGCGAGACTATTACTTTTGTGAGGATTCTCCACCGGAAAGATATTTATCGCTACTTTCCGCCATAAATGTGTTTTCCAGATACCTTGAATTGGCGTGCGAGATCCCTTTCCCCCATCCGCGTTTATTGTGGCACGGGTGTCTCACTTGTGAATCATCTGCGGTTACAAAAACCACCCTCACTCCCCCGCCAAAACCTCTCTCACCCTGTCCCTAAAAAAACGCACGGCCGCCCTTTGTCCAATAGTTTTACTTTGCTCAATCAAAATGGGGATTTGTGCGATCGGCAAAAACCCAAAAGCCAAACTATTCTCCCTCTCTTCGTAATTCCTCTCAACCAAGCGATAAACTACCAGAGATTGAGGAGGAGTCGATATAGTTGTTACCATTTCAAGTGCGATTACTTAAGCTTTCATTGATTTTAACACAATACTAAAACTCAGGCTCTCATCAACCCGGTTTCTACGAGCAATCTTCGTTAAACAACGAGCAATCTACATAGAAACCGGGTTTTTGACCTCTGGGGAGTATCTGAATCAATAGATTTTACTGCGCTTCAAGTCGTTTCTTTCCTGTGAATCATTAGATTGTGGCACAGGCATCTTGCCTGTGAATCATTAGATTGTGGCACAGGCAAGATGCCTGTGCATTGATTGTGGCACAGGCATCTTGCCTGTGACTAATCATTGATTGTATCCCACCTGTAAATCATCGGTTAAAAAAGTATATGAATCGCAGCCATCCCCCAGAGAATCCTCATTTTCAACTACTAACCAGAAATCACCTGATTCAGTAAATGAGCCTGAGAACCTTCAAGACGGGGGCCGTGAATCTGCACCACCAGAGAAGCCAAATAATTGCCCCAACGAGCCGCTTGTGCAGCACTCAAACCATTAGTAATGCCAAACAAAACACCGCCCGCAAAAGCATCGCCAGCACCCACAGTATCGATCGCCTTTACGGGAAATCCAGCCACATCCACAATCTGTTTGTTCTCCACCACCATGCAGCCCTTATCCCCATTCGTGATAAAAGCCAAATCCGAAATCGCGCTCATCTTCCGAGCGCACTCTTCCAGAGATTCCTCCTTAAAAAAGCTCCGCACCTCGTCAGCATTGCAAAAAATCACATCGCAATATTCCGAAACCACCTTGTGAAAATCATCCGCAAATCGATCGACCAAAAAGCCATCCGAAAAAGTAAAAGCCACCTTAACACCCAGACGCTTAGACTCTTCCATCGTCTTAATACTAGCCTTTCTGGGTTCAGGAGCATCCCAAAGATAGCCCTCAACATAACTGTACTTGCAGTGAGACAGGCGATCGACATCAATATCAGTCGCCGCCAGAGTAGTAGAAACCCCCAAATTAGTACACAGCGTGCGTTCCGCATCCGGCGTAGTCAGCACGACACAAGTACCCGTCGGCCCGTTAGACTCAGTAGCAGGATGCACATTAAAATCAATCCCGGCTTCCAGCAAATCTTGGCGGTAAAATTCGCCGTTAGTATCCTTAGCAACCTTCCCCGAATAATAGCCTTTACCGCCGCTCTGAGCCAAACCAATCATCGTATTGGCCGCAGAACCCCCCGATCGCATTTGCAGCGAATTGTGTTCCAAATCGTGCAAAAGTCCCCCCTGGGTTTCCGAATCCATCAGCGTCATCGCGCCGCGATTCAGCCCGTGCTTGACCACAAATTCATCTTCGACTAATGCTAAGATGTCCACCAGGGCATTGCCCACGCCAAACACATCCACGGAACCGGATTCTTGATTATTTTGAGTCATTGCTACTTTTTTGTTTACGCTAACTATCAACTCTATAATAAATCGGATGAAAGTCAATATCCCAAATTTTCCAATCCTCAATCCCGAATCACCAATCTACAAATCCCCAATCCTCAATCCCGAATCCCCAATCTATAAATTCCCAATCTATAAATCTCCAATTTAATACTATTTTGAAAAATTGTCACTACGCTTATTAATAAGCGTAATAGAAATTATTTGTCATAATCATAAATTGCCGGATACGGCAGTGCCGTGTCCCTACAGGTCAAAGCTTCTAATTTCTTTTTTGTAGTAATATTTGTTACGCTTGGTATAAAATCTACCAATCGCCAATCGCCAATCTAAAAAGCCCCAATCCTCAATCTAAAAATCTCCAATCTAAAATCTCAGATTTAAAATCGATACAGGTCAAAACCTCTAATTTATTTTTTGTAGCAATGTTTTTAAGGCTTGGTATAAAATCTACAAATCCCAATCTCCAATCTCAAAATCCCCAATCCTCAATCTAAAAATCCTCAATCTAAAATCTAAAATCCAAAATATAAAATCGATATGGCTTATCTCCCACCTTTAATTCAGCAGATGTTGGAGCCTGGGTTTTACCCCCACAGCGTCACAAAACCAGTCCAGCTTATTCAGACTCACATTTCCTTTGTCTTGCTGACGGGAGATTATACTTACAAAATCAAGAAACCAGTTGATTTTGGTTTTTTGGACTATTCAACATTGGAAAAACGGCAGCACTTCTGCATTCAAGAATTGGAAATGAACCGACGCACAGCACCGGAAATATATCTCGAAGTTTTGCCAATTGTTCAAAGCGACGATACGTTTCACTTTGGCAGTAATGAACTCGATGTAACTCCGGCAGAACTTGCTGTAGAATATGCACTAAAAATGCGACAGTTTCCTCAAGATTCGCTGTTGCTCAGTTTGTTGGAGCGCGGATTGTTGACCGAGCAAGTTATGGCAAATTTAGGGCGAGAAGTTGCCAACTTTCACAGCACGGCAATTAGCAATAGCTACATTCGTACCTTTGGCGAAGTCGGTCAGATTCGCACAGTAATAAATAACAATTACCGCATTTCGCAAAAGTATATCGGTGGGCCGCAGACTCAGACTCAGTATCAGGAAACCAAAGATTATAGTGATGGGTTTTTTGCGGAAAATCAAGAATTGTTCAATCTGCGGATTGCTAATAATAAAATTCGCGAGTGCCACGGAGATTTGCACTTACGGAACATCGCACTGTGGCAAGATAAAATATTGATATTTGATTGCATTGAATTTAACGAGCCTTTTCGGTTTGTTGATGTCATGTACGATATCGCTTTTACAGTCATGGATTTAGAATCGCGGGGACGCCGAGATTTAGGCAATGTTTTTCTCAATACTTACATCGAACAAACTGGCGATTGGGAAGGATTGCAAGTGCTGCCGCTGTATTTGAGCCGTCAAGCTTATGTGAGAGCAAAAGTAACTTCGTTAATGTTGGACGATAGCTCGGTTTCTACGGCGGAAAAAGCACAGATTTCACAGACTGCCGCTCATTACTATAAACTGGCTTGGGAATACACAAAACTGCGCCCGGGAAAGTTAACTTTGATGTCTGGTTTGTCTGGTTCTGGGAAGAGTACAGCGGCTCGATATTTGGCCCGCCGCACTGGGGCGATTCACATTCGCTCCGATGCTGTTCGCAAACACTTAGGCGGAATTCCATTAAATGAACGCGGCGGGCAAGATTTGTACTCGGATGAGATGACGGCACGGACTTATGGTAGATTGTTAAAGTTGGGCATAATGCTGGCTCAGCGAGGTTGGGATGTGATTTTAGATGCTAAGTTCGATCGCCAAAACTGGAGAACCGATGCAATAAATCAAGCTCAATCCCACGGCTTGTCGCTGCAAATCGTGTACTGCACCGCACCAATGGCAGTATTGCGACAACGACTGCAACAGCGCACGGGCGATATTTCCGACGCGACAGCAGAACTATTGATCTCGCAGCAAGCCGAAGAAGAACCTTTTACAGAATTAGAGCAAATTTATGTAAAGGTTGTAGATACCGCGCCCGACTTAGAGGTACAATTAAACTTGATTTGTGGGGAGTAGTTGCAGTGCGATCGCCCTTGCGAATCTTGATTCTCTGCTAATATTGTCAATATCTTTCTGTATTATTACAAAAACAACTTGCAGCTCATGGCAAAATTTAACGGAGACTCCAAGGGGTTTAACCCCGCGCTGATCTGGTTTGTGTTGTTTACCGTTGGGTTTCGCTTAGTAGGATGTATACTGCCCATAAGTATTGGCCTTGGTGTCCTTGGTGGTGTGGCCGCAGGTTTAATGGTCGCTTGGTGGCACAACGAACTACTACTCAACCCGAATACACGTTCCAAGGAGAAAACCTCGGATGCTATCCTCAATAAAGAAGTCGTGGAAGTAGACGGCCATAAATATAAAACCTCCCGGCGTGAAGCTACTTCACTGTTTGACTGGCTGTCAGAACCCGAAGATCGCCGCTAGCACGAAAAACTTTTTTTATTATTGAGTTTTGAGCTTTAATTTTAACATTGTAAAATTCAAAACTCAATCATAAAAATTAAACTTTTAGGTCAAGATAATTACTATCCCTGGTACTCCTAAGCTTGCCTATATTGAAATTATCTGCTTTGAATATGCGGTTCTTGTATTAATAAAATATTGGTAATAAGTCTACTAATCACCAATTACCAACTATATCATTTCCGGTAGATTACCGTAAAAAAACAGTTTGTAGTGCGGAATTTATTCCGCTCTCAGGCTGCGGACTAAAGTCCGCACTACGAACCAATCAGTTTGTAGTACGGACTTTAGTCCGGTCTCATGCTGCGGACTAAAGTCCGCACTACGAACCACTCAGTTTGTAGTGCGGACTTTAGTCCGCTCTCATGCTGCGGACTAAAGTCCGCACTACGAACCAGTCTTACTGCTGTTAATTTATATGACGCAATATTACCAATTCCCAATTCCCGATTACCATTACCGCTAACTAGCAATTTGCATTACTTGCTGAATGTTTCTATTTCTGTCTAAACTTCTGCCGCTGTTGATTTATCCTTTGGGGTTGAGTTGCTTGTTGATGATGGCGGCTTTAATCACCCTTTGGAAACGTCCCAAATGGGCGGCGGCGCCAATGGCTGGGGCTCTAATTATTTTACTGCTTGGAAGTACCGGTTGGGTGTCGAAATCGTTAGTTCGATCGCTCGAATGGCAAAATATACCAACCGCCGAACTTCCCCAAGCATCCGCGATTGTTGTCTTGGGCGGCGGTGTCAAAGCCGCGCTAGCGCCCCGTCCTTGGGTAGAATTGGGCGAAGCGGGCGATCGTATAATATACGCTTCCCGACTTTACCGTCAAGGCAAAGCTCCCCTGTTAGTTCTGACTGGCGGTAGAGTAGATTGGAAAGGCGGGGGCTCTCCCGAATCGGCAGATATGGCAGAAATTGCCCAAACAATGGGCGTACCGGCATCAGCAATTCTGCAAGATCCCGATTCCCACAACACCTATCAAAATGCCGTCAACGTGCGGAAAATATTAGACGCTCAAGGTATACAAAACCAGGTTTTGCTAGTGACATCGGCGATGCACATGACTCGATCCCTCTTAATTTTTCAGCGTCAGGGAATCAAAGTAATTGCAGCACCAACCGACTTTCAGATAACGCAGCAGGATATCGCCACCTCTCAAAACAATGGTCAAGCATTCGCCTTAGATTTATTGCCGGATACCTATTATCTACACCAGTCCACTAAAGCTTTGAAAGAATACATCGGCTTAATGGTGTATCGCCTGCGCGGATGGCTTTAAGAGATTTTAGATTTTAGATTTGGGATTTGGGATTTGGGATTGAATATCTTAAGTTAAGAAGGAAGTTCGGCCGCCCTTGCAATGTGCGGGATGTAGCGGATGTAACGGATGCAACAATTCCCACTGACAACTGTCAACTGTCAACTATCCACTGACAACTGTCAACTGTCAACTGTCAACTGCTATATGTTAGCTTAAAGTCATTACAGCCAATATTTGCCACAGTCGCCCCCAAACAATCATGTTGCCCCACGAGTTGCAAAACGTTGTCCCAGAATCGACCCCAGCAGCCGAAATTTTCCAACAAAACCAAATTGTTCGCGAGTTTTACGGCGAAATTAAGTACCGTCAAGAATTAGAACGTCACTGTCAGTGGTACTACGCTACAGCCAAGCAGCACCAGCAGGAATTGCAGAAAATGCAGGGAGACTTCAACCTTTTCGGTTGGTTCTGCCGCCGACGGTCGAACAATTAAGCATTAAACAAAAAAAGATGGTTTGTAGTAAGGACTTTAGTCCGGCCGCTGGTTAAAAGCCTGAGAAAAAACTGAATTCCTCACTACAAACTCTTTGATAGTTATGTTACCGGATTTGATATTAGTTGCCAAAAGCAATGCAACTGTAGGAAATCTCCAAACCCTTATCTCATCAGTCATATCATGTCCGGTCTATTACTATAACAATGAAAGTTCGTAGTGCGGTCTATTGACCGCATAATGCTGCGGACTTTCGGGCGCACTACGAACCTATCTTATTGCGGTCTATTGAACGGACATGATATCATTCCCAATCTCAAATCTCAAACTTGTTCGCTCGCGAAGTCGAAGAATCTAAAATCTAAAATGCTATGAGATTATCTTTGGGTTCCGGCTGCAAGTTTTGAGAGTGCTAGACTTCCGAAGATATCAATTCGACTTCATCTTCTTTGAAGTGAGCTCGAAATTTTTTGTCAAACTGAACTAGAACCGGCCAATTAGCACTGACAGGTCTGCCGTGCCATTCGTGAACGATCGCCACGACTTCTCCTTCCATACCCTTAATATCAAATGGTTGACTGCGATTTTGAGGGTGGTGGTAGACAACAACAGAGTTTTTAATGCAAACGCGATCGCCAATTTTCATAGCTAAAAATTTAGTGTTCTCTCTTCAAAGCTCTACAAAGCCTGCAAGTGGATAACACCTGCCGGCTTTGGGGACAGTCTTTTCATCTTCCCACAGAAGTAGAGCGAAAACTCATAGGACTTATGCACGGGTGGCAAGAAACCGGGTTTTTTACGAAAATCCTTCGCGGTAGTCGGCAATCAGGGTAAAAAACCCGGTTTCTTCGGTCTCCGCGCGTCCATAACTGACTCCAAGAAAATTGGCGGTTGTCTGTCGGTACTTCGATCGCCCGTCCGCCTGAATGCCGATCGACTATCCCTCGATCCCCACAGCCCGATCGGCATTTAAACCCATCGGGCAACTTCTCAACTGCCGGAATTGATGCAGGCTAATCGACTAGCGATCGGCTTAACTGATGTAACCAACACTCAACATCAACGGCCAAGGTTTGACCCAACTCCAGCAACTGCCGGATCGAAGGCAACTCCCAGCCGCCATCAGAAGGCGCGATACCCAAGGCAACGGGAACCACCGCACTTTCCCCCGCCGAGGCATCTTTTCGTTGCAGCCAGCCCAAACACAGAGGCACAATTTGACTGTACAGAGAATCGAAATACAGTTCCTGCGATTTGTCCAAACACAAACCCAGACTCAGCCGATCGCCCACAGCAATCAAACGCTCGATGTAGCGGATATCAGCTTCCAACTCCAGAGGCGATCGTTGATCCGTGCCCGATCCTGCTTGCAGTAGTGTGTCTAGCGATCGCCAAACCAGCCGTTCCAAAATTTGCTTGACTTCAGGAACATTCAAGTGGCTGCGGAGGTGGCCGGCTTCAGTGGCGAGATCCTCAATTTCCGCCAGCAGCGACTCCGCGTCTTCGGTTTCCAATTCCAAAGCCTTGGCCGCCGTCAAACAGCGGTGTCCCAAAGCCACCTCAGCAGCCACCTGTAACTCTACCGGCACCTGCAAGTCGTCGCGGTGGAAAGCCATCATCACCCCGTAATTTTCCCGATAAACCTGAGTGTAAAGCTGATCCAAGCGAGTCAAATTTTCTTGACTCAGCAACTGCACGATGCGGTGGCGTTCCTCAGCAAATAAATCTCGCAAGCTAAAGGACTGATCCCCAAACAACCGCACCATTTCCAGAATCGCGTGGGCCGCCGAAGCTTCTTGCAGAACTCCAAACAACCGTTCTTTGAGCATTGTATAAGACCGGCGGCTGCCAAAAGGCTGAATGCAGCAGTGGAAGTCCCAGCCCCCGAGGTGGAACGCAGCAAACACAAACACCTCTGTTTCCCGGGTAATTTCCGAGGTTAACTGCAATTGACCCACAGCCAGAGTCATCGAACCCATACGCTGAATTTGGAAATCTTCTTGCTGGGCCTGATAGCAGTAAACTCGCTGTTCGCGGGGATATTTGGCAAACAGAGCACTAATCGCGTAGTGGGCGGCTACTTGTTTGAGACTAACTTGGGCTGTTGTCACCAGTTGGCGGTAAACTTCCGCCCCTGTTTTGAAACAGTCAACGTTGCTGGGTATGAGGGCGAGTCGATCGATAAAATCCTTTTCTAGCTGGATTCCGGCAACTTCCCCAGCCAATTCCAGCGCCCGGGCCGCGTAGCGCAGAATTTGCACGCCTTCGGGGCGAGAGACTTCCTCAAAAAACCAGCCGCAGCTAGTGAACATTAACAAAGTGTGGCGCTGCATTTCCAGCAGGCGCAGGGCGTCTACCTGTTCGGCGGCGTCGAGTTCGTGACTTTGATGGCGATCGAGAAAACGGTCAACGTTAGCGGGCGATCGATCGCGAATCACATCAATATATTCATCTCTCGCCTTCCAGGGATCGCGAAACAGCTTGCGTCCCGATTCCTCATAAATCGGAATCAGTCGATCGCGCAGCCAATTTAAAGTATCCCGCAAAGGTCTGCGCCACAGGAGATGCCATCCACCGCCACCACCGCACCCACAATCATCTTGCCAGCGATCGACCCCGTGCGAGCAACTCCAAGCCGTCACCGGTTTGAGTTCCACTTCCCAAGTGCTGGGATTTTGGCTTAAATAATGAGCATAATTCGTCACCGTCCAGCCCCGACGGGGAAACTCTTCTGTGAAGGCGTAGGCGAGACATTTTTCGGTACTGTTTTTGTGGTGGCCGAAAGTTTCGCCGTCTGTCGCCACGGAGATTAATTGAGCCGGTCTGTGGTCTCCCCGCACGGCTTGACCCAAGCGCCCCGCCAAGTGGTTGCTGTTGCTGAGAACGTCGTTGAAACCCATATCTCGGGAGATCGGGCCGTCGTAGAAAAAGATATTGATGTAGGGAGTGTTAGAACTTGGGGCTGGAGAATGAAGGCCGTGTCCGCGCCCCAAGTAGTGAGAGCTCAGCGGCGAAAGTTGGTTGGAAACCATCAACCGCATTTCCGGCTTCAAATAGCAGCGGTACGGGCGAGTCGGATCGATTTGACCGCCGCCGACTTCGTGCCATTCTCGATCTGTTGCTTGTTGGTCTTCTTGGTTTTGCCCGATTAGCGGGCGGCAGCGTTCTGCTTGGGAGGGGGCTAAGACTATGAAACGGATGCCTTCAGCAGCCAAAACTTCCAGGGTGGCGTAGTCTACGGCGGTTTCGGCGAGCCACATTCCCTCAGGATTGCGATCGAATCTAGAGCGAAAATCTGCGATCCCCCAGCGAATTTGGGTGTACTTGTCTCGCTCGTTCGCCAGCGGCATGATGATGTGATTGTACACTTGGGCGATCGCATTACCGTGACCATTGAGGCGCTGACAGCTTTTGCGATCGGCTTCCAGAATCCGCTGGTAAACTTCCGGATCGTAGCGTTCCAGCCAACTCATCAAAGTCGGGCCGATGTTAAAGCTGAGATACTCATAGTTATTGACGATCCCCGTAACTTCCCCGCGATCGTTTAGTATGCGCGCAAAGGCGTTCGGGCGGTAGCATTCGTTGTCAATGCGTTCGTTCCAGTCGTGGAAGGGAGAGGCGCTGGCTTGGCGCTCGATCGCGTCCAGGTAAGGGTTTTCTCGCGGTGGCTGGTAAAAGTGACCGTGAACTGTGATGCACACTCCCGTTGCAGTTGCAGTTGCAGTAGCCGCGCTGCTTTGGCTTGCAGCCGTCAAGCTGGGCGCGGATACAGAGAGTACATTGGACTGAGTTTTAGAAATCGAAACCATGCGATCGAATCCTCAAGTAGTTAAAAACAAGAAAACCAGCCTAATCTGGAACTGAAACCTTACGCAGCATGGGTTTCAGTTAGGCATCTGTAGGTGCTAAATTTTGGCAGAAAAATTTTGATTCATTTGTTGTATTGCCAGCAAAGCATTCGTTGCAATGTATCAACCATCGATCCCTGAGTTTTTCTGCCAATGCTTTGCTGTTCAAAGAGTTAAAAAAGGTAGCTGTTGCTGCTTTCTGGCACTTGCAACCTATTTCAGGCTAGTGCTTGCAGGGCTGCTGCTTAAGAGTTTTGATTTACATTGCTGGATCTTAAAGTCTTCTTCATTAAATAGCAACTTTTCCCCGGAAAAATTTAATCTTTGGCGATCGACAACCGGGCAATTGTGCGGTTGAATCTTAGGACAGGGCGAAAGGCTCGGGGGTGCGATCGGCTCAAAACTCCAGGGAATAAAGATCGCTCCTGTTCTCCATTATTGTTGGGAAGATGATTTCGGGACTCTCGATCGACACCTTAGCAATCAAGCGTGGCGAATCTTGGAAAAAGTTACTTGGGAATAAATTCTGGTGTAACTTATTGGGTTCAAAGAAGAGTGTCTAAATCTGTTTGAGTTGGAGACTGTTGGAACGCATAGCTCGCTACGTTCTACAATAGCTTTACTTAGCCTAGAAACAGCAATTCATGCCGAAACAACTCAATATCATAGAAAATACTATTAGTCAAGTAACTTCTGTAAATCTCACCTTCGCCCGCCACGAGACATTTCACCCTCGGTTTGGCTGGCTTAAAAAGGGCTTTGATTTGGCCCGACGAGATTCAGAAATTTTTTTGCGGGATGATGCACCTGTACGTTTGGGCGTTGGCAAGAATATGGTTCGCTCAATTCGTTACTGGTGTTCTGCTTTCAAAATACTGGAAAATGATACTCCCTCCGATTTTGGCAACAAGCTTTTGGCCGATGGCGGATGGGATGAGTTTCTAGAAGATCCAGCCTCTCTGTGGCTGCTGCATTGGAACTTACTCAAACCAACTTGTGAAGCGGCGGCTTGGTATTTTACGTTTCATGTTTTTCGTCAGGCTGAATTTTCAGCAGAAGATTTACATGAGGCACTTTGCAAATATAGGGATAGTCTGGGAAGTCGCATTGTCGATGCTTCGCTGCAAAAAGATATTAGCTGCATTATGCGAATGTATGTCGAACAAGGTTCTAAAACAGGTGCCAGCGAGGATTCCATAGACTGTCCTTTTACAGAGTTAGGAATTATTCAGACACTAGGAAACTCAAAGCGCTATGCGTTTCAAATCGGTTTAAAAGCTAACCTACCTGCTGAAATAATAGTTGCCGCTTGTTTGGAATTTGCTGCGTCTAAGGGAAACCACAAAACGATATCTATCTCCAGTCTCACGTTCGATGCCGGCAGTCCGGGTTTAGCGTTTAAGCTGAATGAAAGCGCTATTTGTGGCGCGATCGAACAAGTAGAGCGATCTTTAGACAATATCAAACTATCGGACTCGGCTGGATTAATTCAATTTTCCTTTACAAGGGATGCAAACGATCTGGCGCAGGATATCCTAGACAAGTATTTCAGTAGCAGACGCAGTGGGAAAAAGTAATGAAACGACCGCTATCTCAATATTTCAGCCTCAACCGCCGCTATTCTCGATCGATTAATTTAGAGCGGGATTTAGAGCGGGTTGAAGCGTTGGTGGGATATGTCCCCACAGAAAAATCAGTTGATACTCTCAGACGGATTTTAGCGGGATTTACTGATTCTCAAGCTAACCGTGCTTGGACTTTGACGAGTGTTTACGGTACGGGGAAATCAGCTTTTGCTCACTATTTAGTTTCTGCGTGTGCGCCAGAGAACAACCAAATGCGATCGCAGGCTTTAGAGATTGCTGAAACTGCTTTCGGTGCGGATAGTGCTGAGTGCTGTAATTTGAAAACAGCGATACCAAAACAGGGTTTATTTCGCGCCGTTGCGACAGCACAGCGAGAACCGATTAGCAATACAATTATCCGTGCCCTGGCACGAGGCGCCAGGTTGTTTTGGCCTGCGTCCTCCCAGCGATCAAAAATTCCCATTGCTCGCAAACTTCTAGATTTAGAAACAGAAATTGATGCTGGAGAAACAGCAGACAGCCGAGAAATTCCTAAGTTAGTTCTGGAAGTTGCCCGCGCTGCAAAAACCGATGTTTTTTTAATTATTGACGAACTGGGGAAAAATCTAGAATTTGCAGCTTACAATGCAGGAGCAGAAGATTTATATCTATTGCAACAGTTAACTGAAATAAGTAGAGATGAGAAGTATTCAGTTTATTTGCTGGGTATATTGCACCAGGCTTTTACAGAATACGGTCACAGATTAGCAGCCGTCCAGCGCAATGAATGGGCGAAGATTCAGGGACGGTTTGAGGATATTCCGTTTATTGAGTCTGCTGGGCAGATGGTTCGGTTAATCGGTCAGGCGATCGATCACTCTGAAGCAGAAAATCTTCAGAGTGTAATTTCTAATCAATCGCAAGAATGGTTTGAGAAACTAGAAAGTATTGCTACATCTGAAGAACTGAAATCTGAAGATTTAGCGAAGGTTTATCCCTTACATCCACTAGCGGCGCTGGTGTTGCCGATGTTATGCGCCAAGTACGGACAAAACGATCGCTCGCTGTTTACGTTTCTCACCAGTTCCGAACCCTATTCGTTTCACAATTTTTTGGATGAGGAAACGGCGAGCGAACAAATGCCAGCAACGCTGAAATTGGATCGCGTTTATGACTATTTTGTTGAAGCCGCAAGCATGGGTTTTGGGTCGAGACCTAATTTACAGCGGTGGGTGGAGATTCAGAATTTAATTGCCGATGCCAGACATCTTGATGAGGATTTCGTCCGGGTTTTGAAAACCATCGGTACGTTAAATTTAGTGACTGCAACTGGCGCGGTTAAGGCAACCCCTGAAATGGTAACGCTGGCATTGTGCGATTCACCAAATGACGATTTGCAGCGGCAAAAATGGGATGATATTATCGATCGCTTGTTAAGCCGGAATACGATTACCCACCGTCGATTATGGGATGAACTTCGACTTTGGGAAGGCTCTGACTTTAATGTGGATGCTGAAGTGGCGGCGTTAACAGAGCAAGAGCGATCGTCTCTGGTCAATCTATTATCTGAAACTTACCCGCTAAAACCTTTGGTGGCCCAACGGCATAGCTATAAAACAGGGACATTGAGATATTTTGAGCGCAGGTATGTTGATGCCTCAGAAAATTTAGCGAAGTTGCGGTGCAATAGTAATGATGCTGATGGGTTAATTGCTTGTTGGTTGGATGAAAAACTGCCGATCGAAACTCCAACGCAAACAGCCGAGGGCAAACCCTTGATTGTTTTGTGTGCAACAAAATTGGGCGTACTGCGCATCCAGGCGCTAGAATTTGCCGCACTTGAAAAAATCCAGAAAAATGCCGCTCAACTGCAAACAGATGCGGTTGCGAGGCGGGAAGTGCAGTATCGACTATTCCATACCAAACGTTTGCTAGATGAAAGTTTGAGCCAAGCCTTCGATCTAGATGTCAATCGAAATCCCTGCTGGATTCAGGGAAAACGGGAAACTATTCTTCACGCTACAGAATTTAACGCGCAACTGTCGGCAGTTTGCGATCGGGTTTATCACAAAACTCCTATTCTGTGGAACGAATTAATCAATCGTCGTGAACTTACGAATCAAGGCGCTAAGGCGAGACGGGAACTGATTGAGGCGATGTTAGAACGTTCCGATCGCGAAAAACTCGGATTGGATGGGTACAGTCCCGAAGTCGCGATGTATTACTCCTTGTTGGGGGAGACAAAAATTCACCGACAAGAGGAAGAAGATTGGGGATTTTACCCCCCTCAACAAGGATCGGATTTGTGGAGTGTTTGGCAGGCGATCGAGGATTTCTGTTTTCAGGCAAAGGAAGAACAACAAAGTTTAGATAAACTTTACCGGCATTTAGCAGCACCTCCCTATGGAGTCAAGCAAGGTGCGATTCCGGTACTCCTAACGGCTGTTTTGCTGTACCGCGTTGATGATGTAGCGGTTTATAAAAATGGAACATTTATCCCGATTTTGGGAGCCGAACATTTTGAACTGCTGGTTAAAGATCCTGCGCGTTTTTCGGTCAAGTATTTTGAAATTGTGGGAGTGCGATCGCAAGTCTTTAAGGAACTCGAAAATGTTTTGAAATCTCCCAATTCCCGGATGCCTGCGGGATTGAGGAATGTGACGGTGCTGGCGGTAGCAAAGCCTCTATTTCACTTTGTGAAAAAGCTTCCCGCCTACACGCTCAAAACTAAGCATCTCAGTCTTGAAGCACAAGGGGTTTTGAGAACTTTAAAGGAAGCGCAGGAACCCGATGAACTGTTGTTTGTATCGCTACCTAAAGCTTGTGGGTTGTCGCCTATCGGTACCGGTGAGGCTGATGATGGGACGACAGCAAAAACGCTGCGCAAGAAGCTGGTACAAGCGCTGTACGAACTTCAGACAGCCTGCGATCGCTTGCTGAGTGATTGTCAGTCGCGCCTGCACGACGCCTTTGGAGTGAGCCCAAATGAAGACAAGCTGCGGGAAGATTTGCGGGTGCGATCGAGCCGTCTCGCGGGACAATGCGTCGAACGAATGCTGAGGAGTTTCACTTTAGCAGCAACTGATGAAGCGAAGACAGATGAAAAGTGGCTGCAAGCTTTAGTCATGATTGTGGCGGATAAGCCTGCTGAGTCTTGGACGGACGATGATGTTACTCGATTTGAACTCAATCTCTCCGATTTGGCTAGGCGGTTCAAGAACCTGGAAGCTTTGCGGGCGGAAGTTGATGCTAAAGGTGGGGGTTTTGATGTGCGTAGAATCACAATCACCCGGCCAGACGGTCAAGAAATAAATCAAATTGTGGGAATTGACCGCGAGTGCGAAGACACTATTGAGGAACTGGTGGAAAAAGTTCTGGAAATTCTGCCCGATAACACTCAACTGCGGCACGCTGTGATTGCTAAACTGACTGAAAGGGTTTTGGATTTAGCAAACACCGACAATATTGCTCAAATTCGGGAAAAGCGTCAAGATGGAGAGTATGGGCAAACCACAGGCAGTGCCTGAGTGCTAAAATATTTTTCACATTAGCTGGACTTACGCACCTACTCTATAATGTAGGGTGCGCAGTGCGCACTTTACCACTTACCTCTATAGATAGTGTGTCAAGCCACTTTTTGCGTAAGTCCTGATTCAGAAACAACGTCAACGGTCAAAACATGACGACAAAACAAGTCAGGCACATTCTCGGTTTATCGGGAGGCAAGGATAGCACTGCTTTGGCAGTGCTGCTCCATAAGGAGATTCCGCAGATGGAATATTTTTTCTGCGACACTCACAAAGAACTGCCAGAGACATATGAGTACCTGGAGCGAATCAAGGTTCGCTTAGGCATAGAGATTCATTATCTCGAAGCGGAACGGGGATTCGATCACTGGATGGAGGTTTATGGTGGTGTGCTTCCGTCACCTAAAATGCGTTGGTGTACTAATTTCATGAAGATCCGACCGTTGGAAAAATTTGTTGGGGATGATGAAGCTATTACCTACATTGGTATTCGAGCTGATGAAAATCGTGAGGGATACATTTCTACCAAGCTTAATATCCAACCTGTATTTCCGTTCAAAGAAAGAAAAATGCTTAAAGGAGACATTATCCGTTTGCTCGAAGATAGCGGAATCGGACTACCGGACTACTATCGCTGGCGCAGTCGGTCTGGTTGTTTCTTCTGTTTTTTTCAGCGCAAATATGAATGGATTATGCTTGCGGAAGAGCATCCAAATCTATTTGATGAGGCTGTTAAGTACGAGCAAGAACATAAAGATGGAAGAACTTACACGTGGACAGAAGGTGAAACACTCTTAGAACTCCTTGAACGTAAGAATGCAATTATCGAGCAACATCAAAAAGCAATGGCTAGAGAAAAAAAAAGCTATCCAACGCGATCGCTAGGTGAAGCATTGGAGTCTGTTTTGGATGAAGAGGATGATGTTTCTCCTTGCTTGGCTTGTCATTTGTAAATTGTGTATAAGTTAAAGACAAATTTACAAAACATCTTAATCTTTATAAAATAATAGCTGTCAATTTTATATAAGGAGTACAAATGAGCGTTGAGATATCACAGGCTTTTGCCACTTCAAGCGAAACTATATCAGATTTCTTTCAACGACCCGGAGTCGGATACTACATTCCTTTGTATCAACGACCTTATAGCTGGGATACAGAAAATATCGAGCAGTTAATAGCCGATATTAGTAGTGGGGTTGATGCTCTTATTGAAGATGAAAATAATATACGCTTTCTTGGTACAGTCATTCTGGTCAAAGAATCTAATCCAATTGTCAATATTAATCCACAAGATAGGAAAGCACTACCAACACGAATCGACAACGTAATCGATGGACAGCAGAGAATTTCAACAATTGCTTTGCTAGCTTGCCTCCTCTACCAAAGATTGTATGAAATAAGAGGAAAATTGCCTAAAGATAGCAATTACGAGGGTTTGAGGGAAGCAGTAAATGACTATTTAGCAACTCTTATAGAATTATTTTCATTTGATCTTAGACGTGGTTCCCCGTCTCGCAAGCCAATTATTATCCGCGGAGCTGTTGATGGGTGGACATTTGATGGAGATGACAACAAATATCCATCTGAAGTTTCATCTTTTTTGGCATCTTTTATCCGTGCTGTTAACAACAAATCAACATTTCCTCAGATCCCCAAAAGCTCTTTAGTAGGTAGAAATTTAACCAAAATGAATTCATTGTTAAATAATGTAGAAAAAGCATATGATTCTAATTCAAACAATGAAAATTTCCCGCCTGCTTGGGAAATAATAAAAGGAATGAAGCAAGTAGAACTATGGAGCTATGAGCGAGATGAATTGGTAGAAATAGTCAATAATCGTAGCAACCCGCTATCTGTAAATGACAAACGAGTATGTTCCCTAGTTCAATTGTTTGCATTTTGTCATTACCTGCTTCAACGTTGCTGTTTTACACTGAATGAGCCAGTATCAGAGGATTGGGCATTTGATATGTTTCAATCACTTAATGCAACAGGAACTCCTTTAACTGCACTAGAGACATTCAAGCCATTGGTCGTTAATAGTATTAATTCACCAGCAGGTAGAAACATTGATCAAAAATTTAAAGGTTCAAAATCGGAAAAGTATTTCAATATGGTAGAAAAGTTGCTGGCTCCTTTATCAAGTGCATCTAGTAAGAATAAGCTGACAAACGATTATCTTACACTATTTGCATTAACACAAGATGCCACAAAGCTATCGACACATTTCAGCGCACAAAGAAAGTGGTTAACTGAAACTTATAACAAATTTGAAGATATCGAAGAGCGAGAAGAATTCATCCAGAGGATGAGTAATGTAGCAACTTATTGGGAGAAAGTTCGCAAGTTTGATCCCAACAAACAGGTTCTTATACCTGGGACAGAAGACGCACCCGATCCATATAGAAAGGAGGCTGCGCTCTGTGTCTTGTACCTTCAAAGTGCCGGGCACAAAATGGCAAACACGATCCTGAGTCGTTTCTACTCTCTTGTTATACGCGAGCAACCACAAGCACACACTGATTTTGTTTGTGCTTCCAAGGCAGTAGCAGCATTCTTCACACTTTGGCGAGCTGCTTTACCGAATGCAGGTCTTGACGAAGTATATAGGAAGTTACTTCGCGAAAAAATGTCATGGAAACGAGGAAACTCTCAACTAACTGTTCAAGAACTCAAGAAATATTTCACGGATGTACTCAAAGATAAAGACATAGGAACGAAAGAAGAATGGAAGAAGAAGGCAACACAGTATCTGAGATATAATGAGGCGAAAGCTGTTTGCAAGTTTGCTCTATTCATCACATCACACGACACTATTTCAGATCAAATAAATCCAGGTATGATGAAAATTGGCACATCAGGGTCGTCTCCATCATATTTGGAACCAACGAAATGGGTTTCTGAAGATTTTAAGAGCATTGAACACGTAGCACCTCAAAAACCGAAACTCCCATCATCAGGCGCTGATTGGGACACAGCTCTGTATGAGAATGATGATTACGAGCAAATCGGAAACCTGCTCCTTCTCCCTACACAAATTAATAGTTCTGCGAGTAACAAAGCGTGGATTGAAAAATGGATTTATTATCGGCATTTAGCAGAAACAGATCCTGATAATTTGGCTTGCTTAAGAAAGCAAGCAGAGGAGAACGGGGTTGATTTGAATGACCAAACAATTGATTTATTGAAAAAAACGCAACACAAGCATCACATCATACCTATCGTACAACTCGGAGCGACAGGGCAGTGGAATAAATCTTTTGTAGAAAAAAGAACTGAGCGTATATGCGACATCCTCTGGGAGCGCATCTATGAGTGGCTAGCTTAAGGATAAATGACTACCAACTTCCTTTAAAGTAATTCTGATGTTGCTGATGTCTGTTGTTCAGAGGGAATCTCATCCCATATATTTCGACTACCACTCGACAACTCCAGTCGATCGCCGAGTTGCCGATCGCATCCACCGCTGCATGATTGAAGAATTGGGCAACGCCAGCAGCACGGATCATGAGTGGGGCGATCGCGCCTTATCAGCCGTCAAAGAGGCCGCTAAACAAGTGGCCGATTTAGTTGGATCTTCACCCAGAGAAATCCTTTGGACATCGGGTGCAACCGAAAGCATTAACTTAGCAATTCAAGGCAGTCTGTCTCCCAATCCCCGACAACCTCACCGGATTGCACTGCTGCCGATCGAACACAAAGCCATTCTCGACACCTGCCAAATCCTAGAAAAACGCGGTTGGGCAAAACTAATTTACCTCCAAGTAGATTCTAGAGGAAGAGTCAATCTCAACCATCTAGAACAAGTTTGCGCCCAGGGACTATCCTTGATTTGCGTAATGGCAGCCAACAACGAGATTGGGAATATTTATCCAATAGGGGCGATCGGCCAGATTGCTCAACGTTACAGCATTCCCTTTCTGTGTGATGCATCTCAAGCTGTAGGAAAAATCCCAATAAACTTTGAAGAGTGGGGAATCACTTACCTAGCAATTTCCGCACACAAATTCTACGGCCCTAAAGGTTGCGGTGTGTTAGTTGTCAGGAAAAAACATCATCTAGAGCCAATTATTTTCGGCGGCAACCATCAGAAAGGCATGAGATCTGGAACTCTCAACGTTCCCGGTATAGTTGGCTTGGGGGAAGCCTGCCGCCTGCGGCAATTGGAAATGAAAGAAGATGAAAATGCGATCGCCACCAAGCGAGACAAACTCCAAAATCTGCTAATTGAAAAAATTCCCGGCTTAATCATCAACGGAGACACTAACTCCCGACTTGCAGGAAATCTCCACATCTCAATCCCCGGTATTCCTAACAGCGCAGTAATTGCCAGAATCCGCACTCAACTAGCCATATCTACTGGTGCTGCTTGCTCGTCGGGTGTAGAGGCACCTTCCCACGTACTTCGAGCGTTAGGATTGCCTGAAAGCGCGATCGAAGGGGCTTTACGCATTGGAATTGGCAAATTTACCACCGATGCAGAGATCGATCTATCGGCAGAAATTCTCTCAACTGTCATTAGCCAAATTCGCCAAATTATGTGTCTTCAGGTTTAAGATCGTATTCGGTTAAACTGAGACCTTGCACCATTCTCAACCAGCGAATGAGAAACCCGGTTTCTGCCGTTTATCGGAGGTTTGTAGTGAGGACTTTAGGTTAATTAACCGCAGTCAAAATGGTTCGTATTGAGGACTTCAGTCCTGATTTTTGCGGACTGAAGTCCTCACTACAAACCTAGTTTATCATTGATTTGTAGTGAGGACTTCAGTCCTGATTTTTGCGGACTAAAGTCCTCACTACAAACCTAGTTTATTATGGTCTTGGCTGCGGAGTTGATATTAGTCGGTGAGACTCGTGCAAGATGTGAGTTTCAATCACGATCGAGCTTCGATCGCCCGAATTGATTCAAACTCCCGTAAAGCAGGCAATCCCGAGGCGACAAGTTCAGGCGGCGGAACCTGACGTGGTGAAGTTTCCAGGTATTTTCCATCGTGAATCAGAGGTACAACGTTCATCCGGTGAGGACGGGTGTAATAACGGTGCGTTGGTTCTGTCTTTTGCCGTTCTTGCAAGCTGTCGTTGGCAATTTTCTTGCGTAGTTTGACGATCGCATCCATGATTGCTTCAGGCCTGGGCGGACATCCAGGTAAATAAACATCCACCGGGATTAATTTGTCCACGCCCCGCACCGCCGTAGGAGAATCGGCACTAAACATTCCGCCCGTAATCGTGCAAGCGCCCATTGCAATCACGTATTTGGGCTCCGGCATTTGTTCGTAAAGCCGCACCAAAACAGGAGCGTACTTCATCGTAATTGTGCCTGCGGTAATCATCAAATCTGCTTGTCGGGGAGACATTCGGGGAAATACACCGAATCGATCCAAGTCGAAGCGGGAAGCGAGCATGGCGCTAAACTCAATGAAGCAGCAAGCAGTGCCAAACATCAGCGGATACAAACTAGACATTTTTGCCCAGTTGCAGAGGTCATCTACTGTTGTAAAAATCACGTTTTCCGATAGCTGTTGCGTGACTTCGGGATAAGCAGCCGGATTGGCGATCGATAAATCTTCTAAAGTAATTTCAGGTGAATTCATGTTAACAAAAATCCTCCATCGATCTAGCTGTTGGTTCTTAGTTGACAGCTTTACACTGTCTGAGCCATGTTTGAGATAGCGATCGAACCCGTGGAAAAATTCATGAAAATGTCCGTGAGATTATCTGATTGAAAATTGGGTTCAAAAAGTTCAATGACAAACACAGTCTCTGCTCAATTATGGCATCGCATTTTAGCTTCCGCCACTAACTGTCAGATATCTTGACACTCTCGCAGTCTGTCATCTCGATCGCAGGCAATTTATCTGTGTAGCAGCTTAGTTTTCGGCTGAGTCATTTTCATAGGACTTACGCACTGATGGTCAGAAACCGGGTTTTTTACGAAGATTCTTCGTTTTTACCCACAGATTAGGTAAAAAACCCGCTTTCGAGGAGTCTTAATGCGTAAGTCCTGTTTCAAAAGCTCGATCGAGCTTTTGAATTTTATTAAGTATCTTCGCCAACTTCTGACCAAAAAACGTGAGTAAGTGCGATCGCCCCAAGCCTTAAACCAACACCCAATTCCCAAACTCTCCCCCTTTCTTAAACTGTGTGACAGGCTATGATTGACGGTTGGGAGCTTTTCAGAATCTAAATGCTAAACACAACCAACATAATTTCCAGCCTGCTGTTATTTATCCCAGTTTCGATCGCCGGACACTTTCTCGGCTGGGAATCCTCCACCATCTTCATCACCTCCGCCCTAGCCATCGTCCCCCTAGCAGCTTGGATGGGTACGGCCACCGAAGAAATCGCCGTCGTCCTCGGCGCCAACTTGGGGGGTTTGCTGAATGCTACCTTCGGAAACGCCACGGAATTAATTATCGGTATCGTCGCCCTCAACGCCGGATTAATAGATGTTGTCAAGGCCAGCATCACCGGTTCAATTATCAGCAACTTACTGCTGGTGATGGGATTTGCGATGCTGCTGGGCGGGTTGCGCTACAAAGAACAAGAATTTCAGCCGACAGTCGCCCGGTTGAATGCTTCAGCGATGAACTTAGCTGTGATTGCCATTTTGGTGCCGACGGCTGTTGATGTCACCTCTATGGGCATTGCTGAGGACACTATGCAGTATCTCTCTAGCGCTGTTGCTGTAGTCCTAATTATCGTCTACATCCTGACGCTGCTGTTTTCGATGAAAACCCACAGTTATCTGTACGATGTAGGGGTGGCAGAAGTCGAAATGCTCGAAGAATTAGCCGACAGTAACTTAGCACCAGAGAGTCCCGACCACAAGGTAAATCTGCCGTTGTGGATTGGGGTACTGTTAGCCTGTACTGTCATGGTGGCGATCGAGTCAGAACTCCTGGTTGGTACTCTAGAAGAAGCGACGGCGCGTTTGGGGCTGACATCACTGTTTACCGGGGTGATTTTAGTGCCGATTATTGGCAATGCAGCCGAACACACAACGGCGGTGACGGTGGCGATGAAAAATAAAATGGATTTGTCGGTTTCTGTGGCTATGGGTTCGAGTTTGCAAATAGCTTTGTTTGTTGCCCCGGTGTTGGTTTTGGTGGGTTTTATAGTGGGCAAACCGATGGACTTGAACTTCAACCCGTTTGAACTGGTAGCGGTTACGGTGTCGGTGCTGATCGCGAATTCTATCAGTTCTGACGGCAAGTCTAACTGGCTTGAAGGTACTTTGCTGTTGGCAGCTTATGCAGTTTTGGCCCTGGCGTTTTTCTTCCATCCCGTAATCGAGGGACTTGCTTAAAAGGCTAGAGAAGGAAGAGTTGACCTGTGACCTGTGACCTGTGACAGTCAGAAGGAAGAGTCATCAGTCATCAGTCATCAGTCATCAGGAAAAGGCTTTCGGCAGATTGTTGTTCCCCCTCTCGGACTCTCCCTCTCGGCCTCTCGCCCCTCTCTCCTGCTCTGTTACTTCTTCCTTCGGCAATGGTCGGGGCGATCGTACAATAGAAAGCGGAAAACCAGCTAGAGTTCACTCCGCTTGACATTAGCGACGCAAAGGATTTAAATCAAGAGTGCTCATCAGTCTTGTACTGGGTGTGATACGATCGTCGTAGGTTGAAAATTGGGTGTAACTAGACAACGTAAAAACTTAACAGGATTGTTGAGTACGCAGTCACACCGATAGGTGTTACCGTCTGGGAAAACTCGGTTTTTAACAAAAACCTCAGTCGATCGAGAGACTAATCAAGTACGGTACGGCTTACCGGAATTAACGCTTGAGGAGAAGACACCTCTACTTTTGCCTGGAGCAATCCAGCCGCAAGTAAGTAACTTCGCTGAACCAAGAATCTCAGTTACCAAGAGTGCTGAGACTGCCAAAGTAAAACTTGATAGAGCAACCTCAATCAGGGTTATGTGGCTTCGTGAGTTATTGCCTCAATCCCAAATGCCCGAATCCCTCCGATCCAGCCAACTCTGGCAAATCCGCGTGTATCCACTGCGGGTCTGAACTTTTGTTGCAAGGTCGATATCGGCTAGTCGCGCCTCTCGGCGGCGGCGGCTTTGGCAGAACATTTGAAGTGGACGACAACGGCGCCCGAAGAGTGCTCAAAGTCCTCCTCAAAGAACATCCCAAAGCTGTAGAACTGTTTAAGCAAGAAGCCGACGTATTGGTCAGGCTCAGACATCCAGGTATTCCAAAAGTCGATCGCGACGGTTATTTTATATTTACGCCAGCTCACAGCACAGAGTCTTTTCACTGTCTGGTGATGGAGAAAATTGCTGGGGCGAATTTGCAAGACTGGCTGAAACATCGGGGCCGCCCGATCAGTCAAGAACAAGCTCTGAACTGGCTCAAGCAACTGTCGGAAATTTTAGACCTAGTTCACCGACTCAACTATTTTCATCGGGATATCAAGCCGCACAATATTATGTGCAAGCCGAACGGGCAGTTAGTGCTGATTGACTTCGGGACTGCTCGGGAAGTGTCGGCAACTTATTTCGCTAAGGTAGGCCAGGGGCAAAATGTCACTGGCATAGTTTCCCCTGGCTACACGCCGCCCGAACAAACTAATGGCAAGGCTGTTCCGCAGTCTGATTTTTTTGCTCTGGGGCGCACTTTTGTTTATTTGCTGACAGGGAAACCGCCGACGGCGTTTCCCGAAAACCCGCGCACGGGTAGATTAATGTGGCGCAAAGGAGCTCCTCAGGTTTCCGACCCCTTGGCTAATGTGATCGATTATCTGATGGCGCCTTTTCCAGGAAATCGACCTCAAAGTCCGCAGATGGTTTTGCAGTGCTTGGAGGAAATTAATCTCGACGGCGGGGAAACTCAGTTGCCGACTCAGTTGCCACCCACGACGGGGCAAACTAAAATTCGCGGCGGAACTTCAGGGGGGGCTGGGGCGACGAAGCAGAGTTCGATGAACCGGCTCAGACCTCTGGATTCTGCTGGCTTGAACAAGCCCGGGAAACAGGTTTTTGATTGGAAAAATAAGCTGCTGGCGGGTGCTGCTGCTTTGTTGGTGGGTATTGGCGCGTCTCAAATTTACGGCTCGATGCGTTACGGAGTGTTTCCAGCAAACCCGGTGTGGCTGCTTTCTAGTTTGCCTAGCAGTCAGTTTTTGGAAAGAAGTTTGGATAATGTCGGCAGCGTCAATGCGATCGCCCTGTCGCCGGACGGTCAAACCTTGGTGAGCGCAAGCTTTGGGACGATTAGAATTTGGAATCTCAGGACGGGACGGGTGGTGCGGACTCTCAATCCGGTGCATTCTAAAAAATCGGTCAACACACTGGCGGTAAGCCCGGACAGCTCGATTTTGGCCAGCGGCGGCGGCGACAATAATGTGATTTTGTGGGATCTGAAGACGGGGCGGCGGGTGCGGACAATTCCCGCCCACAAAGCGCCCGTCAACGCGATCGCTTTTAGCAGCGACGGTCAAACTCTCGCTAGCGGCAGCGATGACAAAACTGTTCGCCTGTGGAATGTCAGAACCGGCAGCAGGTTGCTGACTTTGATCGGGCACACCGGAGCAGTAAATACGATCGCCCTGAGTCGAGACGGTGAAACTCTCGC
This sequence comes from Microcoleus sp. bin38.metabat.b11b12b14.051, assembly GCF_013299165.1. Classification (NCBI taxonomy): domain Bacteria; kingdom Bacillati; phylum Cyanobacteriota; class Cyanophyceae; order Oscillatoriales; family Microcoleaceae; genus Microcoleus; species Microcoleus sp. bin38.metabat.b11b12b14.051. The sequence continues at coordinate 162,151 of NZ_JAAFKD010000003.1, forward strand.
TAGCGGCAGCGAGGACAAGAGTGTGCGTTTGTGGAATCTCGACACCGCAGAAGTCAGAAGAATTATCACCGGTCACGGGGGTGCGGTTAATGCTGTGGCTTTTAGCCCGAACGGGCAAGTTGTGGCTAGTGCTAGCAGCGACAATACGATCCGTTTGTCGAACGTGCAGGACGGGAGGCGCACTCGCACTTTTAAAGGGCATTCGAGCTGGGTGAGGACGATCGCTTTTAGCCCCGACAGCCGCACTTTGATCAGCGGGGGCGGAGATATTATAGTTTGGGATTTGAAGACGGGAAAAGAAAGAAGCACTCTTTCTGGTCATGGCCAGTTTGTGAATTCTGTGGCTATTGCCAGAGATAACAAGACTTTGGTCAGCGGCAGTCCCGATCGCACAATTAAGATTTGGCGAATGCCATAGTTCAGTTGACAGTTGACAGTTGACAGTTGTCAGTTGACAGTTGTCAGTTGCCAGTTGCCAGTTGCCAGTTGTCATTTGTGCTGTAGAGAGATCGGGAACGTTATTAATGAGTAAGTGTAAGGTGTCGAGCTTATATCTTACAGCATTACTTGTTTTTAACGAACTGCGAAGGACGCGAAGGAAGAGAAGAGAGACTCTATTACCAATGACCAATGACCAATGACCAATGACTAATTTTCAAATAATCAAAAGGTTGTGCAAAGGGATTTGATATTATCCCAAAATTCCCCGCCCGTTTTTGGCAAATTCATCTACAGTTTGCTGCGACAATTCGTGAACAGCCATTGCTTGCAACACATCCAAAGGCAATGTCAAATGATGGGCGCCGGCTAATAAAGTCTTTACCGCTTCTTCTGGGGATTTAATACTCGCTGCCAAAATCTCTGTATTTGTGCTCTGCAAAACGTTTGCCATATCTCGCACTAAGGCAAAACCGTCTCCGAGGAGTCGGGTGGCGCGATTCACGTAGGCGATCGCATATTTGGCCCCTGCTTCTGCGGCAACGACGGCCTGGGCGGCGCTGTAAATAGCTGTCACCGCACAGGGAATTTCCCCCGACAAATGGGCTACTGCTTGGAAGCCTGCGGCTGTTGCTGGAACTTTCAAAACTGTTTGTTGCCCGATCGCCTCAAAAGCGGCTTTTCCTTCTGCTACCATGCCATCAAAATCGGATGCTGTTAGCTGATAGTAAAGTTCCCCAGGAATCACTTGTGCCAGTTGTTTGAGCGTCTCCTGAGGAGATAGTTCGCTTTTTGCCAAAAGTGTCGGATTAGTAGTAATTCCCGCTATCCACCCGAACTTGCTCGCCCGTGTGGCTTCGGCTAAAATTGCAGTATCGACATAAATCGCCATCGGCTCTACACCTTTAGTTTGTTAAGATTTTCCAGACCATTGCTTTCAGATTGAGAGCGATCGGAGCGAAAGTAATTGTTAAGCTTTCACAATATCACAATCTCGGACATATTACTGTCAAGTAAATATAACTATTAAGCGAGCTTAATCACGGGGCTTGTGTGAGTTGGCAATGCGTCATATTGTGTCCGCAGTCACCCTCGCAATTAAATATGTTTGTACTGATGACTTTGAGTTCTCTAAAACTCCAGTTCGCTCTTGGTTTTTAATCCAAGCGCGATCGCGGTTACTTTACAAATGACAAGATGAGTTTGAATTTTATAGGAATTACGTAAAATAACCTCGTCGAGCGCGAAAAGTATATAAGTGCTGTTGAAGATAGATCGCAAATCAACTCAAAACTTGTTTCAAGTGAGTTGGTGAATGCAATTTTTGGGGAAGTTGAAATTGACTTCCCAAATGCCGGATACACATTATTTGGATTTGTAGTAAGGGTTATGTATGCAATCACTCAAGGAGGTGCCTCAAAAATGACCGAACAACAAAATCAGCAGCGACAAGTCAGCCTTGAGACATCTTCGGAACCAACCGCATCGGAAAAAGCAGCAACTGCTGAGGAATTCTCGGTAAATGTTAAGTCTGAAACTGTATCTCAATTGCTGGAAAATAGCGCCCAAGACCGTTTGAAGGCTCTAGGCCGTTTAATGATGGTCAGCCTAACTTGGTCGCTGGCGGGGCTTTCTAAACCAAAGTAAGTTATGAAGCGCTGCTGCAACGGGCGAGTTAGGAGTTGTGAGTTGGGTTGGGAATTTGGTGTAACTCTAAACTTACAACTCTTCAACTTAAATAATTTCGGGTTCTTGATAAACAACCCCGTTGGTAGTGAGGACTTTAGTCCTCTTTTTAATGACTCAAATCTTAAACGCAGCGCTCATAAGTTTTATTTTATTCCTTCTGCTGACTCTAAACAAGTCGGTTTCGGACTGGTGAGGCGCACTTGCCAAAGCGCTTTGGGGACTGCAAAAAAATCGCGAAAACTGTAGCGGCTCGTGCTGTTTTGGCGAAAAATTCCCCAATTCGGGGCTGCCAAACCGATCGCCTGTAATCCCTGTAGATAGACTTCTCGGTGCTTCGGAAAGCACCCAACAAATATCATGTGGAATTAACTGGGTTATTCTAGAGGTTATGCCAGTCGAGAGGTTTTGAGAGTGAGTCGAATTGTTTTCACTACAATTGGTTCTTTGGGCGACCTCCATCCTAAAATTGCGATCGCCCTGGAAATGCGAAAACGCGGTCATGATGTCGTGTTTGCCACCCACAAGGAATATCAAGCCAAAATACAAGCCTTGGGATTTGAGTTTCACCGGATGCGGCCTGATAATAGGGCTCTCGACGATCCTCAAGAGATGGCCCGGATGATGGATTTACAAACAGGCTCAGAATATATAGTGCGAAAGTGGGTTTGTCCGAGTTTGCGCGAAACTTATGCGGACTTGATGAATTGTGCGAAAGATGCAGATTTGATTTTTGCAGGCGAAGGTGTTGTGGCGGCTCGATTAGTGGCAGAAAAATTGGGGATGCGATGGGCGTCAAGTGCGATGGCGCCGATCTCGTTTTTCTCTATTTGTGACCCGCCAGTGTTAGCTCCGTTTCCAATTCTAGCTAAGTTGCGGGGGTTTGGCTCACTTGCCAATCAAGCAGTTATTAACTTTGCAAAATTGGTCAGCAAGTCTTGGGGCGAACCAGTTCATCAATTCCGACACGAACTTGGATTGCCTCCTTTAAAAGGCAATCCCTTTATTGATGACAAGTTTTCACCGTATCTCGTACTTGCCCTGTTTCCTTCTGTGTTGGCAAAACCCCAACCGGATTGGCCGCCGAATACAGTTGTTGCAGGCTCGACGTTTTACGACGGAAGTGACGGTGGAACGGAACTAGAACCAAAACTCAAGCAATTTTTGGATGCAGGGGAACCGCCAATTGTTTTTACTCTCGGTTCGGCCGCAGTGATGGCTCCGGGTTACTTTTATCAGGAAAGTATTCAAGCAGCTAAGCTGTTAAACCGTCGGGCAGTTTTGTTGATTGGTAAAAATGCGCCTCCGGAAAATCTTTCTGAAGATATTCTGGCTGTTAGCTATGTTCCATATTCTCATATTTTCGATCTTGTGGGGGCGATCGTCCATCAGGGAGGGATTGGCACGACAGCTCAAGCACTGCGGGCCGGCCGCCCAACTCTGGTAATGCCCTACAGTCACGACCAACCGGACAATGCAGCGCGAGTGGAACGCTTGGGAACGTCGCGGACTGTGGCGCGCAAACGTTACACGCCTGTGCGGGCTGCGCGAGAGTTGAGCGAGTTGTTGGAGCATCGAGAATACGCAGAGAAAGCGGCAGAATTAGGGCGGATTGTTGGGGCAGAGAATGGTGTTTTTGTTGCCTGCGATGAGCTTGAAAAACTGCTTTGATCGTCTGCTATTTGGGTGTATAATTATTACTATAGCAATCCTAAATGATTTGTACATATTTGTAGGGGTAGTGCCCCCGTGCCTACCAAGAGCGTCAACTAAAGAGGGCAACCACGGGGGGTTGCCCCTACAAGAATTACACTGATGAACGGACTGGATAATGATTTAGGATTGCTATATAGCAGCTCATTTTTTTGTTTGAGTGCCGTCACCGATCGCGCTGTATACAAGATATAAGATTGCGTAACTTTTAAATCGATCGGTCAACCGCAGATATCAGGCAGATAAACACCAGATATCTTGCGAATTAATCAAATTTTGGAACAGGCAAGATGCCCGTTCCACAGAAAAAAAAAATTGTGGAACGGGCAAGATGCCTGTTCCTAACTATCTTTGTGGAACGGGCAAGATGCCTGTTCCTAACTATCTTTGTGGAACGGGCAAGATGCCTGTTCCTGCCTATTTTTGTGGAACGGGCAAGATGCCTGTTCCTGCCTATTTTTGTGGAACGGGCATCTTGCCCGTTCCTGCCTATTTTCGCAACAGATATACCGATAAACGCAGATGATTTTAAGAAGTGAAAGCTTGGGAATGCAATCTTGTCTAAGACTCGCGAGCGGCGGCGATCGCACTTATCGGAATCTCGGACTATTTAATATTTTCCGAACCAACCGCTTCGGAAATTGAATTAAATCCTTTTTCTTCTAATTTTTGTAGCAAACCTTCCAAGATTCGGCGCACCATCCAAGGCCCTTCGTAAACCCAACCTGTATAAACTTGAATTAAACTTGCACCGGCGGCGATTTTTTCCCAAGCATCTTGGGCGGTGAAAATGCCGCCTACTCCAATTATCGGTAATTCGCCTTTTGTATATTGCCAGATAAATCGGATGACTTGGGTCGATCGCTCTTGCACTGGCATTCCGCTAATTCCGCCAGCTTCTTCGGCGATGGGTTTCCCGGTTTCTCGCAATATTTGCGTTTTCAATCCGTCGCGGCGGATGGTGGTGTTTGTGGCGATAATTCCTGCTACTTGGTAGGTTTTTGCTAAGTCGAGAATTGAGGCGATCGCTTCGGGTTCCAAATCCGGGGCAATTTTGACTAAAATTGGCTTGATTCCTTGATTTTCTTGTTGCAAAGTTTCCAAAATTGTGCTAAGCCCAGCAGCATCTTGGAGCGATCGCAATCCCGGCGTATTCGGAGATGAAACGTTAACGACAAAATAGTCGCCCCAATCTTTGAGCAACTTAAAACTCTCCAAATAGTCAGCGGCTGCCTGCTCTAAGGGTGTTACCTTAGATTTACCGAGATTCAGGCCCAAGGGGAAAGGAGACTGAGGTATGGAGGGCGAGACATCTTTTGAGTGTTTCTGTGCTGCCTGAAACCGGGCTGCCATTGCCGCAGCTCCTTGATTGTTAAATCCCATGCGGTTGAGTGCTGCACTGTCTGCTGACAAACGAAACAAGCGAGGCTGGGGGTTTCCCGGCTGCGGTTGCGACGTGACGGTACCGAGTTCAGCAAAGCCAAAGCCAAAATTTTCCCAAATGTCTGCTGCTACGCCGTTTTTATCAAATCCCGCAGCCAAGCCGACAGGATTTTTGAAGCTCAGCCCCCACTTCGATTGTTCGAGGCGAGAATCTTGGACTCCCAAAGATTTGTGCAATCGCCAGAGCATTTGGCTGGTGGCGGGGTTTGACTGGGTTTTGGCTGCGACTTCGAGAAGTTGAAGAGTGCGGTTGTGCAGCCACTCGGCATCGGTTTTCAATACGGAAAACAGCAGCGGGCGCACGCCTGATTGATAAATATCCAATGACTTGTCCTAGGGCAGTTGACAAATGAGCGGGTGAGTCGATTTTCTATTTTTAGATGTGAGACTGCGGGCTGCGATCGCGCGACATCCCTGGCTGGCGATGCCTCGAAGGATTTTAGATTTACTATCGAGTTGAGTTGGGAGATTGAACTTTGGCGCCAGCAGCTTGCCGATCGTTGGGTCGAAAATTTTGGGAGATCCAGGACTCATGTCGGAAAGGAAGTGTCCGCTTTTGCGCTGACTTTAGAAAAATATTCAGGAGGAGGCTGGGAAGCTGAGGTTTTGAGGTTAACTTCGATCGACTTTATTCAATTTTTTAGATTGAAGCATAATTGAGACGATTATATTATAAGTCCATCCATTTTAATTTAAAAACTTTTTAATTGGGGAACTTGGCAATCGGACAAAGGTGCGGGGAAGCTGGGAAATGGGGCAGGATCAAAGACCGAAGGATGTAGACGAACAAATCGCTGGGCTGGAGCGCCTTCTCCAAACTCTGCGAGAAGAGGAGAATGTGGAAGTGCTGCTGGAAACCACGCTCGGTTACTTGCAAGCGGATTTTGACTGGCGGTTGATTTGGATCGGGTTGTACGATCGACAAGCCCACAGATTGTTTGGAAAAGGCGGCATGACTCCTAACGGGGACTTGTCTTTTCTCAAACAGCGGTTTGCACTGACTCCGGGGGATTTGCTCGAACAAGTGGTGATTCAACTGCGGCCGGTGGGAGTCGCGGATTTGCGATCGGAAAACAGAGCCGGAGAATGGCGCAAAGCAGCTCAAACTTACAATATTCAAGGCACGACTCTGTTTCCGCTGCGCTACAAAGACCGCTGTTACGGGGTGATTTTGCTGGGGACTGATGTGTGGGGAGCATCGCCAAGTTCGGGGGAAAAAACGCAGTTGTCGATCGTATTTGGAGCGCTAGCAACTGCTCTTTATCAAATAGAAAAAGATTGGCAGCGACAATTGGTCAAACGCCCGGACGAGTCTTTGTTAGCGCTGATTTCGCAGTTGCGGGAACTGCGATCGCTCGATCAATATTTGCAAGCGGTAGTGGAACAAGCCCACGAATTTATCGAGCCGACGCGCACCAATGTTTATTGGTTCGAGCAAGAGCGCCGCTATTTTTGGCGCCGAGTCAGCAACCGCCAAATTGCTCCGGGTTTAGGCTCGATCCGACCTGCTTCGGGCATCACCGTGCAAGATTTGGGGGAATTTTATCAGGCTTTGGCTAGGGAAGAAATGGTTTGGATCGGTGAATCTCATAGTTCTCTAAAAACTGAGCTGACGGGGCGGTTGATGCAGCAAATCCGCGCTCGCTCTCTGTTGGCGGCGCCGATTGTTTTGGAAGGGGAATTGTTGGGATTTTTGGCAGTGGAAGCCGCCGAGCCCCGGATTTGGCAAGACAATGAAAAACATTACCTGCGGGGAGCGGCGCAGTTAGTGGCTCTGACGGCTCCTTTGTCGGAGATGGAGGAGAGGATTGAGCAAACGCGGCTCGATCGAGATTTAACTGCCGGCATCGCTCGCGCCATCTACACTGATGTTGACTGGGAGGCGACTTTGAAAAATACGGCAGAGCAGTTGTGCTCTCGGCTCAAATGCGAATACTTTTTGCTGCTGCTGTACGGGGAAGAACAACATCGCTTTGAAATTGTCTGCCAAAATCTGCCCCGCAACCGCCGACAAGTACCCTCGCCGCTGAATGCCCTCGATGCGGCTGATGTGGAGCTGCTTCAGGATCGCGGGGAACCTCTGGCGATCGAAAATTGGGATGAAGACGGGCGGCTGGGCGCTTGGCGGGAAGTGCTGGCGGAAGCGGGGGTGCGATCGCTTTTGGCGTCGAATACTCTGGGGAAACAGCCCGAGGGAGAACACCCCAATCAAAAATCAAAAATCAAAAATCAAAAATCGATCGAGGGTTTGCTGGTTGTCGGGCACAGCGCGACTCGCACTTGGAGGCGATCGGAGCGAGAATTAGTTCGGGTAGTCAGCCAACAGCTAGGATTGATCTTGCACTCTTGGCAGCAGAGTTCGGAAATCGAGAAATATCAGCAATTTGAGCGATCGATCAAATCGGGTTTGACGCTGTTGCAACATTCTAGCGAGCAACAATCCCAACAACAAAAATCTGCTGCTTCAGCGAAGATGTTCCCGGAGTTGCCGCTGCAAAAGCTCGATCGCAACTTTGCTCAAAATCTTTCCCAGACAATTGCCTGTCCTTTAGTAGCCGTAATTACTTGGAATCGAGGCCAGGAGGAAGCTGCAATCTCCGCGGCTGTAGCTGCCAATCCCGTATTTGCCCTCAATCCCGAGGCCGTGATTCTCGTCGAAACAGATGGTTTGATCCAACAAACCCTCGCCAAATCCGGCGTGCTGCAACTGAGCACGAGCCAACTGTCGCTGGCGACGAAGCGGTGGCTCCGCAGCCCGGGAATTGGGGAGCTTTTGGCAGTGCCGCTGCAAAGCGCCCCAGAACACGCTCCGGCCGGCATTGTGGTGGTTGCAGACGCTGCGGGTCGTCAGTGGTCGGAGTTGTCCGTAAATTTACTGAGTTCGATGGCGTCTCAGTTGGCTTGGTGGCGGAGGTATTTGGCTGTGCAATCGGCTCAGGAGTCGCAGCGATTGGAACTGGAGATGCTCAATTGGTACAAGCAGCGCCGTTTTGAGGATTTTTACCGCAATGTGGGAGCCGGGGTGAAGGAGTTGGGAGATTTGAGCCAGTCGATTTTGCAGTCGGCGAAGGAACAAAAGGATGCTCTGAAAACTTTGCGCTACCAACAGGTTTTGCGCCAGATTGGTAATTCTTTGGGGTCAATTCATTTGGTGCTCAAACACGAACAGTGGCGCCTGCAATTTGCACGAGATGCGGTGCCTGTGAGTGCTTGGCTGAGGCGATCGCTCGATCGCACGTCCCCCCTGGTCAAACAGTCGGGAATCTTGCTGGAAGTCAACAGAGAGCTTGCTGTGTCGCTGCCTGCGGGCCAGACTTTGAGCGTTCGCGGCGATAGCATCAAGCTGGATTTGATCCTGTGCGAATTGCTGGCGATGGCTTGTAGGCGCTCTGGAGTTGGCGACAAGATTGAGATGCGCTCTCAACTTTTGGGGGAGGATTGGCTGGAATTATCTGTGATCGATAGTGGTGAGTGCGATCGACAGTTAATTGCTGCGTTCAACAGCGGTTCGCAGGCTGATATATTGGCTGTGGTGTCAAATAGGTCGATCGTCCAAAATCTCTTAATTTGTCAGCGCGCGGTATGCTTAATGGGGGGAGATTTTTCCTTAGAAATCTTACCAAATAATTTAATTGTCGCCCGCCTAGTGTTGCCCCTAGCCACAGCTTAAAATTTTGTCAGGGCGAGGAACTTCGTACTTATAATTATTCTGGTGTTCGTAGTGCGGACTTGGGTACTCCGTCTGAGAGCAGACTGAAGTCTGCACTACAAACCTATGGCGCGTGCCGTTAATCGATCGAACCAGAGATCAGCCCGTTTTGCGCGCTACTAATAACTAAACCGAAGGAGTAACAGTTGTCGCCGCCTCAGAACTCGGGAAAAACCTTTCAGTAATCCAAGCAGTTACAATATGAGAAAGCAATCCCATCGGCCCAGCAAACAAACACAAAGCCAAAGAATGAACAGTCCAAACTCCCGTCCGCTGTCCTTCCAAATAAATCCAGCGCCCCACAAACAAATCCATCACTAAAAAATGTATCCATCCCGTAGCTGCTGCCGTTTCTTCTCCCAGAAACTTCGCAATATCTGCTAACTTGGGATTGGACAAAGCCGCCGCATTTTCTGGAGTCAGACTGCTACCAAACAAATATATGTACAATACTGCCAGCACAGCAAAGGGAATAAACGAATTCATGACTTTTCGGGTAATTCCCCAGTTAGGCAATAAAATCATAATTGCCCAGAAAGGTAAAACGAACAGATTACCTGCGTTAAAAATTAGTTCGGGCGTCATAGTTGGCTCTTGGCTCCTGCGAATGAATTCTCTGAAGAATGTTCTTAGGATTACTTTACACAAATTATGCTAAAATTTGTCAAACTTAGGCAAAAAATTTCATTCGCCACTCAGATACAATTACTATAATGATTGTTGCAAATTCCCTGTTATATGGTTAGATCATTTCTGGTCAATTACCCGTAATGAAATTTGTAGTCAGTATTTCAATTCTTAATTAAGAAGGACTGAAGTCCTCACTACGAACTTTAAGAAGGACTGAAGTCCTTACTACGAACTTTAAGAAGGACTGAAGTCCTCACTACGAACTTTAAGAAGGACTGAAGTCCTTACTACGAACTTTAAGAAGGACTGAAGTCCTTACTACGAACTTTAAGAAGGACTGAAGTCCTCACTACGAACTTTAAGAAGGACTGAAGTCCTTACTACGAACTTTAAGAAGGACTGAAGTCCTTACTACGAACTTTAAGAAGGACTGAAGTCCTCACTACGAACTTTAAGAAGGACTGAAGTCCTTACTACGAACTTTAAGAAGGACTGAAGTCCTTACTACGAACTTTAAGAAGGACTGAAGTCCTTACTACGAACCAGTTTGATGCTCTACTTATAGCCAATGTGCTGTTGTGGCACGCTAAAGATAGAGTTTTGGCACTTAGGACTGAATTCTCACAGCTAAAACCGATGACAGCAACTTATAATAACTTTTTAGATTGGTGTTCGCACAAAGATAGTCTCTCTCCTGGCGCCAGACATACTGTAGAAATATTGTTGCAAATATCAGATACGACTGAGTGCGATCGAGCTAATGAAGTGCTTTCGACTACAACGGAACTAAACCTGAAACTTTCTCAACTTACAGATATTAGTCCCCTCGCATCTTTCCCTCAGCTTACTGTTCTCAACCTCAGCAGCAATCAAATATCCGATCTCGCTCCTCTGCAATCTTTAACTAAGCTAAAAATCCTGTATTTAGATGTCAATCAAATATCAAATATTAGTCCGCTGTCATCTCTCATAAATCTGAATGCACTCTTTATAGATACCAATCAGATATCAGATATCAGTCCGCTGTCCTCTCTGGCTAATCTTGCCGTCCTTATTTTATTTGACAATCAAATTACTAACATCAGTGCTCTCAAAAATTTAACTAAGTTAAATACAGCGATTATCTACAAAAATCAAATATCTGACATCGCTCCTCTGACAAATTTAACTGAACTTGATACGCTCTTTCTTTACAAGAACAAAATATCAGATATTAGCCCTCTCGCGTCTTTGAAAAATCTCAGTACGCTGTTTCTGTTCGAGAATCAAATATCTGACTTAACTCCGCTGAAATCTTTAACGAACTTAAAGAAATTGGTTTTATTTGAAAATAAAATATCCGATATTAGTCCTTTGGCTTCTCTAACTAATTTAGTTGAACTCAACCTCGGTAACAATCAAATCTCAGACATTAGTCCTCTGAAATCGTTAACGAATTTGGGTCAACTTTATTTGTTCAATAATTCGATTTCAGATTGCAGTGCGTTACAAGGTTTGAATAAGTTATTTGTCCTGGATTTATACAACAATCAAATTTCTGATATCAGTTCGCTGCAATCTTTGCAAAAGTTAACTACGATAGACTTGCGGGGGAATCAGATTGTGAATAAAATTTGCCCGGTGACTCCTACATCAATCTGTCGGTTTTAATTGTTAAGACGGTGGCGAAATCTGAGCCTGTATGATAAGCTATTCAACGTCAGTATCTGGAGAAAGTTATGAGCGGACATGATGCTTTGATGTTAGGAATGCTATTGTTGCCAGGTTTGGCTTTGTCGATCGCAGTTATGGGCGCTTTTGCCGCTGGTGGATAAAATGTTCGATCGTTCGGACTTTAGTCCTATTCTAAATTATCAGAGGACTAAAGTCCGCACCATCAAACCTGTGGCGGCTGCCTTTACAAGAATTGTGCTGTAATATCGGAATTTACCAGAGTATTCGCGCACAAAATACCCGATGCTGCGACGGCGGGAATGCCAATTCCGGGCATGGTGCTGTCTCCCACCCTATACAAGCCTTTGACTGGGGTTTGTGGCCCGGGCCAGGTGCCTTTGGGGGCGGCGATGGCAGGGCCGTAGGTGCCTTGATAGCGGTGCAAATATCGAGCGTGGGTGAGTGGTGTGCCGATCGACTCTAAGACGATTCGCGATCGCAAATCCGGTATAATTTTTTCTAAAGCTTTAAACAAAGATTGCGATCGCTCTTGTTTTCTTTCTTGATAACCGTCGCCGTATTTCCAACCTGCATAAGGTTCTAATGTATAGGCGTGAATCGCGTGATGTCCGGGCGGCGCGAGCTCGGTATCCCACACTGTAGGAATCGAAATCATACAGGTATTTCCGGGTACTGTAATGTCAACTTTGCTGTCGTGCACGACAACATGGTGGCCGGTCAAGCTTTCTAGTCCTTCGGCTTTAATTCCTAAATGCAGGTGCATGAAACTGTCTACTGCTGGGATGGATAAAGCGGTTTTTCGGTAGCTGTCTGGCAAATCTTCAGCCCGCAATAATTTTGTGTAAGTATCCCAAACTGTGGCATTGGAAATCACAATTGGGGCGCGGATAATTTCGCCGTTTTGTAAGCGAACTCCGGTAGTTTTCCCGGATTCAACTAATATTTGCTCGACGGGAGTTCCCAGTCGCAATGTTCCGCCCCAGCGCTGCAAGCCTCGGACTAAGGCATCGACGATCGCACCGCTGCCACCTACAGGATACTCGATCGCCACTCGCGATCGTTCGCCAATCATAAAAGCGATTTCCGGGGCGACGGTTTCGTGCGCTTTCAAGCCCGACAGCAAGAAGCACTCCAAATCGATCAAACGCCTTACCCAAGGATCGCGCACGTCCCTATCCATTAATGTACCAGCCGAACTGGCGATCGCCCCTACTGACGGTAATAACTTCAACAAAGCAGGCGAGTACCGAGATAGCAACACTGGTATCAACTGTAAGTCTGATCTCAGCGCTAAAGCCGGAATTCCACGCAAAGCTTCATACAAAACTAATAAATTTTGTTGAAATTGCTGCAATTCTATAGCGCCTTGCGGTGCGAATTTAGCTACAGCATCTAAGTAATTTCTCGCATTAGCATAAACTGGCAAACTTCCTTCAGGAAAATGGTAATGCCCCAACGGATCGTAGGCAATGGCTGCGATCGATTCCTCCAAAACATTCAAGACTTGCCGCAAAGGATTTAGCGATTGTCGATCGGTCAAACCGCAATAAAAAGAAGGCCCAGAATCAAAGTGAAATCCCCGTCGCGAAAAGCTGTGAGCCGCCCCGCCCGCTATGGTGTGGCTCTCGCAAACCAGCACCCGCTTGCCGTAGCGAGCTAGCATCCCTCCGGCGACTAAGCCGCCAATGCCGCTGCCAATGACGATCGTATCAAAGTCTTGCATTTATCAAATGTGGTATAATTTTATTATTTATCGCTGACTTTTGACCCGCCCAAAAACGGGTGCTGTGCCACGCAGTCCTGTCGTGGAGATACTAAAATTTTACACTTTTGTGGGCGTTTCTTTGATTTAATGTGAGAGTAAATCTCAAATCGTTCGACAGTTCGAGCTGCGGCAAGCAAGCGGGAATCGCGATCGAGCGAACCCACCCTCGGCCTCGCGCCGAAGTCTAAAATCTCAAGCTTGTACGGCGAAGTCGAAGCATCTAAAATCTAAAATTGTTCGACGGCGTTAACCGAAGTCGAAGCATCTAAAATCTAAAATCTAAAATCTAAAATCCACTAACAGGGTATTTTTGGGGGAGGAAAACTATGAAAGCTTTATCTATTTTAGATGAAGTTGTTCGCGAATTAGGACAAGATGTCAATCTCTCGCGCATTAAAAAAATAATATTTTTTGCTTGTAAAGAGTGTTGGGAAAACGATCCTGCCCAACTCACCAGCGCGGATCTAGGGAGCTTAATCGAAGAAATATGCGCTAAATACAGCAGGTTAGAAGATATTGAAGCAGTTTTAAACAGTATAGTTGCCAAAGTTAATAAAAAAACAGAATACGCTTTAGTTGCAGACCAAATCGTCTGCCAACTGAGCCGGCTTTACGAATACGAAGATTTCACAAGATTAGAAACAAACATATCTAATTTTGGCGGTTACGAAGCACCTGCAATTGACGAGCACTTCAGTTCCGAACTGCCATTAGGAGAAGCGAACCAAAGAGACCCGGGAAATTTGTTTGATGTCAGGGAAAAAATTCTACAGCAAACAAATCCGCTGAGGGCGAAAATCCTGATTTTTTCGACTCTTTATCACGAGTTCACTTTTAGCGATCGCGACTGGCTGCTGTTGAAAACCCAAGAACTTGACAGTTTGCTGCGACAACTGTTTAATGCGTGCAGCAGCCTCGCGGAACTCGAAACTCAGTTGTACAGAACAGCCGGCAATCTGGACAACACAGACGAATGCGACCAAGCCGCTAGCGTGATTATCAAAGCGATGAATCCTTGTTACGCAAAGTTGCAACAGGAAGAGCGCGATCGCTCTGAAGATTCCGCTACCGAAGATGGCGATCGCACGCATTTAAACAGCAGTGTTTATGGCGAGAGCGAACCAGTTGACAGGCGCAGTGATTATTTTGAAGCGGGCGATATTACTCAGCTCATTCAAGCTACTCCGACTCACTATCATTATGACCCCCAGAAGAGTTATTTAGTGCCGGACAGGGCAGAACACATACAGTTTCAAGAACCCGAAACCAGCAGCAATAATTCCGCTGGCAATTTCCGACAGGAATTAGTAGAAAGATTCCAAGTCCCAGTTACAGAAACGCCGACACTAATCGAAACTTTTGCTCCGGCAGAGCCTGTTAGTGTAAATATTAGCGATTCCATCAAACGCAAATTGGGACTCGAAGAAGAAATGACAGGATTAGTCCGGGAAAGTGCTAACTCGGCCACCACCCAAATAGAAAAGATATTCAGCGAGTTAGAAGCCGCTTCAAACGGCAAATTTTATACAGAAAGTGCAGAAGAGCGTTTGTACTGGAAATATAAAAACCTCAGAAATTATTTAGGAAATATCCAGGGATTTACCGATAAATTAATGGAAATACTTAGCGAATTGGAGTCAAAAGAAAGCGGGCGCTATCCTGCTGAAACCCTAGAGAATACTCCAGAAAGTATTTCCGAAATACCGCAGCAGCAAAACTCTAGCCAGAAACCCGATCGCCATCAGCTTGTGGAAATGGCAAAACAAGGCAAACCAAAGGCGATCGCCCAATTGATCGATCAATTGCTACAGCCTAAGGGAATTACCGCCACAGCGGGATTTAAAGACGGTTGGCTCCACATCATTCTGGAGTCTGCCGAAGTACCAAACCAACAGGATTTAGCTACATACATTCACAAAAAACTGGGTACTTTAAAATCTAAATATATTACTAAGGTAAAAATTCACGGGCGGCAATTAGGCAACAAAACAGTCGCTTGGACTCAAGAATTTGTGAGTCAAACTCATTAAATGCCGAGATAAAAGTCTGGGCTTCCACAAACTCTTGTCCGCCTCACTCAGCACTGAAATGCAATAAGTGCGATCGCATTTGCCAGAATTCAGTCTGGGCGGCACAAACTTTCATCCGCCGACATCGGCTGGAAATTTCCAAAATTTCTAGCGTGTAGATTTTGTTCAATTACCAAGCAAAAAAATATGAATTCCAGCGAAATATTAAGACGATATACATCAGGAGAACTTGATTTTCAAGGTATGAATCTTAGAGGAGTCTACCTGAGCGGCGCCGATTTGATCGGTGTCAACTTAAGCAGCGCTGATCTCTGGGGAGCAAACTTAACGATGTCGTATTTGAGCAGAATTAACTTTCAGCGCGCCAACTTAACTAATGCCAAGTTGTGCGGTGCCAATTTAAACAAGGCAAATTTGAGTGGAGCAAATTTGTCTGATGCAGACTTCCACGGAGCTACTTTACAAGGTGCAGACTTTCGTAAAGCCAACATCTCTTTGGCAGTTTTTATCGATGCAAATTTGACTGATGCAGATATGCGAGGCGTCAATTTGCAAGGTGCAGATTTGCGCGGCGCCTGCTTGCGCGGAGCAAATTTGCGAAAGGAGCAGCGGATTTTTGAGGGCGTAAACTTGCGGGGTGCAAATTTACAAGGTGCAGATTTGCGCGGCGTCAATTTGCAAGGTGCAGATTTAACTAAAGCTAATCTCAGTCAAGCTAATTTGAGTGGAGCGTTCCTCCAAGAAGTCAATTTGACTCAGGCAAATTTAATCGAAGCTATTGTAGATGGAACAATTTTGATTGAAGCAACTTTAGTAGAAACAAATTTTTCTTGGGCTGTGATGACAGATGCTAAGTTGGAAAGAGCTGTGTTAATTGATGCTGAATTGGCTGGTGCTAATTTGCGCGGTGCGTTTCTTGCTGATGTTAAGTTGAGTAATGCTAATTTGGTGATGGCTGATTTGAGTCGAGCTAATTTGATCCGGGCTGATTTGAGCAGAGCTAATTTTAATCAAGCGAATTTGAGTGAGGCTGATCTGACTGATGCTTATCTTGCTAGAACTGATTTGCGGGATGCAATTTTGCACCGCACAACTTTGATTAGGGCGGATTTGACAACTGCTAATTTAGCGGGGGCTCAATTGCGTGGTACGATTATGCCCAATGGGGAATTGCATGGGTAATGCGATTTTAGATTTTAGATTTTAGATTTTAGATTTGGTGATTGTTAATTAGTAAAATTATAGGGCAATACGGTTCAGTTGAAAATTGTCATTGCGAGGAACGAAGCAATCGCAGCTATTAAGATTAGACGGCGGTTGAAACCGCGTCTACACAAGCAAAACCTGCCTCCGCAGGTTGAAGATTAGATTTTTACCCGGAATTTTTAGCCTCGATCGCGAATATCGAAAAAATTCTATACTCAATCCATATTCTAAAATCTATAATCAAATGGCGAGATTAGACGGCGGTTGAAACCGCGTCTACACAGACAAAACCTGCCTCCGCAGGTTGAAGATTAGATTTTTACCCGAATTTTCACCGTCGATCGCGAATTTAGAAAAAATTCTATAATCAATCCATATTCTAAAATCTATAATCAATGGCGACACCAGACGGCGGTTGAAACCGCGTCTACACAGACAAAACCTGCCTCCGCAGGTTGAAGATTAGACGGCGGTTGAAACCGCATCTACACAAGCAAAACCTGCCTCCGCAGGTTGAAGATTAGATTTTTACCCGGAATTTTCACCGTCGATCGCGAATTTAGAAAAAATTCTATACTCAATCCATATTCTAAAATCTATAATCAAATGGAAAAACCAGTTGATTTTCCTAAATATCTCCGATTCCTGGTTAAGTCTTATCAAGAAAAAGAGCATCTCTACACGCTGACGGATTTACAAGTGGAGGTGCGGGTGGAAATTCCACCGCAGGAAAAATCGCCCTTTCCCGCAGAAAATAAACCAAAAACGAAAATAGATCGCCTGGAAGTGCTAACGGGACTCCGCAAATACGTGCAGCAGGGCAATTTGCTGCTATTGGGAAAGCCCGGTTCGGGAAAATCGACGGTTTTGCAGCGTTTTCGGTGGGAATTGGCACTGGAAGCGTTGGAAAAGGGCGATCGACAGATTCCGGTATTGGTACAGTTGAAGTACGATGAGTCGATCCTAGAGGCAATCTGTGCAGAATTTGAGAATGCACAGCTCAATGTTAGCCCGGAAGAGGTAAACGATTTGCGGGTGCGTGGCAAGTTGCTGCTGTTGCTGGATGGAGTGAATGAGATACCATCGCAAAAACGGCGGCAGGAGTTGCAGCGATTCCACGATAAAAATTCCCATACGCGCATGATTTTCACGACGCGGGATTTGGCGCTGGGCGGCTCTTTGGGGATTGAGAAACAACTGGAGATGTGCGCGCTGACGGAACCGCAGATGCGGGAGTTTGTGGGCAAATATTTGCCGCAACATGGGGATTTGCTGCTGCGACAGTTGGGAAATCGCCTGCGGGAAGTCGCAGAAACACCGTTGCTGTTGTGGATGATGTGTCAGGTGTTTGATGAAAATAGCGAGAAAATTCCCCAGAGTAAGGGCGAGTTGTTTCAGGAGTTCGATCGCCAGTATGACGAGTTTAAGGGCGCTCAGTCGGTTTCGGAGGATTTTCGGCGCTTCAAGCCGCATCTGTTGCCGCAGTTAGCTTTTGTGATGTTGCAGGGCGATTCGGAGCGCCCTACGGATGGTTTGGTGGCGATTTCTCGCCATCGGGCTGAGGAGATTTTGGAGTGCTGGTTGCGCGATCGGGGCGTGCTGGATGCGCCAACGAAGGCGAAGGAGTGGCTAGAGGATTTGCTGGAACATCATCTGTTGCAGGTGGCGGCAAAGCGGCAGGAAATTGAGTTTCATCACCAATTGTTTCAGGAGTATTATGCGGGGCTGGCGTTGCGGAAACTGTTTGATGAGAAGCATATTGATGCTACGGACGATCGACGGTTGCAGTATTTCTATTTGAATTATCTTAAATGGACGGAGCCTCTGGCGTTCATGCTGTCGTTGTTGGGGGATGATGTGCAGGCGCTGCGGGTGGTGCGGCTGGCTTTGGATGTGGATTTGATGTTGGGGGCGCGACTGGCGGGGGAGGTGCAGCGGGTGTTTCAGCAGCGCACGGTTGGGTTGGTGGATGGGTTGGATGTGCCGGGGTGGTTGAAGGTTGGGCTTTTGGAAGAAGTGCGATCGGATGAGGCGATTCCGGGATTGCTTAAACTCCTGGAAGATTCAGATTCATATGTGCGTTGGAGCGCTGCAATTACCTTAGGCAATATCGGTTCCAAGGCAGCAATTCCCGGATTGCTTAAACTCCTTGAAGATTCAGACTCGGATGTGCGTAATAATGTGGCATATGCACTTGGAGAAATCGGTTCCGATGAGGCGATTTCAGGATTATTTAAACTCGTGGAAGATTCAGACTCTGATGTGCGTAAGAGTGTGGCAGATGCGTTAGGCGCGATCGGTTCTGATGCAGTAATTCGCGGATTGCTTAAACTCGTTAAAGATTCATACTCATATGTGTGTAGTAGCGCGGTAGACTCTTTAGGCAAAATCGGTTCTGAGGCAGTGATTCCCGAATTGCTTAAACTCGTTGAACATTCAGAGTATTTTGTGCGTAAGAGTGTGGCAGATGCGTTAGGCGTGATCGGTTCTGAGGCAGTAATTCCCGGATTGCTTAAACTCGTTAAAGATCCCGAGATGATTGTGCAACAGAGTGCAGCAAAAGCCTTAAAAGAAATCGGTTGCGAGTTGGAAAATCCGGGTTTAATGAAAGTCGTTGAAAATGCCGACTCTGATGTGCGTAATAATGTAATAGGTGCCTCAGCCAAAATCCACTACGAATTAGCGATTCCTGGTTTACTAAAACTTGTTGAATACTCGGAACATGAGGTGCGTGATAATGTAGGAGATGTCTTAGACGAAATCGGCTCCGATGCACTAATTCCGGGATTGCTCAAACTAATTGAAGATTCATCCCACTGTGTGCGTATGGGTGCGGTAAATGCGTTAGGCAAAATCGGTTCTGAGTTAGCGATTTTTGGATTGCTTAAACTTGTTGAACATTCAGAGCATTATGTGCGTAGTAGCGTGGCAGTTGCTTTTGGCAGAATCGGTTCCGATGTAGCGATTCCGGGATTGCTTAAACTTGTTGAAGATTCATACTCATCTGTGCGTAAAGACGCGGTATTTGTGTTAGAATATATGGCTAAGCAGCACACAGAGCAAGTCGTCCCCCATCTCCCCCACCTTCTTACCTTAATCCCCTCCAAATTCGGCAAAGAAGTTCACCACCTCATCCTCGCCATCCAAGCCGCCTGCAAATACTACGACTACCCGATACGTGAGTTGTCCCTAACACCAGAAGCAACCAACGCTAAAAACTCGCATGGGCAGACGATTAATATTAAGGAACTTGGGAATCTCAACACTGGAACGGTTAATTTTAAAGGCGACCAAGTAGGCACACAGCACAATATCCACCCAAAAAATTGATACAACAAAAATAAGCGCTATCCCAACCGGAGACTCACAGCATGATTCAAAACCCAGCATATCAGCAGATGGTGCTAGACACCTTTTGCAATGCCCTAGAGGATGCCAGCCCCGCTATCCGGGCAAAAGCAGCAGAAGCATTGGGAAAAATAGGAGATGTCGCGATCATCGCCCCCCTATTAATAAACACCCTCAAAGACACCGCCCCAGAAGTCCGCCGTAGCGCCATCCAAGCCCTCGGACAACTGAAAAATGAAGCCTCCATTCCTCACCTGCTAACAGCAGCAAAAGATTCAGATAACTTTGTGCGTCAAAGTGTGGCTGAAGCATTAGGCGAAATCGGTTCCGAGGTGGCAATTCCGGCTTTACTCAAACTCATTGAAGATGCCAACTACGATGTGCGTCAAAGTGCAGCGGATGCGTTAGGCAAAATTCATTCTGAGGTGGCAATTCCTGCCTTACTCAAACTCCTTGAAGATTCAAACTACGATGTGCGTCAAAGTGCAGCGGATGCGTTAGGCAAAATTGGTTCCGAGGCGGCAATTCCCGCCTTACTCAAACTCCTTGAAGATCCAGATCCAGAAATTCGTCAAGCAAGCGCGATCGCCCTGGGAAAACTGGGTAACGAAACGTTGATTCCAATCTTAATCCGCTTGTTGGAAGACTCAAACGCGCACGTCAGGGAAAGTGCCGTCGATGCCTTGGGTAACGTTGCTCAATACCGGGTTGCTTAAAGACAACTGTGGCAATTACCCCAGAAAACCAACAGGCGATCGTCCAAATTCTTTGCAAACTGTTGCGAGATTCAAAAGAACCCATAATCCGAGCAAAAGCTGCCCTATCATTAGGAAAGTTGGGCATCGAGTCAGCTATTCCCGATCTTTCCCAAGCTGCCTCAACAGATCCCGATATTCAAGTCTGCCTGAGCGCAATAGATGCCCTTCTTCTCATCGCCAAACCCGAATTAATAGAAATTATGACAGAACCATCAAAAAATCAACCAACTTTCCATATCAATCAAGTCGGCAACATCAATACTGGCGATGTGAAGATTGAGCGTGACATGGTAGGGATTCAATACAACTATACCTTTCCCGAACCCAAACAAGCCGAAGCTGTCGGTCAAGTTTCGGAAGTGATTCAAGATATTCGCCAACAAAATCCCCAAGCTTCAGATATACAAATTGTTGACATCATTGAGGGTGAGTTGGCAACAATGCACCAGAACGATCCGCAAAAATGGCAGGGCTGGATAGACCTTTTGAGTGTAGTATTTGCAGGGGGCGTAGAAGCAATCAAAATAATCGCTCCAGCCCTGGGGATTCCGATCGAAATCGCTAGGCGACTGTATGAAATATACGATCGAAATCGCAACCAACTTCCAGGCAACTAAAGCAGATTATACCAAAACTAGCATACAATAAAACCATAAGTTTGTAGTAAGGACTTTAGTCCTGCTTGCCTCAAAACCTGCGGGAAAAGGACTGAAGTCCTCACTACGAACTTAGATCAAAACAGAAAATATCGCTGCGCCATTGGCAAAACAGTTGCAGGTTCGCAAGTCAACAATTGCCCATCCGCCCTCACTTCATAAGTTTCTGGATCGACTTCCATGTGCGGCAAATAATCGTTCAGTTTCATATCTCTTTTACTAATTTGCCGTGTCCCCGAAACTGCTACAGTGGGCTTTTGTAAACCGAGCTGTGCTGCAATATCTCGATCGCACGCCACCTGCGAAACAAACGTCAAACAAGTCGCCCCAATCGCCCCCCCAAAGCTGCCAAACATCGGCCTCATATGCACCGGCTGCGGCGTCGGAATGCTCGCATTAGCATCTCCCATCTGCCCGTAGGCGATCGCCCCACCCTTAATTACCAACTCCGGTTTCACCCCAAAAAACGCCGGCCGCCACAAACACAAATCCGCCAACTTACCCTCTTCCACCGAACCCACATACTGACTAATTCCGTGAGTAATCGCCGGATTAATCGTATATTTTGCAATATACCGCTTCGCCCGAAAATTATCATTTCGACTCTCTATTTCCCCCCCTTGGTAAGGAGGGGTTATCCCTCTTATTTCCCCCCCTTGGTAAGGAGGGGTTATCCCTCTTATTTCCCCCCCTTGGTAAGGGGGGGTTAGGGGGGGTAAATTTCCCCTTTGCACCTTCATTTTATGTGCAGTTTGCCAAGTCCGAATAATCACCTCTCCAACCCTTCCCATCGCCTGCGAGTCAGAAGAAATCATACTAAACGCACCCAAATCGTGCAAAATATCCTCAGCAGCAATAGTTTCCCTTCTAATTCTCGACTCAGCAAAAGCCACATCTTCAGGAATCCCCCGATCCAAATGGTGGCAAACCATCAACATATCTAAATGTTCTTCTAAAGTATTGACAGTGTAAGGGCGAGTCGGGTTAGTAGACGAAGGCAAAACATTAGCTTGTCCGCAAACTTTAATAATATCCGGCGCGTGTCCGCCACCCGCACCTTCCGTGTGATAAGTATGAATTGTCCTATTTTTAAATGCCGCAATTGTAGCTTCCACAAATCCCGCTTCATTCAGAGTATCCGTGTGAATTGCCACTTGCACATCGTACTCGTCAGCTACACTCAAACAATTGTCAATAGTAGATGGCGTAGTTCCCCAATCTTCGTGCAGCTTCAAACCCATTGCACCAGCCAATACTTGCTCGACTAATCCTTGAGGTTGACTGCTATTTCCCTTACCTAAAAACCCCAAATTCACCGGGAAAGCATCCGCTGCTTGCAGCATTCTGTACATATGCCAAGGCCCCGGAGTGCAAGTCGTGGCGTTTGTACCCGTTGCTGGGCCAGTACCACCGCCGATCATGGTAGTGACTCCAGAGGCGATCGCCACTTCGATTTGTTGCGGGCAAATAAAATGAATGTGAGTATCAACTCCCCCCGCCGTCAGAATCATTCCTTCACCCGCAATCACTTCAGTACCGGGCCCGATAATAATATCTACCCTATCTTGAATGTAAGGATTTCCGGCTTTACCAATTTTGTAAATCTTGCCCTCTTTAAGTCCAACATCTGCCTTAACAATTCCCCACCAGTCCAATATCAAAGCATTAGTAATTACCGTATCAACAGCACCATCAGCATTAGAAATAGGCGACTGTCCCATGCCATCGCGAATGACTTTACCGCCACCAAATTTAACTTCATCGCCGTAGGTTGTGAAGTCTTGTTCAACTTCTATGAATAATTCTGTATCGGCTAACCGCACGCGATCGCCCGTTGTCGGCCCAAAGGTTTCCGCGTAAGCGCGGCGATCCATTCTGTAACTCATGCTTTCTCCTAATATTAATAATTTTTTAGTTGGCAGTTGAGGCCAGCTTAAATTATACTATGTGCCGAGTTACTCAGTCTGAGTTAGCAAATATTTACAACATTTTTGCGATCGTACATTTTGGCGCACTATCAAATTACTCCAGCATTTTCTTAATTTCCCTTCTCAAAACCTTCACATCCACCATCATATCCATACCAATAAAACTCCAATCTTCCGGATTTTCGCTGTCATCGACCATCCGATGGTATTCTAATCCCAATAGCTGCGAAATGTAATAAAAATATGGTGGAGTATACCCTCCATAAAAGCATTCCAATACTTTCGTTCCCGGCTGACACCACAGCAGATTTGTAAAACCAGCGCCGTGAGGGCCAACAACCACTGCCGCTTCTGCAAACAAACGAATTTGTTCGTCTACAGTGCGCGAAATATCTTCCAAAATTTCAAAATCAAACTCCTTCAATACCTCTCGCACTTCTGTCTCATTTTTTACCTGGCGCCGCCCGCTTCTAGACACATACAGTTTTCTGTAAGGCTTTACCTTTTCTTCTAGACAGAATTTTTTTCGCAACAGCTCTATATCGTAAGGACTGGGAAAATACCAATCTTGATTGTTTCCCACCACGACGCTTTCTGCGTGATATCCCGTATCTCTAGCCCGAGTATCGATCAGAGAACTTTCAGGAATACCTAGTTTGCTAGTAAATCCCGACTCAAAAACTGTGTGGCGCAGAGGATAACAAATTTTTGCTTCTTGCCAAATTTCCTTACCTAAAGCTTCTTCTATCCGACAAAGTTTAGCCAGTACAAAAATTACATAATCGTAATAACTACACCACAAATGCGACCAAGGAGCAACTACCAGCGGATAAGTAATTTGGTGGGGTTTGTAAGGCCATTCTAGAATGCCGGCACCGCTAATCCTAAAATCTAAGTCTAACAGCAACTTTTGATTTAGCAGGGTGTTGCCAGACGTACAAATAGTGAGAGAATCTATTTTTTCGTTCAGCGATATTTTCCAAACATAATCCGGAGCAAAAGAAACTGTTGTTTCTGTGGTAAAAAACCGAGAAGGCAATCCATTTACTGAGGTTAATGCAGGTATGTCGATGGGTTCGTGCTGCTGTTTGTAAACTATGCTGTCGTCTAGCAATTTGATGCTGGTGCGCCTGTCTAACGGGGTTCTCCAAACACGCCTCGACGTGGCCAACAAGCTCTGCTTCAACATCTGTTTAATTTGGTCAACTAATTTGGGGTTCATCACGCGCTTTTGCTGTGTATTTTTGCACTTTTAACAACCAGTGTCGATCGCAAACGATCGATTTTAACTCGCTCACAAGTATGAAAATTAATTTGCAAAACAAACCTACTCATGCACTCATGCGGAAAGTACAGACAAAGTTTTGAGATTGCTTTGTCAGTCTCACCCTGTAGGGCTATGGGTGATTTTTAACTTAAAAATAAGTTGTGAAAATTTTTTGAATTAATTAAAGTTAAACACTCGCGAACTATCTTATTTTCATGCTCAATCGTCCAGATGACCGTTAACTTTTGAGTTGAAGCCGTAGACTTGACGGCTACCAACAAACGGTACTAATTGCACTTCCCTTTCATCGCCCGGTTCAAATCTGACTGCTGTACCGGCAGGGATATCCAAGCGCATTCCTTTTGCTCGTTCTCGATCGAATGCTAACGCTTCGTTCGTCTCGTAGAAGTGATAGTGGGAACCGACTTGTATCGGTCTGTCGCCCGTATTTCCGACCAGCAGGCGCAGCGTTGGGCGATCGGCATTTAACTCAATTTCACCTTCTGAAACAATCATCTCTCCCGGAATCATATCTGTCTCCTGCGAATCTCTGCGGTTAAATATTTAACGAATCGGAGCGTGCACTGTCACCAACTTTGTTCCGTCGGGAAAAGTCGCCTCAACTTGCACTTCCTGCACCATTTCCGGTATCCCTTCCATCACATCTTCCCGCCTCAGCAGAGTTGTCCCGTAACTCATTAAATCTGCGACGGTGAGACCATCTCTTGCTCCTTCTAAAATGGCGGCAGAAATATAGGCTAGGGCTTCGGGATAGTTTAATTTTAAACCTCTTTGTTTGCGGCGCTCTGCTAGGAGGGCGGCGGTAAAAATCAGCAGTTTGTCTTTTTCTTGGGGGGTGAGTTGCATTTTTATTCGGGTGATGGCGATCGCCTGATTTAATCAAATTCGACTATTAGCGGTGGCAAGTCATCGCTAATTACATCCCATGACTCAAGATAGTGTTAACATCCGGTTTGTGTCAAGGTGTTTGTGCTTTCATTGTTGGACTTGAGCAGAGAACCGGAAAAATAGTTTTGTCGATCGCATAATTATGTAAAAAATGCGCTATATTGTCCCTACCAATATCAATCAAAACTTGTGTCTCTGGTGCTGGGGCTGCCTAGGGCATTTGATTTGTTGCAGCAGGCATAGAAACTAAGTGAAACTCCGAGAAAACGCTATTTTATCCAAACTCTGGGCAAACAACAAGAGCGTTCGGAAAAAGACAGGCGCAGCAACTGCCAAATGGCGATAAACCAGTCTCTGGCGGCAGCGGTGGACGAACCGCGATACCGACACAGCAAACCGTTGGGAATGCGAGTAACGCCCGCAGCAGAATCAACTCCTAAAGCTCCAGGAGCCAGGGTTTCTTCGCACCGCAAAGCTCGCACTTTTTCCACGATCTCCGCTGTTACGGGTGCGCCGAGCCAAGCGAGAGTAGCGACTGCGGGTTTTCCTGCTAAACCGTGAGGACTTTCGAGCATTTGAGATCCACCTTTGAGCCATTGTCTGTCAATCCACAGAGGGCTGTTTTCCTGCCAGATTTCCGTGTGCGATCGCCATTCTCCTGACAAAAATTTTTCGCCCCTAGCACTACGTCCAAACCGCGTAATTTCCCACAGCAAAATACTCGCTTGCGGTGCTAATTCTACCCGCAAATCTTGCCTGTATATGGCGCCGTCGAAAACGATTGTTTCCTGCGGAAGCCAATCCAAATTAGCGCCTGAGTCTAATGTGATGTCTATAGTTTGTTGTGCTAAATGTCCGCTGCTGCGATAAATTTTACCAGCCGCAGCGGTGGTGATTAAAGCTTTGGCGTTTGGTTGGAGGTGAAAATTGAGCGAAAGGCGATCGCCCCCGACAACTCCCCCAGCCGTGTGCAAAACTACGCTGTGACAAACCTCTTTCCCTTCAGGATAAAACGGACGCTGCACCTTGAGGGGCGCTTGCATTTGATTGTGAATAATTTCAGTTGCGCCGCCACGGTTCGCGTAGGCTAAATTGAGGTGCCCATGCCAATTCTTGGCAACGCTATTTGTAGGTTGATGATTGAATTCTTGGATGACGTTTTTTTGCATTTTAATTGAATAGTTAGCAAAGTATAGCTGATTTATTTGACTCATTTTCACGCTTTATTTTCGGGCTAATATTACATAGTCATCAATAGAATAATTCAAGTCATAACGCAAGTTAAAATGCTGGCGAAAAAGTGGACTGATGAATTGCTGGGCATGGAGATTTTCTCTAGCAAATTTTCCAAAGTTAGGATGGGATGTCCGGCTGTCCGTTGAATGTAAATATTTATACCAAACCAAGGTTAACCCCAGATCGTCAACAAATTGTTTGACTACACTTAGCTCCTGTTCGCAACTTTCAATTTGACGAATATTATACGGTATGAGCAACTTTTTTTCTTGAATGATTAGCAAAACATAACCCGAATCTGTCAGGCTGTTGTTAAATATGTCCTTATAAATGCGATGGGATTTTTCTCTTCTATCCTCATCGTTAAAAAAACAGTGAGAAATTACAATAAATTCAAAAAACTTTTGAGGAATTTTTCTCGATTGACTTTCAGAATCAAAGATGCTAGAAGTGTCAAACCGAAAGTAAGCATTGATCGCTTGGGGCTCCATATATTGACGCCAAAACTGGAGTCCGCGATATTGAAAAGCTTTTTGCTGTTCCAAAGAGTAATAGGATATGTGCATTGGCGGTATTACACAAAACTCGTTAATACTTTGCAACAACAAACCTAGTCCGTAGGCAACTGTCCCCGGCCCCGCGGCAATATCAAGGATATTAACTTTAGTTGGTAATAACCCTGCCTTGTAAATGAGGAACCAAGCTAGATATGTACAATAGACGTTATCTAGGAAATACCTCATTAAATAGATGTGAGGACTTAGCTCAAAACTGTATTGAGGATCTTGTCCTTCTTTGAGTTTTTTTATATCGTCAATAGCTTGTTGAACTAAAAAATCAAATTTTGTTGTTTGGCGTTTTAAATTATTAAACTCATTTGTGAGAAAACCAGCCAAATGTTGTTCAAAATTATCAAACACCTTTTCATGAATTCCTGTGCATTGGATCATGCTTGCATCGCATTCTCTAAGTTTAAAATTTTGTGAAATAACTTCAATAAACTTAGTGTCAGGAAGCAACTTTAACTCATCAATATAGCCGGGGGCGTCAAGTTGTCCGAACCCCACTTGCACTTCTAATTCTGCTAAACGCCGATCGCCTTCTTGGATGCGGTCATTTTTTTGTTGCAATAATTGTTCAAGCTGTAGCCGCTCTTTAAATAGTTTCTCCTGCAACGATAGTTTTGCCCCTGAATTTTGTATTTTTTTTAACAGTTTTTGGGCAAGTCGATTATTTTGACTCTTCAATGCTTGGTTAAACTGTTGAGAACGCCACCAGTTAGCTAGCGGATTATTCATAGCCAAATCCCTCTTTACCTTCCATAATTTCAACATCGGGGAGCATCGCATTTAGTTTATTTTTAAACTTGCGATAACTCTGCTGTTCGCTATTGTACCACCAAGCGTACTTGTGTTTAAGAGCTAATGCTTCTGAGCGCGTTGACGCAATTAGCGATCGCTCGTTGCTGGCATGAAAATCCTGAATCACTACCCGATCTACAACTTCCAACTTGCTAATAAAATTAGCTTCATCTTCTGGTAATGTAGGGAGTAATGGGGTCACAGTTATAGAAAACCTGACTTCGCAATTTTCTTGGTAAGGAAAGCTATATTTCAGTTTGGCAATAGCTTTGAGTCTCGCAGGAATACTCGGCGATTTTGGTTCAAAATCTTTCCTAACTTTTTCGCTACCAGTGGGAATGCTCATGTTAATTCGCAATCGCTGAAATTGCTGTAAAATATCGATATCTCTAGTTATCATAGGACTGCGAGTTTGGATAACCAGCGTCGGTTGATAGAGAACCATCACTTCTAATAAGTGCCTAGTTAGTTGTTCTTTCGATTCAATTGGCTGATAGGGATCTGTGACACTACTCATGTAAATTGTCGGTGGGCGATCGGGGGTTTTCTTATACCAACGTTCCAACTCTTTTTTGAGAATTTCCGCTGCATTTTGCTTGACGATTACCCAATTTCCCCAATCATCGCGCATCTGTGAATTAGGGCTAAAAGCAGCAGCATAACAATAGCTGCATCCGTACTGACAGCCACGATAAGGATTTAGCGTGAAATCGTAAGCACTGATAAATCCAGTAGCTTTGTTAAGCACTGACTGTGCATTTTGTCCATATACTTTGGCACTTCCGAAGTTTTCCCGAAGTGCGAAAGTGTGTTTTTTACCTAGGGAATATTTTTGACACTGAGACTTTACCATGATTGCGCCTGCTAAAGTATTAAAAATGAAAATGTTTAGAAATGAGAAATACCGTGGCTTTTCGATCTTACTACTTCACGAGAGAACACTTAACAAATGTTAGCAAAACAGTGGGTAATTACTTAATTTTACAATATTTTTTTTGAATAACCAGCCAGCCAACTTGATCAACTCTATTTTAAGCTCGATCGCCAAGTAATGCAAGCTTATGGATTTACTGACAGCGACGATATTTTAGCAAAACTGCTGAAATCAAACCTATAACTGGCAAAAAAACCGCGAGAATCCGTGGTTAGACCTTGTGTCCTTAACTAAGCAAGTGAAAATACTGGTTACTTTTGTATACTTTTTGTAAAATTGCGTGTAATCACATAAATTGTTGATACAGATCACAAACACTTTGGTCTAAAAACAGAGATAATTAATTAGGTATTGGCTAAATTGCGTCTGCTGGCAGATCAAATAGCAATCGAGCTGGCAAATTCAATACAAAGATTAGTTGGACATTTTGTACGGAACCGACTGTCAGCCCCAAAAGCTCAAAAGTTAAAAACCAGAAAAACTATCGGATATGGCGATCGCCTTTTCGCGATCATAATACGAAGTATTATGATTTTTAACAATCTACTGATTAACTGAGAAATGCTGGTTTATACTGTTTCTCGATATTGCAAAAAATTAGGCACGATGTCAACTACTCGTGATTTGTTTCGGAGCAACTTTCGATGTTATTATTTACCGACACTCAGCCCCGAGATAGCAAAGTAGAGCAAGAGAACTCTGCTAACAAAAAATTGTCACAGCATACATCTATTAATTTAAATTGGCTCAGAGAACGATTCAATCATTTGCGGATCGGTCAAAAAATTAGCTACGGCTATGCTTTGGCGATCGGCATAGCGATTTTTGGCACTGGTGCGGGACTGAAAGTGGGAGACTGCTTTCGCAAGCAAGCTTTAATTCAGGTAAATGTGGCGCAACAACAACAGCAACTGTTGCAAAATTTGCAAAATAACATATTTGAAGCCCGATCGCACGCGGCGAGATTGCCTAGCGTTTTGGGAAACACGGTGTGGCTGCAATACGAACACGATCGGTTTGTCCAGAAAATCAATGAGGCGAAAAGCCTGATTTCCGAGATACAACTTTTTGCAATAAAAAATCCCGACAGGGTAGCAATAAAAGAGAAAACTTTGCAATCTAGATTGCAAAGGTATGCCATCGTCATTGATTACTACGCCCAGCTAACTAAACTGCAATTAAAAGAAGCGGAAGTTTGGGATTTGCAGGCTAACAGCATCGAGTCCATACAGTTACAAATATTGAGGAATAAGAGTGGGGAAGAGGCGATCGTATTAGATCAACTTGCTGAAAACTTGACCCAGCAAATTGCAGAAATAGAAGTTCTCAAACTGCAAGGGGCAGAAGCATTAGAAGATGCTGAAGACTTGCGAAACCGAATCATTCTGGGGAGTATGGTAATTTCAGCACTCATCGCCATGTTACTGGCGGACAAAACCAGCCGCGCGATCGCCCAACCCCTCGAAACCGTGACTAGCGTCGCGCAACAAGTCGCCCACGAATCGAATTTCAACCTGCGAGTACCAGTCACAACGGCAGACGAAATTGGAGTTTTAGCAACTTCTTTCAATCAATTGATCCAGCGAGTTAGCGACTATACGCAAGAACTTAAACAAACTCAATCCCAATTAATTCAGACCGAAAAAATGTCATCTCTCGGTCAAATGGTGGCAGGGATCGCCCACGAAATCAACAATCCCGTCAACTTCATCGGCG
Organism: Microcoleus sp. bin38.metabat.b11b12b14.051; assembly: GCF_013299165.1. Lineage (NCBI taxonomy): Bacteria > Bacillati > Cyanobacteriota > Cyanophyceae > Oscillatoriales > Microcoleaceae > Microcoleus > Microcoleus sp. bin38.metabat.b11b12b14.051. Next base: position 192,558 of record NZ_JAAFKD010000003.1, read on the forward strand.
GCAACATCGATCACGCCAATACATACATCCAAGATTTGGCGGACTTGGTAACTCTCTATCAAGAATACTATCCCAACCCACCCGACGCAATTCAAGACTGCATCGAACACATTGAATTGGAATTCCTGAGAGAAGATTTGCCAAAAACCCTTGGTTCGATGAAAATGGGAGCCGATCGCATTCGCGAAATTGTTGTATCGATGCGTAACTTTTCCCGCTTAGATGACGGCAAAATGAAACCAGCCAACATTCAGGAGGGAATAGACAGCACCCTGGTAATTCTCAATCACCGACTAAAACAAGGTATTCAAGTTATTAAAAAATACGGCAATTTGCCTCTGATTGAATGCTCTGGCTCGCAACTGAATCAAGTATTTATGAACGTGATCGGCAATGCGATAGATGCGCTGGAGGAGGTGAAAAAGGCTGACAAAGAATTTTCGCCCACGATTTGGATTTGCACGGAAGTTACGGCAGATAACGCTGTCACTGTCAAGATTCGGGATAACGGGCCGGGAATTGCACCCGCAAGTGCGACACAGATATTTGACCCGTTTTTTACTACAAAGTCGATCGGCAAAGGTACCGGGTTGGGACTGGCTATTTCCTATCAAATCGTTGCCCAGCATCAAGGCAAAATAGAGATGGATTCTCAAATAGGACAGGGTACGGAATTTGCGATTACTTTGCCAGTTGCTGCTTCATTCAGTTGACAGTTGACAGTTGGCAGTTGACAGTTGAGGGCGACTTCTATCTGCAAGGAATTTGAAGAGTCTTCTTTCTTAAAACTCTTGTGGCGCTATGCTCCTAGCCCGCCCGCAAAAATAAAGTTAAATGCCACAACAGGTTATTAACTGACAAAGGATGGAATGGAATGGGGGTGGAGGGACTTGAACCCACACGACCGTTTCGGGTCAACGGATTTTAAGTCCGTAGCGTCTACCATTCCGCCACACCCCCTTTTCGTGAAGCTGCTGCTGTGGGTTTGAGCCACTGACAACAACAGCCTTTTATTCTACAGCCAAAACCCCAATTTACGCAACCCCTAATCCAAAAATTCCTAAAAGTCGCGCTGCATCTCCCCAAGCGGTACAATAGTTAACCAGCTAGCGGAGCGTTTGTCCCCACTTACCCTGTTATTATTTACCTAAAGCAAATCCATGTATATTACCTTGCTGCTTTACGCCGTGTTGGCAGGAACCTACCTCTTGGTAGTACCCGTTGCCACCTACGCTTACCTGAACAGCCGCTGGTACGTGGCTACGTCTTTTGAGCGCGGCTTCATGTACTTCTTGATGTTCTTCTTTTTCCCAGGTATGTTTCTCCTAGCTCCCTTTTTGAATTTTCGCCCCAAACGGCGGCAGATAGAAGCCTAAATGCGACGTATTGACGTAATTGGAATCAGTATCGGCTTTTTTGCAGCAGGTGGGCTGACCTACTTGCTGCTGCAATTTGCCGGACTCGACAGCATGAATGCAGGGATCTGGAGTCAGCTATTTTTGGTTGTCGGCTTGGTTGGCTGGCTGGTGACTTATTTATTTCGAGCACTGACTCAAAGTATGACCTACAGCCAGCAACTGAAAGAGTACAAAGATGCTGTCTTGCAGAAGCAGCTCGATCAACTCACTCCCGAAGAATTAGCTAAGCTGCAAGCCGAAATTGAGCAGGAAAAAGATAGTTAGTCAATAGTCAATAGTCAATAGTCAATGGTCATTGGTCATTGGTCATTGGTCATTGGTCATTGGTCATTGGTCAATGGTCATTGGTCAATGGTCAATGGTCAGTTGTCATTGGTCAATAGTCAGTTGTCATTGGTCAATGGTCAATGGTCAATGACTATTGGTCATTAAGTCTGTTTCTAATGACTGGAGCATCCCGAATTTGTAGTGTTTTTTTAGGAGTGCGAGCTTTTGGCTCGCTGTGTGAGAACCAGAAACCATTTCGATCGCGATCGCTCCGACATTATATGATGACAAATAACTCATGACAAATAACTCATGACAAATGACAAATGACAACTGACAACTGACAACTGACAACTGACAACTGACAACTGACAACTGACAAATGAGTATTTCTAATTGTTTTGAAACGTTACGCAAGAGCAATCAATGTGCGTTGATTCCTTTTATTACTGCGGGCGATCCAGATTTGGAGACAACGGCGAAAGCACTGCAAGTTTTGGATGATAGCGGTGCAGATGCGATCGAGCTTGGCGTTCCCTATTCCGATCCGCTAGCTGACGGGCCGGTGATTCAAGCGGCTGCTACTAGGGCCTTGCAGCGGGGAACGCGGCTAGATCCGGTGCTGGAAATGGTGGCGAAAGTGAGTCCGAATTTGCGATCGCCCATAATTCTCTTCACATATTACAACCCGATTTTGTACAGAGGCATCGAAACCTTCTTGCAGCAAATCAAAAGTGCTGGAGTTCAAGGATTGGTTGTACCGGATTTGCCCTTAGAAGAAGCTGACAGCCTGATCCAACCCGCAAATAAATTAGGGATAGAACTAACATTGTTAGTGGCTCCCACAAGTCCTAAAAGTCGCATAGAAGCGATCGCCCGCCAGTCTCAAGGATTTATTTACTTAGTCAGCGTGACGGGGGTGACGGGAGTGCGCGAAGGCTTAGAAACGCGAGCAAAAGAGTTGCTCCAAGAAATCCGCAGCATCAGCGACAAACCCATCGGCGTTGGGTTTGGTATCTCGAAACCAGAACACGCTCGCCAAGTGAAAGAATGGGGTGCAGACGCTGCGATTGTTGGTAGTGCTTTTGTCAAACGCTTGGCTCAAGGCACTCCCGAAGAGGGCTTAGAAGCGATCGGCGAATTCTGTAAAAGTCTCAAAACAGCTATTCAAAATGATTAGTAACTGTGCAGATACTTTCAGCCATTAGACAGATGTGGGCGATCGCAATGTGCGGCGACAATTGCAATTAAAGACCTTGTTGTACTTGAGATCATACACCACCTTCCTTCTGGTTCCTGACCGGAAGGTTTTTTTTTGCTACAAAAACGCAAAATATTTCAACGCAGCGCGCACGGATAGCCAAACGCCCAGCCAAGGCAAAGGAAACGGCATTGCGTTGTCCTGAGCCCGGTGCTGCGACTTTTAATAATAATTCGTAAAAGATTGAGGATTGTCGCATTTAATCAAGTACAGATACTGCCTGGGGACATGGCTGCGTAGGGACACGCAGTGCCGTGTCCCTACTGCATTTAATGAGATTTAAAAATGCTATAACTTGAGGAATGTAACTTCAGATAGATAAAAAACTACTTTTTCTATTCGTATAATTAAAAAAGTGTTTGAATGTCTAATTCTGTCATGCTGGTCATCTACAGAACCATCAAACAGTTGAATATCTCACAATAGAAAGGAGCATTTTTATGAACAGACTAACTGCTTTTCTGAAAAAAATTCGAGCTGTACAAATTTTAACCGTGTTTCTGGCGGGCATTTTAGTGTTTGTGAGCACGGCCTGCAACCGGGCTGATGTAGCGTCGGCAAAAACTGCCGACAAAATTAGACAAGAAGTGCCTTCAGGGGCTGTAACTTCCGAATACAAAGGCGGCCAAAATCAATACGCCGATACAGATCCCAGAGACAAAAACGCTGCTGCTGCTGAAGCAAAAGCTCAGTTTCTCAAGGAGCAAGCGCAACAACGCATCGAGACTAAATCTAGCAGCAACGTGGGCGAAAATGTGCGGCGGGTAGCAGACGACGCGCCGGAAAAACTAGACCAAATCGGCGAAAAACTAAATGACGACGCTCGCACGGCTCAGCGTAAAGCTGATGAGTTTGGCGACAAAACCAAACAAGGTTTTTCTAATCTTAAAGAAAACACTCGCGAAGGCTTGAAGGGAGCAAAAGAGATTGTTAAAGAAGCGACAGAAGGAGCAAAAGAAAGAGTAGCAGAGGGTACTGAGTCGCTGAAATACAATACCGCTCAAGGTCAAGAAAATGTCAAAAATGCAGCGCGCAAAGTAAAATACAGCGCTGAAGATGCCTCCGACAAGGTTCGCGCCAAAGTGAATCGAGATATCGACAAAACTCAACGAGCAGCAGAAAGAGCGGCAGACGCGATCGACTAATTTCAGATAACGCTGCTTCTAGAGCGGCGGGAATCTACATTTGGACAGGGGTTAAAATCCCTGTCTCATAGCTCGCAGTCGTCTTCAAACGACTGCATATTAATTATATTTCCGTCGGTTTCCCACCCCCAATAGGGCTAATCAGCCCGGAAGTAGAGTGCAGGGCGCGTTTCTCCAGAATGAAACAGCCGGCACTTTTTGCCGTGCGGACTTCAGTGCTGCTGATTTCACAACGGATTTTTTTTAATTTCTATAGATTTGATTGGGATTTTTTAAGGTAATAATTTTTCCCTCGGCTATCGGAAATTTTGCCGATCGACTTATATTAAATTCACTTAATTAGATATTGTATTGTCATAACACGATACTGCCGTGTTGCTACTGTATTTTCGATTCATTTAAGTGGCTTTAATATTAAAAGCACAAAAACATACGTAAGTAACCACCTCCGATAGCGATCGCCCAAGTATAAAATGTTGGTGTTTAACAAATAAGTATTATTTTTGATTGGCAGCTATAAAATTTTGCAGTTTATGCCGTAAGATAGATACACTAACTTTTATCAAGTCAGTGTCAAGCTTGAGGTCAGCCGATATGGATGCAACAGTAGATGTAGTAGATTTGACTGCGGTGCTCCCTGGAGATCGCCCGATCGCCCAATAGCACATTGATTGTCGATCGGCTGTCGGATTGCGATCGAGAAAAACTTACAACTCGCCCTTCGCAAGCTCTTAGAGTTTCGCCACGGGCGTGCCACCGTCAAAAATCTCGATATTCCCGGCACAATTCCTGCCCGCAGCCTACAACCCTATCCCCGCTCCTATGCTCCTACGCCCTTGTCGTGGATTTCCGCGACGCGGCACTGCCACAATCCGATCGAGTTACACCAGCAGCAGTTTGCATCGCTCCAAATAGTTCTGAAGCGAACAAACATTCTCGACGAACTTGAACGGAAACCAGTTATTCACAGATATCTAAAATATCTCTATATTTAAAAGTATCTTGATAGTAATTGGTGAATCTTAATCGTATCGGATTTAGCAAAAAATGCAACGGATTCGCGATATATTCCCTACGCGATCCGAAGCAGATCGACAGGGGGGATGCAGGCAAAATTCACTTTGAAAATTGTTTTGCAATAATAACGATGACAAACGAATTTTACGATGCGCTGGGACATTTGGCAATCTATGCAGGTGCGGCACCGACGCAGCGCAAACAAATACTCAAGCGCGTTTGGAGCAGTCAGAAAAAACTCAAAGAATGCGCCTACTTTACCCCGCTCGATTACCAGCACAAGTTCGAGCTAGTTGAGGCAGAATGGCTGCGCGTTTTGGGGAAGAATGCAGAAGCAATGGAAATGTACGATCGAGCTATAGCCGGAGCTAAAGCTAACGAATATTTGCAAGAAGAAGCTCTGGCTGGCGAACTAGCTGCGAAGTTTTACCTGTCATTGGGAAGAGAAAAGATTGCCAGAGTCTACATTACAGATGCCTATGATTGCTATATCCGCTGTGGAGAACAAGCAAAAATTGATGAGTTAGAAAAAGACTATCCTCAATTGGTCTCCCCAATTTTGCCACCTGCAAAAAATGCGGCTAATTCATTAGCAATTTTGCCCACAACTGCCGACAAAAATGAATCGCTGCATCCATTTGTTCATCCGTCTGTATCGGCTCTCGTCTCAGATTTGGAAAGTTTTGCAAATCAGCTAGCAGCTTGTCAAATGCTGTCTAGGGAAATACAACTCGATCGCCTGATTGCGAAACTGATCCAACTAACGCTGACAAATACAGGCGCTGACAAAGCAGTGCTGATTTTGCCAAACTGCAATCAATGGCAAATTGCTGCTGCCAGCACGATCGACAATTTGGGAGTCGATCGCGCGATCGGCTTAGCATCCCCAATACTCGATCTCCACAGCGATATCCTGCCCCTCAAAATTGTTGACTGCGTTAAAAACTTCTTGAAACCTGTGATTGTGCGGGCTCTCGCTGAAAAATCGGATTGGGATGCCGACTCTTACATCCTCACCTACCAACCGCAGAGCCTGTTGTGTTGGCCGATTCTCGATCGAGACAACTTAGTCGGCATTTTGTATCTAGAAAATCGGTTAAAAGCAGGAGTTTTTACGCGCGATCGCCTGCAAATGCTCAATCTCCTGTCTTCCCAAGCAGCCATCAGTTTGCAAAATGCTCTGCTGTATAAAAAATCTCATGATTACAGCCAACAATTAGAGCGAGCGCTAACAAAATTTAGCCGCACAAAAGCTCAGCTTGCGGAGCAGAAACAAATGCTGCAAGCGATTATTGATGTGGCTCCAATTTGGATTTGGATGGTTAATCCCAGCGGTAAAGTACAGTTTTTTAACAAGACATTTTGTCAAGATATCGGCGTGCCTCTGAGCGCTTTCCTAGCTGTAGATCACTACAAAGATATACTGGGAGAAAATGCAGCAAGCTGTATGGCTTCAGATGCGGCCTGCCTTGCCCAAGATTCGCCGCATTACTCCAGCGAAACTCTCACATTGGTTGACGGCAAAGAACACTATTTAGAAGTTACAAAAGTCAAATTAAAAAATTTACAGGGCGAGACGATCGGGATTATTGGTTTGGGCGTTGATGCCACGGATCGCAAGCATTCAGAGGAAGTTTTGCAACAGCAAAATCAGCGCCTAGAACAAACTTTAAAAGAATTACAACAAACGCAACTGCAACTCATACAAAACGAGAAAATGTCGGCCTTAGGTAATTTAGTTGCCGGAATAGCCCACGAAATTAACAATCCGATTGGGTTTGTTTCAGGAAATTTAAACGAAGCTAAAAGGAGTTTGGAAGATGTTGTGCAACAATTAGAACTGTATCGCTCCAATGCACCGAAATCTCAAATTACCGAGCACGCCGAAGAGATTGACCTCGATTATCTCTTGAAAGATTTACCGAAGATGATTGATTCGATGCGAGTCGGGTGCGATCGCATTTCCAGCATCAGCACCAGCCTCCGCACCTTTTCCCGAGGCGACAAAGACTACAAAGTTGGCTTTAATATTCACGAGGGTATTGATAGCGCGATTTTAATTTTGAAACACCGCCTCAAAGGCAATCAATACCGCCCGCAGATCGCAGTGATGGCTAAATACGCCAATTTTCCTAAAATTGAATGTTTTCCCGGTCAATTGAATCAAGTTTTTATGAACCTGCTCGCCAATGCGATCGATGCCTTAGAAGAGTCAAATCAAGGACGCAGTTTTGAGGAAATTGCTGCCAATCCCAACTGCATCAAGATTAGCACCGAGCTACTGGAATCCGGGCAGATTAAAATTACAATTGCTGATAACGGCACGGGGATGACAGAGAATGTAAAAAAACAGATATTCGACCATTTGTTCACGACAAAAGGCGTCGGTAAAGGCACCGGATTGGGGTTGGCAATTGTCCGTCAGATTGTGGTAGAAAAACATGGCGGCACTATTGATGTAAATGCAGAGCCGGGAGTTGGCACTGAATTTGCGATCGTTTTGCCTGTCAAAGATAAATTATAATGCCATAGGGTTTAGTTACTGCTGGTGATGGCAAGGAACGCGATCGCTTCGCTCACCTTTCACTCGCTCCGAAAACCAGGGTTAACAACCCTTATTGCTCTACAGATTCTATCGCTCCGCTGCCTCAAAATCGCAAATTGCCGATCGCCCCTCACAGATATAGCCGAGTCTCACTCATGTGAGGTACAGGTTCTGATTTTAGATTTTAGATTTTAGATTGGGGGATTGGGGGATTGAGGGATTGAGGGATTGAGGGATTAATACCTCATCTTTCTGAGAAATGCTATAGACATCAATTATCTGTAGCAAGATTTCACAAATTTGATTGATGCCAGGCCAAAGAGGGAGGCTCCCGCAGCGACAGATATCCCTCTTGGCAAAACAACCTTCAACTGCTCGAATAAATCCCTCTTTCTTCTAGTTGCTGCATAAAAAATTCTTCCAGAGAAGGCTTCGCCAAATTCATGCTAATGAGCTGCCCTCCCGTATTCCTGAGACTAGAAATAAACTCCTGCGGATCGCCCTGCAAATGACCGTACCACAAATCGAGTTCGACCTGCATATCCGGTATCCATTTTTGCAGGATATTCAAATGTCCGCCCCTACCTTGAACGCGGTAAGTTTCTGTTTTACCCAGCAATTCGTCTATCGCCCCAGTGCAGATTAATTCACCTCTCGCCAAAATTGCCACTCGATCGCAAATCTTCTCCACATCTGAAAGTACGTGCGAGTTAAAAAAAATCGTTTTTCCTTGATTTTTTAGCGCCAAAATTATCTCTCGCATCTGATAGCGTCCCATCGGATCTAAGCCCGACATCGGCTCGTCCAAAAATACCACATCTGGATTGTTAATCAAAGCTTGAGCCATGCCGATCCGCTGCAACATTCCCTTAGAATACTGGCGCAACTGTTTTTTAATTGCCGCCGATTGAGCTAGCCCAACTAAGTCTAGCAAATGCGGAATTCGCTGCCGCTGAATCGAGGGTGGAATTTCAAACAGCCCCGCCGCAAACTGCAAGAATTCCCAGCCCGTGAGATAATCGTAAAAGTAGGGATTTTCCGGCAAGTAGCCGACTCGCCGCTTGACAGCGCGATCGCCCAAAGGCTTACCCAACAGCAGCGCCCTGCCCGAAGTCGGCCGCACTATCCCCAGCAAAGTCTTCAGCAGCGTAGTTTTTCCCGCTCCATTTTGCCCTAGCAGCCCGAAAGTTTCCCCCTCAGAAACACTCAGAGTGCAACTTTTGAGCGATTCAATCTTTTGGTTCATCCAGAAGCCAGTACGGTAGAACTTCCCCAGATTAAATGTTTCCACCACTGGGGTAGCTCCGGGCGCGGGAGTGGGAGTTGGCGCATCTACAAGAGGTTCCATTGTCGTCATCTAAATAAGTAGCACCTGATTATATTCTATGGCATGAGTCTCACAATCGTTGCTCGCTTTGATGCTAAACTTATAGGAGCTGCACTTACAATTTTGCGAATATGGAACGTTCAAAAATTATTGCTATTATCACTGGGGTAATTTCTATAGTTTTAGCAGTTGCCTACCTGCTGCTAGTCACACTCCTCGACTTCCGAGGCGAAATGGTGCCCGCACCTCAAAGTTATTTGCCCGGATCGATACCCCTCCAGCAAATAGCTGCTGCTGATTTGATGCAGGCGGGCGCTGACGGTGCGAACTCGATCGCGATCGAAACAATATAATCACATTAAAATTCCGCAATCTCGCCACTAAATTATGTAGATCAAGTTTCTATCGCAACTCCTTTATTGTTGGCTGCAACCGCGCCGGCCCAAAAATTAGCTGCTGGCGCCCAACAACTACCACCAACAAATTATCGCCAAAATTATATCAGTCAATCCCAAAACATTACTCTCGGACAAGCATCCGATTTAATTGGCAAATGGTTGGATGCGAAACAGACAATATTTGCTCCTCCCTTCGATCGCCAATTGCTGGCTAGAATGACTACAGGAATTTTGTATTCCGATACTGTAAAGGCGATCGACTATTTGAACACCAGTAATTCTCGCTATCGGTACGGCGTCCAAAAACTCGAATCAGTCGAACGCTTTGCAGCATCTGGGAACAAAGCCACTATTGAAGTCAAAATCACCGAAGATGCGACTCTTTACAAAAACGGCAAAGTCGATAGTAGCAGTTTTAACACCAAGGTAATTCGGTACACATTAGAGTATTGGGACGGCATTTGGAAAATAGCCGATTCCCAAGTTATGAGTAAATAGTCAGATATCGCTACTCTTCGGGCGGGGGCGGATAACTTATTTGTAAGTGCAATAAGAGCCCAGCTTACCTATAGAACCCATTTGATATCTCTTCTGCGTAAATCTCAGAAACCGGGTTTCTATCGGTATTTCTCGTGACCAACCCAAAAACTCGTAGAAACCCGGTTTCTTGCCCCGGGCGTAAATCTCAGAAACCGGGTTAATCTCGATATTTCTCGTCACCCAACCCAAAAACTCAAAGATGTCAAATGGGTTCTATAAATTCACCTTGATAGCCAAGATTGCACAAATAACTAGGACGGGCAGGATGCCCGTCCCACACAAATCATTTTTTCTTGTGGGATGGGCAGGAAAGCCCGTCCCAAAATATGATTAAAATGAATTTTGCCAGCTTGTCTGATCGAGCAGCTTCAAGTCAATATAAATACCCGTAGGGACTAAGGGTCAGCCCAAAGCCGTGTCAACTTAATGTCAAACGTCGTTAGAGATTGCTATTTAGTAATTAGGGCCCCTAACCCCCCCTAGCCCCCCCTTGTTAAGGGGGGGGACAAGAATATTTTCTTTCGTCCCCCAAAGCATCGGGGGATGCGAGGGGGTGAGAAACTCGGCTAAGAGCAAGATTTATCATTGCCCTCAGGCGATTGTTGACACCAATGGGCAGTGCCGTATCCCTACATTAGCTATTAATACACGTGAATTGCTTTCATCATGTGATATGCAACTAACAACTGAGTCAAAGCTAGCGGGTAACTTTGCAAAACTTCGCCAGTTGTCCCGATGAGTTTACCAATTTCCGGGTTGCCTTGGGCCGCACAAAATCCTTGGAGGTGAGGTAACTCGCTGCACAAAATCTTTTCCAATTCGCTGACTTGATCGCTGTTAGCGTGGGAGTCTACTTCCAACACATCAACCGGTTTGCCCATATCGCGATCGAGTCCCAAGCGAATTGCAGGTTTAAAACTATCGCTACCTCGACCTAAAATCTCAGTAAAATCGGGGTGAGGAATTGTCGGTCTCAGGACTAAACGCACGTTCAAATTTGATTCCTGGTCAGATTCTGGGTAAAAACTAACTACAACGTCGGCAAATTTGCGCTGGGGGCGAATATAATCTTCTGAATCTGGTTCGCGCTTTTCCATTTCTGCCAGCACCTGTTCTTCAGTATAACCGCGCTTCATAATATCGCGCTTAACTTTCCACTGAGTTCGCAGTTCTTCTGGGGGAGCGAGGTACACTTTTACGTCGTAAGAATCGCGGATAGTTCGGGTGGAGTAACCCAGCAAACCTTCAACGATTACAAACTTGCTGGGCTTGATATATTCCGGCGGGTCAAATGTACCAGAATGGTGGTTGTAAATGGGTTTGAGAATTGCTTGACCGGTACGCAGCAGGCTGAGGTGCTGCTGCATGATGTCGAGGTAATTGCAGTCGGGATGCAGTGCTGTCAGGCCGATTTCGGCGCGCTGCTTTCTGTCATAGCGGTGATAGTCGTCTGTGCAAATCACAGTCACATTTTCTGGCCCCAATACTTGGGCAATTCCTCGCGTCAGAGTGGTTTTGCCCGCTGCGCTGTCTCCGACAATACCGAGAATGATTGGTCGATCGCTCATTGTTTTTACCCCGCCAGACCATAGCAAATTTTGTGATTAATCTTACATCTTATCAAAATTCGGTTCGACCCGATCGCGATCTTGCATTGTTTAACTTGCTCCCTCCCCACAGTCTCCCCAAACTGTAAAATTATTGTATTATTTCTTAATCAAATGCAGCACCAGAGACTCGGGGAACATCTAATGCCAAAATTACCCTAATTTCTTAACCGCTCGATTTGTCGATCGTACTTTTAAATTCAGGTATACTAATAATCTGGGCAAAATTGCGGCCCCAAAGCATCTCAGCATTTTGTAAATGTAGCGCAAACGCCAGCAGTGGCGCGACTGGTGGGATATTAGCGGTATCAAAAGCCACAGCAGGGAGTCCATAATTTTGTCGATCGCATCCAAGCGCTGTGCGATCGACAAAATTGCTCCGCAATATAAAGTTTTAGACAAGGCTTTCGCTATTTTGACAAATTAGTATAAATTTGAGTACACAACGCACTCCCACGCTCAAAAACCGTGTTTTTCGGTGTACCTCGCCTGCTGTAACCAATTATTTGCGTTAAACAACCCGGTGGCGACGTACCCGCACGCAAGTTATAAACTTTTCTCCAAAATTTAAGTTGAATTAAGCCTGCAACAAGCCTATGAATCAACCATATTCTCAAAAACTTAGGGGCAGTATTTTAATTGTTGATGACAGTCTTAACAATTTAACATTACTGGAGCGGATATTATTGCGGCAAGGCTATCAAGTAAAAATTGCTTCAAGTGGCAAACAGGCGATCGATGCTGTGCACTTGGATCTGCCTGACTTGATTTTGTTAGATATTATGATGCCAGCTATGGATGGATATGAAGTTTGCGCTCGTTTAAAAGCGAGCGATCGCACTCGCGACATTCCGATTATTTTTCTAAGTGCTTTAGTAGAAATTTCTAATAAAGTAAAAGCCTTTAAGGCTGGTGGGGTGGACTACATTACTAAACCTTTTGAACCAGTAGAAGTTGTGACTCGCGTTGAAAATCAATTGCGACTGCGGGAACTAGACTTGCAATTGAGAGAAAAAAATAAGATATTGCAGCGAGAAATCGCCGATAGAGAACAGGCAGAAGTAGAAACGCGGCTGCTGCTAGAAACAACCAAGTTCCAAAAAGACGAAATTGAAGAATTGCTCTTAAATATTTTGCCAAAAGCCATTGCAGAACGCTTGCAGTCAGGACAAAGCCTAATTGCTGACAGCTTTTCCGATGTCAGTGTTTTATTCGCTGATTTGGTAGGATTTACGGATTTTGCATCTCAAAAAACAGCGACAGAAACCGTACAAGTTCTGAATCAAATTTTCAGTAGATTCGACCAGTTGTCGCTACGTCACGGCTTGGAGAAAATCAAAACTATTGGCGATGCTTACATGGTAGTCGGCGGTTTGCCGGAACCACAGGAAAATCACCCTTTGGCGATCGCCCAAATGGCAATCGATATGCAGGCTGCTGTCGCTAACTTCAATGCCAAAAACAATCAAAGCTTTAGTCTCCGCATTGGGATCAATATTGGTGGCGTGGTGGCGGGAGTCATTGGTTTAACTAAATTTAGTTACGATTTGTGGGGCGATACAGTGAATGTCGCTCAACGGATGGAATCAAACGGTATTCCGGGGCAAATTCAGGTGACAGATGCGGTTTACGAGCGTTTGAAACATAAATTTTCGTTTAAACTGCGCGGTGCTATTGAGATTAAAGGTAAAGGAGAAATGATGGCTTATTTGTTGTTGGGGCAAAATTAGTCATTGGTCATTTGTCATTGGTCATTGGTCATTGGTCATTGGTCATTTGTCATTTGTCAACAGTCATTTGATGCCGTAGGGTGTGTGGCTTGCAGATTATATTTGGAGCAAATCGACAATCTAGTAGCCACGCACCAAGCGCCCAAATATTGGGATCGCTCGATCGGACTTGAGATCCTTGGCAATTGAGAATCGCCAATCGCCAGTAGTCATTTGATGCCGTAGGGTGTGTGGCTTGCAGACTATATTTGGAGCAAATCGACAATCTAGTAGCCACGCACCAAGCGCCCAAATATTGCGATCGGTATCAGGTGCGTCGCGCGATCGGTTTTCGCTGTTTTTTTGGATATTTTCTTTCTTAGACGCACCCTACTAATGACTATTGACTATTGACTAATGACCACCCTTCGGCTTCGCGAGCGGGTAAAATGACCACTGACTAATGACTAATTACCATTCCTGTTTGTGCTTGTTGCTGTGAGTTTCCCAATCGTCGTCTGGTTGCTGATATAAGGGTTCTGGTTGCAATTCTTCTGGCATTTCTAATTCTGCATCCGATGCTTCTTGCTGGTAGATGTTGAGAGGTTCGACAACGCGGGCGATCGCATCTTTGACAAAAGCTTTGACAAACTCGTCTTTCCGATTTAACTGAAACTGCCTTTGCACGACTTCGGCAATACCGCCGTCGCCCCAGTCTTGATCGTGGCGGAAATATTCAATAAAACTTTTGCCCGCAATTCTGGTTAAATAAGCGGCGCTGACTGCTTGAATTGCTTTGCCGAGGACAAATCCGGCAACGCTTAACTGCAACGCTCTTGACACTACTTGAATTACGCCTTCAACTATTCCCAAACTTGCTAGAGTTTTGGCGAGAGATAGTGCCAATTCTTTAGCGCGATCGATATTTAATTCGCAGCCGTAAATCTTGGCAATTTCTATTACCATTTGAGCGTTAACTGCTGCTGTCGCCAGTAAATCCACAACAGGCAAAGGCGTCACGGCAATTACTCCGGCTCCGATCCACTGAAAGCGCTCTACTACTTTATCAGCGGCGCGCCGTCTTTGAGCGTCAATTAATTTGCGCGCTTGGTCTCCCAAATGCTGAGATTGCAGCAAAATATTATCAGCAATCAAGTCTTCTCCTTCGGCGCGCAAAATCGCTGCGATGCGCCGAATTAATGGCATCATATCCGGGTCTGGCTGAAATATTGTGCCGCTTTCTAGTACAAATTTTTGCGGGTTGGCGCTAATTGCAACTACGTCCATTGCTGAGACTAAACCTTTGACTCGCTGTCGCAGTCGATCGAGAATCTCGTCTCTGTCGCTGTCGGGATAAAGGTCAACTTTATTAAACACTACGATCGACCTTTTGCCGATTTGGGCTAAATTCCGCAGCGGTTCGTACTCAGATTTTCGCAAATCGCCGTCCAACACAAATAAGATCAAATCAGCACGAGCAGCCAACTGCCGCGCCAATTCCTCTCTGTAAGTCCCCGCCACTCCCGCTTCCAAGATGCCTGGGGTATCAGTAATTGCTAATTCTCGATCGATTCCTTTCAATGAAAGAGTGTAAGTTTCTCCAACTTCGGTAGTTCCCATCGGCGCGCCCACCTGTCCCGCCATCCGTCCCACCAGCGCATTCACAGCCGAAGTTTTGCCCGCAGAACCGGTGCCGAAAACGACTATTCTAATGCTGCCGCGGGCCATGCTAGCTTCAATTTCGCGCGCTCTCAACAGCAAAGCTTGCCGCGCTACTTCGTCTTGAATGCGATCGACTTGCTGTCTGATTGCTTTGAGATTTTCCGAAGCAGCTTCACTTTTGACAACAGGAACCTTGGGATTAATTGCCCGTTTGCCTTTAACTTTTCCTGGCCGTTGCAGCAGCCTAAAATAGTAAAAAAGCGCAAAAATTAGGGTTCCCAAAAGTACAATTATCAGCAAAATTAGCAAATTAGCCAGCAGCGGAGAAGCAGACCACGCAACTTGACTGTAAAGCCCTGTTAAGGAACTCACCAGCCCAATAATCAGCCCCAGGGTGAGGCAGAAAGCAGCAATTAAGGTTAGCAGGCGCGGCAGAGGCATGAGGGGAGCGGCAAATAAAAGGGTTATACTTTGATTTTTACATTACTCCGATAGTCATCAGTCAGTCGATTTGAAATTTTCGATTTACTTGCAGTATTGAATCGGGGTACTCGAAGTTGGGCGTTACCCGAGATCGCTTGTCTGAGGGTCTAAAATTTTTGAAACTCACAACGATCGGGTGATTGCAAATCTCAATACTTAAATGACCCAGCATCCGATCGCACTGCTAAGCTCGCCTGCCTCGCGATGGTAGCCGGTTTGAGCATTAGTCGGTGCAGGTGCGCTGCGGGCGATCGCGTCCCGGCTGCAATTGTAGCAAAACAGACCCTTGATTGCTGAACTCATCTGCCCGAACCGGGTAGCCGATTGATTTGGAATTACTTATTTAATCGGTAATTTAGGCGATCGCCAGTCGATCCAATGTTTTTTATGCTGAAACAAATGTCACATTAAGTACCTATAAATACGGTTTCTTAACATAAGTATGTCCTCGAAGCCCCGCAAGCGGAAACGAGAAACCGGGTTTATTCAGCAGGGTAAGATCGTCCTAATTCAAAAAAATTATCATATTAAGTATCATAGGGTACTCTTTAATCAGCCGTGAGTTAAGGTAAGCTTAATTGTCAGTGCGTGAATTATTTACAGGTTCGCATCTATGCAGCTCAAACATCACAACCAAGCTTCACAAGCACTTCCTACCTCTGGCGACCATAACATCAAAGAGAGCCAGCCACCACAGCCAAATTATTTCACTCAAATAGCCCGTTACTTCCGCAACCTCAGTATTAGCGATAAAATCTGCGGCGGCTACGCACTGGCTCTTTGTGTAGCAATTGGGGGAACCACAGTCGGAATGGTGGCTGGAAATCATTACTATCGCCGAACTAACAATCAAATACACATCGATGGAGAAAGTCGGCTTTTAAATAATTTGCAAGTGGCTTTAATGCGGACAAAGAATACCCAAGAACGGCTGAATTACTGGGTAGACAAACCAGAAATATTTGACGTAAAAAACAAACAATTGAAAAACCAATTAGAGGTGTTAAAATCCTCTTTATTCAAAGTTACAAATCTGAGCGAAAGCCAAAATATAGAAGGGTTGCCATATTTGTTAACCAGTTACGAGCCGCTAGTCATTAATTACATTCAACGTCTAGAAACCCTCAGCCAAAAACTTAATAAGTTACCTAATAAACCAGGTAATAAAATAGTTAAGCGCAAGCTGCTGTCGAACTTTGACCGACAGCGAATTGGGTTGAAACTAGATAAGGCGGTCAATGATTTAGCAGAAATTGTCGATCGCGCCGCATTGCAAGAAGATGCAGCGCGGGAGTCCCTGCTGCGAGCGCAGGCGCTGCGCCTACAAATCATTATTGGTAGCATGGCACTGTCGATCGTAGTTGCAGCACTGCTGGCGAGCTACACCAGTCGGGCGATCGCCAAACCCATCGGCGCCGTAACTAAAATCGCTCAGCGAGTGAGCCAAGAATCTAATTTTCAGTTGCAAGTACCAGTTACCAGTACCGATGAAGTGGGAGTCTTAGGAGCTTCGTTGAACCAACTGATTCAGAAAGTAAATCACTTGCTAGAAGAAGTGAAATTCAAACAAGAAAATCAGATCCTTCAAAATGAAAAAATGGCTACTTTGGGGCGGATGTTAGCCGGGGTAGCTCACGAAATTAACAACCCAATCAATTTTATCTATGCCAACATAGACCCCGCGAAAAATTACGTTGAGGATATTTTAGAACTGCTCAAAACTTATGAAGCAGAAATCCCCAACCCGCCGGCCGCAGTCAGCGCCAAAGCCGAACAAATAGACATTGACTTTCTCAAAGAAGATTTGATGAAAATATTTGACTCGATGGAAGTGGGCGCTGAAAGAGCCAAAGCTATTATCTTAAGTTTGAAAGACTTTTCTCGCCTAGACGAGGCGGCGCCTCAGGCGGTGGATTTGCACGCCTGCATAGACAGCAGTTTGCTGATTCTCAACAGCCGGATCAAAAACGGGGTTGAAGTGGTGCGTAATTACGGGAACATTCCGACTGTGGAAGGCTACATGGGTTTGCTTTACCAAGTGTTTGTCAACGTGATTAACAATGCACTAGATGCTGTAGAAGAAAAAGCAAAAATTGAGAAAATTAACTCTGAGGAAATGAGAAAACAATCGGGTTCTGAGTCAGTGAAACAGGAAGCGCCGAGTTTTTTGCCGAAGATTGTGATTGCTACAGAATACTTGGATGACGACTCAGTGGTGGTGCGAATTTCTGATAACGGTACGGGAATACCCGCCGCAAGTCAAGCAAAAATGTTTGAAACATTCTTTACTACTAAACCCAGAGGTGTAGGTACGGGTTTGGGGTTGGCCATCGGTCGCGAAATTATCGTTAAGAAACACGGCGGAACTATTAACTGTTGGTCGGAGGTGGGAACGGGGACGGAATTTGCGATCGCCCTGCCGATCGAGCATTAGAATATACGATCGGGAGTTGGTAGTTGGTCATGGGTTAATCTAGAGTGGAGCCATTAAAGCTAGGAGCAAAAATTATGGGACTATTTGACCAAATTTTGAGCGCGATCGACAATCCCAACCAACAAGCAAGTCCCAATCAGTTGGGCAACATTCTCGGTGCGGTAGAGCAGTTGAGCGGCAACCAGGGCGTCGATGCAGCCACGACTCAGCTAGCAATGTCGGTTTTGGGCGGACACGTGCGATCGGCATTACAAGACGTGCGATCGCAATCTGGAGACGCACAAGCCCAAGAAGTTGTCAACCAATTTAGCGGCACAAGTCCCAATCTGCAAGCTGTTCAGAGTTTGTTTGGGGCCGGCCAACTGACCCAGATAGTAGCCGATATCGCCCAAAGAACCGGCTTGAATAACGCTACAATCCAAGCGATGATACCTGTGTTAGTGCCGATCGTCCTCAACCTGCTGCAATCCGGCGGCAACGCCCAAAATCCAGCCCAGGGCGCAAATCCCGTTTTGAATGCGTTTTTAGATGGAGATGGAGACGGCGACGTAGACATTACTGACGCCATGTCGATGGCCAGCCGCTTTTTGAATCAGCGCTAATTCCCTGAGATTTTGGAGAGAGAGATTGACGGGCGATCGCTCTTTTGCGGAGTTTGACATGATGGAAAGTCTGCTCACATCATTAACACAAATTAAGGTGTAATTTCTGTATCTTATACTGTTTTAGTGGGGTGACTGCGACTCCCCATCATCAGTTAAACTCTTACTCTTTCTCTCTGGGAAATTTGGATTTGCATACGATTATATAAATCAACTTCAGGAGCGGAATGGCTAATGCAAGCAACTAACGCATAACGCTGCATTTCAATTTCATCTAATTTTGCCCATTTACGATTACAACTAACAATCAGAGTCATCGGCCCTTCATCATATTTTGTAGACTTGGGAAAAATTTCTACTTGCCCCCTTTGTACTGTTCCTTTCTTCCGAAGATTGGAGCTTGGAGACAATGTAACTTCAATACCCGCCCCATATTTTGCCTTTAACTTTTTTTTTGTATTGTCGGTGGACTCATCAGGAGAACTCGTCTTGCTAGCAGATTCATAAGCCGTCCTAACAATTTCGCGATCGATTCCTTTAAAAATATCAAATTCCATTGTGACTCCTAGATATGAGTCTCCACGAGTTGGGCGAGTTGGCGGATCAAATGCCAAGGTAATTGACAATCTACGAGTGCCTTTTACGTTAAAAAATTCAGGTGGCAATTGGGGAATTTCGTAAACATGAAAATATCCTACTTTGATCGAAATATTATCTTCTGATAGAACAACGTAGTTTTCAGCAGAATACATTGCACGTTCTAAGTCAGCCTGTCCGTAACCATAGATTGCTAGCTGATTCTTAATCGTTTTTGTCTTTTCACTCTGAGACTGTTGATTATTAAGTTTAAATTCAGGAGGAATTTCTTTAGGAAGAACCGCTGAATTCACAATAAGCGCCCGAATTAAATTAGAACTGGCATCTGGATATTTTGTGAAAAGTTGAGCAGCAATATTAGCAACACGAGGAGCCGCAAAGCTTGTACCACTACAGATTTGAAATAAAGAACTTTTCAAATCTTTGGATAGAGTAACAACAGAAACTCCAGCTACATTATCTGGTAGTCGCAGTTTGGATTTAGGTAAATCCAGACCTTCTTTATATTTGAGGTCTATTACAACATCTCCGCCAAAATCTACAACATCAGGCTTAATCATTCCATCGACCCCAAAACCAGTTCTAGTAAACGGAGAGGGGTATCCTGATAGTTTTGCGATCGCCTGACGACGAACATCAGAAGGTTCTGTAATACTACCACGACCCAATGATAAGGAACCTACGGTTATGGCAATTGCTGAAGTAGCTGGATCGATAATTCGAGCGCTCTTTTTCAGTAGATAATTTGGGTAATCAGTCCGTAGTTGCTCATCTGATTTAGCCTCTTCATAAAAAGCATTGCCGGCTGAAACAACAAAGATAATATTTTTATTTTTATTTTGGTAGTAATAAGCAATTTCATCTATCTTAGCAGCTAATCGAAACTGTTTCAGCCCATCTCGGTAAATCTGGTCAGCGTTACCTAACGAGATATTGATTACTTTGCAATTGGGATAATTTTCAACAAAAGCTCGAAGGGCTTGATCGAGTTGAGTTTCTACGAGGAGGTCTGCATCATATTCATTTTTTTCGTTTGTCACGCGGGCAGAAAATAGCCAAGCAGTTGGATCGAATGAACGCTGTTTAATGCAGTTTTCAACATTCCCATAGATAGCAATTCCAGCAACATTAGTACCATGTCCATTTACATCATCAGAGCCACCTCTTATGAATTCCCTTTTCGCATCTGGGAATACTTCAGTGTCACCCAACACCGGAGCAATTAAAGGATGACCGCGCTGTACGCCAGAATCAATAACCAGAATACCGCAATTATCTTCAGGTGGGGCCACAACTTCGGGAAAATCTGAAATTGGCAGATTATAATCAGCATTTGTTTCAAACGCAGGTTGGGGAGGGCGATCGATTTCTTTAACGATTTTCTCTTCCAGCAAAAGCTCTAAAACTTCGTGGGTGACTTTAATCCTAGCAATACAGAGATATTCACCTATGTAGCGATCGCTCATTCTCATAGGAGCAGTATCGCTGGCTAAGCTCTCTAGCACTTCGGCGATATCATCTAAATACTTTCGCATCTCTGTGCGATCGCCTGTGTGCCAAAGTTCCAAATCTAAGGCGGCAAGTTCACCTAATTGTACAGGCTTTAGCTCCAACAAACGACCAATACGATCTTCACGTTCGAGGGGAACTAGCTCATCAATCGCTCCTAAGTATTCATACTTCGGGCCATCTTGAATTTGACTGTAATTTTCTAACCGTCTCTTGAATTCAGTTAGCTGATTGTCGGATGAAAAGACAACGATGGCTTTATTCGGTTCACGAGCTAGTAAATTTAGTCCTGCTTGAGTCACCATGTCTTCTGAGAAATAACCTTTTTCAGCAACTTTAATCTTAAAAATTAATTTTGGGTCAAGGCGAAATGGGGTGTTTTTTTGCTTCACAGCCTCAGTCAGGGTCGAAAGTTGACCTAATAACTGCTTACCGTGTGAACTAACATCAGTACGTTTTTTACCACTAAAACCACCTGGAGAGCGCCGAGGTGATTCGATGTTGATTCTGGGTAATTTCAGGTGATCGAACTTACTTACCATTAGGATTAGACGTAAATAATTATTGTGAATTTGCTATTATACTTTGTCTTTCTAGAAAACGCCCAATTGCCACCTCTAAATCATCAGCAGTCAGGGTACGTTCTCCTCGCAGAACCACGGCTTTAATTGCATCTGAGCAGATCCGTTCTATATCTGCTCCAGTAGCACTCTCAAGCCGAGCGGCAAAGGTAGATAGATTAATAGCAGTATAACGGATCGCAGACAGATAGTGACTTAAAAGCGCCGTCCGCAGTTCAACCGTTGGATTATCGAAGAAGATAACTTCATCAAATCGTCGCCAAACGGCACTATCTAGTAGTTTCTCGTGATTTGTCGCAGCAACGAATATACTTTGATTGGTCACATTATCGATCAACTGTAACAAGCTATTAACTAGCCGCTTTACTTCACCATGTTCATTTAAGTTATCGCGATCGCGGGCTATAGCATCAAACTCATCGAACAAAACAACCCACTCACCCTTCTCAATGTAGGTGAAAATTTTCTGAAGGTTGGTTGCAGTTTGACCCAAGTAAGAAGAGAATACCGCTGTTAGGTTCACATAAACAAGCGGCAGCCCCAAGGCGCTAGATAGGATTTTTGCAGTTTGAGTTTTACCACATCCTGGTGGGCCACAGAAAAGTAATTTGCTTTTGGGCTTGAGGTTATAGGCTGCGAGGATATCTTGTTTACGATTTTCGAGGACGATTTCTTGCAGCACATCAAAATTTTTTTCACTGAGTACGATGCGATCCCAAGTAAGGTCAAATTGTTTGACCTCAAGCAAGGCAAGTCCAGTATCCTTGTCTTTAGGAGGCTCAGGAAATTGGTTCCAGGGAGTCGGGTTAGCAGCTAGGGGTTTGATGTATCCATTGCCGTTTTGAAGCAGCTTTTCCAAATCTCTAGCAAGTAAGAGATGATTTTTATTTCTTTCTTCTTCAATAATTTCCATAGCCGCAGCCAAAAACCCTTCTCTCTCGTTATGAGAGAAGCTTTTAAAGAGTTTTCTGAGGGTTTCGCCACGCGCCATACTTAGAATAGGAGTTAAACAGTTTATATACTTTAATTAAATATACTGCATATTTCCTAAAAAGTCAACATTTAAATATAGTATATCCATTTATTGTAGAGCTTAAATATCTCTTTTAAGAGGAATGAAAATTCTCTCTTTATAGCTAGATTAGATGTTGATTGTGAACAATTTTATTGCTTTACCCTATCTTCTTAGCTTGTGAAAACAACTATTTGAATAAAATAAATTCAAGGGGTTTAAAATACACTCACTAATTATAAACATTATACATAATTATGATAGCTCAGTGATGAGATTCCGATTGTAGCCAATTAGTTAGACTTTTTTTAACCGCAGATATTAGCGGATGAACACAGATGAACGCAGATGGAATTTCATCTGCGTTTATCTGCATTCATCTGCGGTTAAAAAAAGTCTTCTTTCTTTAACCCAAACCTAAATCAGTCACAGCACCGACACTGCTAGAAGAAACCAACTTAGCGTATTTAGCCAAAACGCCCTTAGTATAGCGAGGTTTAGGAGCCTGCCAAACAGCCCGTCGCTGCTCTAATTCTGCATCGTCAACATTGAGCTGCAACAACCGATTGTTAGCATCAATCGTGATCGAATCGCCTTCATTTACCAGAGCAATGGTGCCGCCAACTTGCGCCTCCGGTGCCACGTGACCCACAACCATGCCGTAGGTTCCGCCGGAAAAGCGGCCGTCGGTAATTAACCCGACCGAATCGCCTAAACCAGCGCCAATAATTGCCGAAGTTGGTGCTAGCATTTCGCGCATTCCTGGCCCGCCTTTTGGCCCTTCGTAGCGGATGACAATCACATCTCCGGCTTGAATTTTGCCAGCCAAAATTGCATCCAAACAATTTTCTTCTGATTCAAAGACGCGGGCTGGGCCGGTGATTTGCGGTTTTTTAACGCCTGTAATTTTAGCGACTGATCCTTCTGTTGCCAGATTTCCCCTCAGAATTGCTAAATGTCCTTGGGCGTACATCGGGTTGTTCCAAGGGCGGATGACATCTTGATCCGCGCGCGGTTCGGCAGGAATATCTGCTAGCACTTCGGCAATTGTTTGACCCGTAATTGTCAGGGCGTCGCCGTGCAATAAACCTTTTTCTAGCAGCATTTTCATGATTAGAGGAATGCCGCCGGCTTTGTGCAAATCGACGGCTACGTATTTGCCGCTTGGTTTGAGGTCGCACAAGACTGGCACTTTGGCTCGAATTGTTTCAAAATCGTCGAGGGATAACTCTACGCCGATCGCATTTGAAATCGCCAATAAGTGTAGCACAGCGTTGGTTGAACCGCCGATCGCCATAATTACCGCGATCGCATTTTCAAAGGCTTTGCGAGTCAAAATTTGGCTCGGTAACAACTGTTTGCGAATCGCTTCCACCACAACTTTGGCAGATTCTGCCGCGCTGTCAGCTTTTTCGGCATCCTCAGCAGCCATTGTCGAAGAATAGAGCAAACTCATGCCCATCGCTTCAAAAGCGCTCGACATCGTATTGGCGGTGTACATTCCGCCGCAGGCACCGGCACCGGGACAAGCTTTTTGTTCCACTGCGGTGAGCTCTGTTTCGTCAATTTTGCCGGCGCTGAATTGACCGACTGCTTCAAAAACGCTGACAACAGTTAAATCGCGTTCGTTGTGGTGTCCTGGTTTGATCGTGCCACCGTAGACAAAAATAGCAGGAATGTTCATGCGGGCGATCGCAATCATCGCTCCGGGCATATTTTTGTCGCAGCCGCCCACAGCCAGCAACCCGTCCATACTTTGGCCGTTGCAAACAGTTTCAATCGAATCTGCAATCACATCTCTCGACACCAGAGAATATTTCATCCCTTCGGTTCCCATCGAGATACCGTCGCTGATAGTAATCGTACCGAACATCTGCGGCATGGCGCCAGCTTCTTTTGCGCTCGCAACAGCCCGCAAAGCGAGGTCGTTCAATCCCATATTGCAGGGCGTAATCGTGCTGTACCCGTTAGCAATCCCCACAATGGGCTTAATAAAATCGCCGTCGCCAAAACCGACGGCGCGCAGCATGGCTCGGTTGGGTGCGCGCTGCACGCCCCCAGTTACAGCTTGGCTTCTCAAATTTTCAGGCATTTTAAAATTTCCTTTGTCAGTTGGTAGTCGCTAGTTGGCAGTGGGCAGTGGGCAGTTGGTAGTCGGTAGTTGGCAGTGGGCAGTGGGTGTTTGACAGTGGGCAGTGGGTATTTGACAGTGGGCAGTGGGTATTTGACAGTGGGCAGTGGGTATTTGACAGTGGGCAGAAGAGCCCACTGCCCGTCGTTGCGTTGTCAGTGGTGATTGAAAGTTGTCAACTGTCAACGGTCAACCCCTCGGCTTAGCGAGCGGGCTCTTCTGTCAACTGACAACTACCCACTGACAACTGTCAACTGTCAACTGATCTGTGGATTCAATTCTTCAATCTAAAATCGATTCACTGGTTAGTGCCGATGGTCTTACGCTATTTTTGATTTTCTCAGAAGCGTTGATATTTGTCATGCCATTAGAAAATGGAACTGCACGCCAGTACCCAAAAAGCAGAGTGCAAAGATTCTACCGATGCTGTAGTGTGCAGGGTGAATGCCGTGGTTATCTGGGATGATGTGTAAAATCCATCACTCTAACGTTTGAAACAAAAATTGCGAGGCGAATGACATGGAGGCCGATCGAATTCTGAGGCAATATGCGGCCGGAGAAAGAAATTTTCGAGAGATTAACCTCGCCGGGGCTGACTTAAAAGGGGTAAACCTCAGCGAGGCTAACTTTACCAGAGCGAATTTCCAAGACGCAAATCTCAAAGGTGCTAACCTGACGGGAGCGAACTTGCGCGAGGTGAAATTGGCAGGGGTGGACTTGACGGAAGCCAATCTCAGCGAAGCAAATCTCATCGGTACCGATTTGAGCCGCGCCAATCTCACCTCGGCTAACCTGGTGGGAGCCAACCTGCGCGGCTCTATGGCGAGAGAAGTCAACATGAATAAGGCTAATTTGACCGAAGCTAATTTGACCGAAGCCAACTTTACCGAAGCGAATTTGTTTGCGGCTAACTTAACCGAAGCTAGCATGATTCGCACTAATTTGATGAAGGCCAACTTGAGTTGGTCAACTCTCAAAGCGGTAAACCTGACAAATGCCATCCTCAGCGAGTCGCTTTTGGAAAGAGCCAACCTGACTCAGGCTATTCTCAGCGGGGCGATGCTCAGCGGAGCCAACCTGACTGGTGCAGACTTGCGCCAGGTAACGATGGTGGGAGCTAATCTCACCGAAGCTAATCTCACCAATGCTAATTTGAGAGTTGCCAATGTCAGTTGGTCAACTCTGCGCGGAGCTAACTTGAGCGGTGCTAATCTGTACCGAGCCAAGCTGTGCTGGTCTAATTTGAGCGGCGCTGTTTTGGTGGAAGCGGTTTTGATTGACGCCAATCTCAATCGAACTAACTTCCGCGATGCAGATTTGAGGCGGGCAATTATGCCGGACGGCACAACTAATGACTCTCAACAATAATAGAAGAGTTTTGAGTTTTGAGATTGCCTTACAATAGCCGAAAACAACGCTGCACAGTTAATGAGTTTTGACTTGTGAATTTTGCGTTTTGAGTTAAAATTTCTAGTCATACTAAAAGCTAAAAATCTGATGACTGTCAGCGAATTATTGATTCTGGGTGCGGCCGGACTTTTTGCCGGAATTCTAGCTGGTTTTTTGGGTATTGGTGGCGGTACAGTCCTGGTTCCTTTGTTGGTGGCTCTCAAGTATGCTCCGGTGCAAGCGGTTGCTACTAGCGGTTTGTCGATCGTGATTACAGCTCTTTCTGGCAGCATCCAGAATTGGCGCATGGGCTACCTGAGCTTGAGTCAAGTCGCAGGTATCGGATTTCCCGCGGTCATCACGGCACAAATCGGTGCTTATTTGGCGGGGATATTTCCACCTTACTTGTTGTTACTCACTTTTGGGTTGTTGCTGTGGCTGAATATTTATTTAGTTGAAGTTCGCAAGCGCCTGACAGCTAAAGGGGAAAGGGAAAGGGAAGATAACAAAGAATCTGCCTCAATTAGCACTTCTGCGTTACCAATTTCCACTTCCCAATCCCCCAATAATTCAAGCATTTTATTCAATCCAACTTTTGCTAAAATTTCTACGGGCAGTGTGGCGGGTTTGTTAGCGGGTTTGTTCGGCGTCGGCGGCGGTGTGATTATGGTTCCCCTGCAAATTTTGCTGTTAGGGGAAAGCATTAAAACCGCCATTCAAACGAGTTTGGGCGTCATCGTGATTACGGCAATTTCGGCGACGGCGGGACACGCGGCCCGTGGCAATGTTGTGTGGGTTGTGGGGTTGATTCTGGGCGGTGGCGGTTTGTTGGGCGCGCAAATCAGCACCAGATTTTTGCCGAGATTGCCCGATCGCACTATTAGTTTAGCTTTTCGATCGCTCTTGGCCATCTTATCGATTTATATTTTCTGGCAAGCTTGGCAAAAATATAGTCATTAGTCATTGGTCAGTTGTCATTAGTCAGTTGTGATTTGTTATTGGTCAGTTGTGATTTGTTATTGGTCATTTGTTATTTGTTATTTGTTATTTTACCCTCCGAACTCTCGTCGGAGGGCGATTGTTGGTGCGGGCTGCGCGCCCTACAACAGAACTAATTTGCTGATAGTTTCTTGACGGCGCGAGTCAGGCGCTGCAAATAAGGCTTGACAATTTCTTGATTTTGCCGCTGTAACTCGGAAACTTGCTGCTGCAAATGCTGAATCTCTGTTTGCAGCCTGGCTGTGTCGATTGTCGGTCGATCGAGCAAATCCTGCAATTGCTTCACAGAACCTTGGATTAGATCCAAGTCTACTTCGTTCGATCGCTCCTGCAACTGAGCTGTGATAGTTCTCACCTCAGTTAACCTTTCGTCCATCAATAAAAATCGGACGTTGACATTTTCCCAATCATGCTCTCTGAGGGCGCTATTTTCCAAAATGCCGAGTTTTTGCTGCAAGTCGGACAGGATGGTGTAGAGTTCCTGAGAATCGGCAGGAAGCGCCTGTGCTTGGCGTTCCAGTGCGGCTACGGCACCTTGTAAGTCTGCCATAACGCCGGATTCCAAGCCGAGCAGTTGTTGTTTCAAGTCAGAGACGGTGGTATCGAGTTGGGCAATTTCTCCAGGTAGCCTCTGAACTTGCTGCGATCGACCTTCTACTGCCGCCTGTACCTCCGCGATCGCAGAATTTGCCTTTTGCTGCATTTTTTGCTCGAAACGCTGGCGATTGGCGAGATTCAGCGAAACTGCTGCGGTTAGCGGGGCGGCAGCGTAGAGAAATTGCCCCGACAATCCCGCAGCAATGCTACCAATCGCCGCACCGGCAATAGAGGCGTATTCTGCCAATTCTAGCCAATCCTGCTGGTTTGGGGAAATTTTCAAAGCTGGGAATGATGCGTCTTCGATCTTCTGCATAGCCTTTTAGTCGTAGTCTGATAGATTGCGATACCGACATGATATAGCAGTTCTCAGAAAGATTCGCGGACGCTTAGGGCAAGGGGTAATCGGTAATCGGTAATCGGTAATTGGTAATCGGTAATCACTGAAAAGCTTGTGGTGCTGCATCTGATGTTGTGCCAATTACCCCCTTCGACTTCGCTCAGGATAAAATTACTCACTACCAGACATACCTTATTTTTTTGAGACTCGGCTATATTCCGCATCCCTCACGCCGAATGCCTTCAACAGGGTCAGTCTCAGGTAAAATTCAGAATAAGTCGATCGCCTAAAAGTTAACCGATGTCTGTCAGGAGTATACACAAAATGGGTCTCAAGATTATCGAAAGCTACGATAACAGTTTTGTCCTCGAACCGGATGCGAAAGCTGCACTGTTCGGTTTGTTAACCGGTGAAACCTTTCTCCAACAAGTAGCGATGCAGTTGCAGTGCTCGCGCATTGAGTTTGCGGAGTTACTTTTTGGGCCAGTACCCTACAGCACCGAGACGCCCAAGGGAATGCCTGCGGAATTTGAAAAGTATCACCAATCGAGCGATTTTGCGATCGTCAACGTCCCGCCTAATTTCATGTTTCAAGCCAAAATATTTAAACCCAGCCGCCTCTGTGCCATTTATCGCGTTTTCAATAATTAGTTAGTTGACAGTTGATAGTTGACAGTTGACCGTTGACCGTTGACCGTTGACCGTTGACCGTTGACCGTTGACCGTTGACCGAAGGAAGTAAAGAAGAAGGAAGAAGAAAGAAGAAAACATACACATCACGCTTTTTTGCCATCCGTGCCTGACCTTGCTTTCAATTAAGTTGATTTCTTGAAAATCAGGAAAATATCAGGAAAAACTAACATCTATAATCCCAACAAAAAATGACAGAAGACATCCACCCTCTTGCCAGTTTAGAATTCATTCCGTACATTGACTCAGAAGGAAAATTGCCCGAGTTTATGCAAGGAAAAATCGGTGTATATGCGATTTTCGATCGAGAGAAAGTGCTGCAATTTGTCGGCTATTCTCGCGATACTTACCTCAGCCTCAAGCAGCATTTGGTACGCCAAACAGAACATTGCTACTGGCTAAAAGTTCAAACTATTGAGAAGCCCAGCCGCACTATACTAGAAAGCATCCGAGAAAGTTGGATTTCTGAAAACGGCTCGCAGCCGCAAGGAAACGGTGCCGATGCCACTAAGTGGAACGATCCCATCGATACCAAAACGGTGATGACTGCCCAAGAAGTGGCAAATTATGAAGGTATTGTCGCCGATGAACTTGCAAAAGATAAGTTGTTGAAAAATGTAGCGCGCCGGGTGGAAAATGAAATTTTATCGCTGCTAAAAGCTCGCGGTGTAACTGAAGAAATTCGGTTTAATCCCAAACTGAAAACTAGCGGCTTGCTGGATTTAAAGTAACTCTTACGAACCCTGGGGAAACGGCAATGTTGATTGGTGTCAATTTCAGTTTGAAACCATTGAAAAAACTCGCTACGATCCGAGGTCATATCCCCCTTGACCCCACTTAAAAAAGGGTGACAAGAGCATTCTCTTTCATCCCCCAACTATCCAGGGGATGCGAGGGGGATCGGGCCTCGGCGGTAAACAGCACTCTGTAAATAAGTTTGCGATTAAGCAATGAATATTTAATAACTTAAACACGTCCTACAGTCCTTTATCCTATAAGCTGTGAGGTAAAACGAGGCTCTTCCTCTGTATCTGTGTTACCAACAAGAGGGTAGTAACAAGCCCAAACTGTCAACTCTTCGACTGTCCCAGGTCAACTGTCAACTGCTATAACAGATATCGGAATCTTTACAATAAACTCTGTCCCGCCGCCGATCGCAGAAATACAACTAATTTGACCTCGATGTTTTTCTACTACAATATCGTGACTGATGGCTAACCCCAATCCAGTACCGCCGCCCACAGGCTTAGTAGTAAAAAATGGGTCAAATATGCGGCGGCGGACTTCTTCGCTCATCCCGCAACCGTTATCGGTAATGTGAATCATCACCGATTGAGAGGTTTGATGGGGAAATTTTGCATCAAGATTGTGCAGTGCAGGTTCTGAGTCAGAAGCTAATGAAGTGCTGATGGTGATTTTTCGGGGAGAAGGTTGAGCTTCTAGGGCATCAATAGCATTGGTTAATACGTTCATGAATACCTGATTTAACTGGCTGGCGTAACAGGTGATTTTGGGCAGTTGACTGTATTGTTTGATGACTTCAATATCACCCGCGGTGTTGGCTTTTTTGAGCCTGTGTTGCAAAATAACTAAAGTATTGTCAATACCTTGATGAATATCCACTGGTTTGTACTTTTCTTCGCCGAGGCGGGAGAAGTTGCGAAAAGATACCACAATCTCACTAATTCGAGAGGCACCATCTTTCATCGACTTTAGCAGTTTTGGATAGTCATCTGCGATGAAGTCGGGTTGAATTTTGTTTAATTCGCCGACAATTTCTGCCACGGGCTGCGGGTAGTAATGTCGGTAGAGTTGCAGGAGACGAAGCAAATCTCGTGCGTAGTCGCCCGCCATACCAATATTGCCATAGATAAAGTTGACGGGATTGTTGATTTCGTGAGCGATTCCTGCTGCTAGTTGCCCTAAAGAAGCCATTTTTTCTTTCTGGATTAACTGAGCTTGAGTCTTCTTGAGTTCTGTTAAGGTTTGTTCGAGTTGTTGGGCGTAGGATTGTGTTTGCTGGAACAACTGGCGCTGCATTAGTTGATTTGAGACGCGCACCAAAACTTCTTGTTCCTGAAATGGTTTTGTGATATAATCTACACCGCCAACTTCAAAGGCTTTGATTTTATCGAATACTTCGTTTAAAGCACTAATAAAAATTATGGGAATGTCTTTGGTGGCGGCAGAAGCTTTCAATGCTTGGCAGACTTTGTAGCCGTCCATACCGGGCATCATGATGTCTAGCAAAATTAAGTCGGGATGAGTTGATTCGATCGACCTTAGAGCTAGTTGCCCGTCTGGTGCGGTGCGTGTTTTGTAGCCTTGCTTCGAGAGTATTTTAGCTAGCAGGTGCAAATTATTCGGTATGTCATCAACAATTAAAATATTCCCTTTGAGGGCGCCAGTTGCTTCGTAATTCATGTCATGTCCGGTAAAATAACCTTTGTAGGTTTGTGGTAAGCTGTCGCGCATTTAAATTGCATATTTATGGCGGGCGGGACGCCCACCCCACAAGACTTTGATGGTTTTTTGATATACAATTTAAATGCCGCAACAGCTTAAGGAATCTAATTCCTCTTCAAGCTCGCGGGACTTGCATTCCTGATTGCTCAGCAGATTTAATATCATTTTTATTAGGTTTGGGGACGGATGAGAGCTAGTATTTGATTGAACTGAAACTCGTTAGCTAAGGCGGTGAGAGCGCTAGCTAAAGAACGATCGCGATCGCGAATTTGCTCTATTTGACTGAGAATCAACTCTAAATCGCACTCAATTGTGGCTTTCTCTAAAGCTGCCAGCCAATCCGCTGGTAAACCTGCAAGAGTCTCGGAGGTCGGAGCCTCGGTTGAAGTTGGCTCCGGCACAGTTTCTGGGTCTTCGTAAATGTAACGCACTCCGAGATGTTTGTGGAGGGTGGCAAAGATTTGTGTATCTCGAAAAGGTTTGTGGATAAAGTCATCGCAATCATCTGATGCAGAAACGGTTCGCGCTTCCTGGGCGCGATCGGCACTCACGGCAATAATCGCGGTAGTTTGACCTTTAACGGTGGCTTTAATCTGTTGCGTTGCTTCGCCTCCATCCATTACCGGCATCCACATATCCATGAAAATTAAGTGCGGCTCAAAACTCGCCCACACTTCGATCGCTTCTTCGCCGTTGCTGGCTTCAAGGAGCTCGAAGTCAAAGGCTGCGAGCATTGTTAGCAGCAGTTTGCGGTTGTCCGATCGATCGTCCACAATCAAGATCCGGTAGCGGGGCTGGTTGGGTGCTAGGGCGATCGCCCGACGCGGTGGCTGTGCGGGTTGAATGCCCGTCGCATCAACGGCGATGATGGGGATATCAAACGCAAAGGTGGTGCCACTTCCTACTTGACTGTGCACAGCGATCGTGCCGCCCATCAGGTTGACAAAGTGTTGGCTGATGGCGAGCCCCAAACCGGTTCCCTGCTGCGATTTTTCTCCGGATTTGGTTTGCACAAAGGCTTGAAAAAGCTGCTCTAACTCATCAGCAGCTATGCCGCAGCCTGTGTCTTCTATTTCAAAATGTAATTGGTAATTGATTGGTAATTGCTGCTTTTCTCCATCTACCACCGCGCTTATTGTTACCGAAACTTCTCCTTGTTTCGTGAATTTAATGGCGTTAGAAAGCAGATTAATTAAAACTTGGCGCAACTTAAGTCTATCGGCGCATACGTACTCGGGAACATCCCTATCAAAATCACATATTAAATGCAATTTTTGCTCCCGCGCCTGGAGTTGAAACATCTCTTTTACCTCGTCGAGCAGGCTGCTTAATTTAAATTCTGTGGGATTGAGCGTAATGCGTCCCGCCTCTATTTTGGCTAAATCTAATATTTGATTGATCAGACTTAGCAAGTGTTCTCCGCTGCGGTTGATGATGCGGATATTTTCCTGTTGTTCGGGGTTGAGGTTGGTCGATCGCTGCATCAGTTGCGAGAAGCCGAGAATTGCGTTGAGGGGCGTGCGGAGCTCGTGGCTCATGTTGGCTAAAAAAGTGCTTTTGGCGAGGTTGGCGGCTTCTGCTGCCCAGGCTGCTTTTTGGAGCTGTACTGTTTGCTGTTGAGTGGCTTCGAGGAATTGGGCTTGTTGTAGGGCGATTCCCAGTTGAGTGCTAATTTGCAGCCCAACATTGATTTCTGCTTCGCGCCAAGTGCGGGGCCCAGAATTTTGATAGCTGGCGAGCAAACCCCAAAGTTGACTGCCGCAGAATATGGGGCAAATAATGTAGGCTCTGGCTTGAAATTGCTCTAATAGTTGCACGTAACAAGGACTAAATCCAGCGTTGTATATGTCTTCGATCGTGCGATAAGCAATGCCTAGCTCGTACATCCCGCCTTGATTTTTTTGGAGGTAGGTATCCTGCACTGTTGTATGGTAAATTTGCAGGGTTTTCGCCGTACAGCAAGAGTCTTCTACGAGACTATTTTGCCAGTTAAAACCGTCTGATTGTTTTTGGATCACAGATATCCAACCCTCCCCTCTGGACTCGGCAACAAATTCGCCGCTCCAATCAGGATTAAAGCGATAGATAGCAACTCGATCGCACTTGAGGGTTTGTCGCAATTCCGAGGTTGTGGTGGCGAAGATGGTGTCAATATCTAAAGACTGACGGATGCGATCGATCGATCGGGCGATCGCTTGTTCCCGCTGGGCGCTTTCTCGCAAAGCTGCTTCGACTTGTTTGTAAGCGCTAATATCCAAGACAGTACCGAACCAACGCAGCAACTCTCCTTTTTGATCAAAAACTGGTTTCCCTCGGACTTTCAGGTATGTGAGCGAGCCATCTCGGCAGATCATTCGCAGATCGAGCTCAAAGCTTTTTTTGCTGATCGCTCGCTCCCGAAGCATTGTCAAATAGGGCGATCGATCTTCGGGATGAAAACGCTCGATTAATTCTGCGGTTGCTAGGGGTTTTTGAGTTGGAGCGAGCTCGAACATCCGATAGAGTTCTTGACTCCAAGTGCTGGTTGCTGAAGCTGTATCGTATTCCCAACTGCCAATACGGGCAATTTTTTGGGCTTCCAGCAGTCGGGCTTCGGCTAACTGGCGATCGCTAATGTCCCGGGCTACCCAAACTGCGGAGTTATCTGAGAGCGGCGAAATTTTAGCACTAAACCAAATTTCTTGGTTGTTAATCTGAATACTGTAATCAAGACTTATAGTTTGTTGAGTTGCTAATGCCTCTCGAACTTGATCGAAATAAATGTCTTGGCTTTCATTATGAAAAAATTTTTCGATGATGGATTCGCTCATGATTACGTCATTTTCGTATTGAAAAATGCCCTTGGTCGGTATAATTTGGATAGTTTTTTGTTTGGGTTCGATAATCAATATAATATCTGCTATAGAGTCGAAAATATTCAAAATTTGCTCGGTAGAACTGTAAAGTTTTTGTTCGAGCAATTGGCGGTCTGCCACTTCAGAGTTTAATAGTTCGTTCGCACGAGCTAAGGCAGTAGTACGTTCCGCTACTTCGTTTTCTAAAGTGTGATTGTAGTCAGTTAATATTTTTTCTGATTGTTTGCGTTCTGAGATGTCCGTAAGAGCATTGACAACATAAGTAACGTTGCCGCTGGCGTCAAAAATTGGTGTGGCGTGCACCTCAAGAAAAATAATCTTTCCATCTCGATGCAATTCTAAATCGTCAACGAGTGCCGTTTCGCCGCACAGCGCTCTGAAGACGGGCAATTCTTCAGTTGGATCAGGCTGGTTTTCGCGACAGATTTGATAAACTTCTACCATTTCTGGTAAAGTTTTTTCGGGGATATTTTCTACGCCAATCCAACGCTTGGCAGTTTGATTTAAGTAGATGACTTGACCGGAAGCATCGTGGATAGATACGCCTGCTGGTATAGCTTCAAAAAATTGCTTGAGTTGGCTCTCGCTTTCCGCTAAGGCTTCAGTTAAAGATTTTTGTTCGGCAAAAGCCTGTTGCAGTTCCGCTGCCATCAGATTGAAGGAATTGGCGAGTTCTCCGATCTCATCGAAGCGTCTAATTTCTAAAGCTCGATCCCATTCGCCTTTTGCCACATTTTTGGCGGCGGTATTCAAGCGCAAAATTGGGTTGGTTACCCAACGGGAAGTTAACAATCCGATCGCACTGGCCAACACCAGAGTACCCGCGCACAACCAAAATGTATTGCGGGTATTCGCTTGAATGCGAGCCATGAAATCCGACTCTGGCATTACCACCACAATCAACCAATCCAAGCCGCGGCCATCTGCATAGGGAGTAATGCCGACAAATTGCCGAGATCCCTGGCTCGTTATGGTAAATTGCTGGGCTCTATCCAGCGAGCTCAAATTGCCAAATCGGTTGGCGAGTTCCCGAGCAATGTCTCGCGTTTTGATATCCTGGCTGTTGACGGCTAGCAATCGCGTCGGTTGCTGTTTTGCTTGCTTGACAAAAGTCGTTTCTAGGGTGGATGTGGCAATTAAATTGCCCGATCGCTCCATAATAAAAGTTTGTCCCGATGGGGAGAAGTAGAGGCGATCGAGAAAAGCGCTAATTTTGGACGGGCCAGAGTCATTGGTGAGGCGATCGTTAATTCGCTCTCCTACTTGTGCCATTAACTGGTGTGCTAAATCCTCGACTGATTCCCGCCCGCTTTTGAAAGAAAGATAACCGACTAGCCCGACGGCGCTGACTGTTAGCGATACAAAGGGAACAATCAAAAGTGTTCGCAGGCGCAGCTTGCTAAAAATTTTGGCGACTGCGCTGTTGAGGGGATGAATGGGCATGACACTCAAGAAATTGAGGGGCGATCGAATTTTAACCGTTTCAGTCTTCTGGCGGGTTAATTTATAGATAAGTTGTGGCGCTTTAGCGCTCTCTTAACAAAATAAGAGCGCTAAAGCGCAAAAACATACTCCTGTTAGTGTATGTTTCCTAACTGAGCTAAAACTGTGGCGAATCGAGCAGAATCGATCGGCTTTGCTAAGTGTTCGTTGTAACCGGCGTCGATCGCCCGATTCCGG
This sequence comes from Microcoleus sp. bin38.metabat.b11b12b14.051, assembly GCF_013299165.1. NCBI lineage: Bacteria > Bacillati > Cyanobacteriota > Cyanophyceae > Oscillatoriales > Microcoleaceae > Microcoleus > Microcoleus sp. bin38.metabat.b11b12b14.051. The sequence continues at coordinate 227,819 of NZ_JAAFKD010000003.1, forward strand.
TCTTGTTCGCTAGCATAAGCTGTCAGTGCTACGGCCGGCAAGCGCTTGATTTTGTCAGATGCGGACGATCGCACTTTGCGGATCAACGAGTAGCCATCCTCAACCGGCATTCCGATGTCGCTGACTAAAATATCCGGCGGTGACTGCTGTAAAATGTCGATCGCCTCTGCTACCGAAGCAGCAGCAGTCGCCGTCGCCCCCAACTGTTGCAGCGCCGCCACCAAAAACTCGCGGTTGTCTGGTTCGTCATCAACTACCAACACCTTTAAACCAGCCAAAACATCCTGACGAATTTGAGGCAAATTGCTTGCTTCTGTCAACTGCGGCTGCTGACTCCGGCGCTGCTTGAGCGGCAGCATTACCGTAAATATCGCCCCGAGTCCCTCTCCGGGACTTTCGGCGCGCACTGTGCCGCCGTGGAGTTCCACCAAGTGGCGGACGATCGCCAATCCCAGCCCCAAACCGCTGTCAGCGCGAGTAATCGAGCCGTCTGCTTGTCGGAAGCGATCGAATACGTAGGGCAGAAACTCAGCAGAAATGCCCTTGCCGGTATCGCTCACTTGAATTTGCACGTACTGATTGCTAGCGGGCGATCCGGAATTAGCAGCCGTTGCGCCATTGTCCAATCTCAAATCGGCAATCGAATAGCCAAAATCCCTTGACAAGCGCAGGTGGACGCTGCCCCCCGCCGGCGTAAACTTGACGCCGTTAGTCAGCAAATTCGAGATTACCTGCTGCAACCGGGCGGCGTCTCCCCACATCAAACTGACTGCGGGGTCAAATTCCGAGGAAACGGTGACAGACTTAGCCTGGGCGGCGAAACTGACTGAACCCAGAGCAAGTTCGATCGTCTTTCTCATGACAAACCAGCCGGGCTTGAGAGCCAGCTTCCCTTGAATAATCCGGGAAACATCGAGCAAATCTTCGACTAGCTGCGCCTGCACCCTCGACTGACGCTCGATCGCTTCCAAACCGCAAGCTAAAGAATCTGTCGTGTACGGGCGGCCACGCAGCATTTGCGCCCAGCCGAGAATCGCGTTTAAAGGCGTGCGAAGTTCGTGGGAAAGCGTGGCGAGAAACTCGTCTTTTTGGCGGTTGATGGCTTCGGCTTGGGCGCGGGCGGCTTGTTCGCGATCGAGCAACTGAGCGAGTTCTGCCTCGACTTGCTTGCGATCGCTGATGTCGGCGATGATCGACATACAGTTAATGTTACCCTTGGCATCGCGGACTGGAGTCGCCCACAAACCGATGTCGATTCCTGTGCCATCTTTCCTGAGGCGCTGGGTTTCCATGCCTGCGATCCCGTGTCCGGCGCGAATTTTTTTCAAGTTCGCCATAAATTCCTGGCGCTTGTCTGAGGGAACGCTGGGCAAAAATTGACCTAGCACCTCTGATGCTGACCAGCCAAAAATCCTCTCGGCGGCGGGGTTCCACATTTTCACAATCCCGTCGTCGGCGCCCAAAACGGTAATTCCCAGGGGACAAGCTTGGATCAATGCTTCCAAAGTTTGATTGATTTGCGATCGCGCCTCTTCTGCTTGTTTGCGATCGCTGATATCAACGTTCACGCCGATCATCCGCAGAGGCAAACCGCTCTCGTCCTGAAATACCGTAGCCCTGCAAGCAATCCAGCCGATGCTGCTGTCCCCGCGGCAGATCCGGAACTCGATGTCTAATTCCTCGCCGGAAGCTGCTGCGGCCTGCACTTGTTGTTCGGTGACAGCGCGATCGGCTGGATGCACCATTTCCACCCAATTTTGATAGCTGCTAAAACTGCCGGTCGGCAAACTGTACAAAGCCTCTAACTCTGGCGTAGACGCGACCTCGCCGGTTTGGATGTTCCATTCAAAAGTTCCAATTTTGCCTGCTTGCTGAGCGATTTGCAGGCGTTGTTGATTGTTTTTGAGTTCTGCTTCCACCCGCGAGATTTCGGTCAAGTCGATGTAGAAGGCGACGATCGTCTCTGGTTCGCGTTTTTCCGGGCACAGGATCGTCGCGCCCATCAGCAGGGGGACGCGGCTGCCATCTTTGCGGATGTATTCTTTCTTAAAAGGGGTTGCGACTCCTGACGCCCGGAGTTCTTGGGCCGCCCTGGCGTCGAGGTGGAGGTATTCGGGCGCAGTCATCTGGTTCCACCGGATTTTACCCGAGAGCACGTCTGAGCGGGTGTAGCCGACCATGTTGAGCAGGGAGTCGTTGGCGTAGGCGATGCGGCCTGTCAAATCGCCGATCGCGACTCCGAAAATATTCGACTCAAACAGTCGCCGGAATATGGCTTCGCTTTGCTGCACCACCCGTTTGGCTTGGTTGCGATCGGTGATTTCTGCTACCACGGTGCTGACACCCAACAGCGTCCCCGATTCATCGGACACTGGATAAAAGCTGACTTGCCAATCCCGCACAACTCCCGGCTGTTGCAGGGTTTCTGCTTTAATTTCCAGGTCGAGTACGGGGCTTTGCGTTGCCAGCACTTGCAGGTAAATCGGCTCTACCATATCGGCAATTTCGGGAATCGCTTGTCTGACGGTGCGCCCGATGTGATCTGCGATCGCGCGGCCGTTGATCGCAGCGAGGCATTTGTTGAGGCGGATGTAGCGCAAATTGGTATCGACAAAGGACAGCCCGACTGGTGTGGTGTTGTAAACTAAGTCGAGTTCTGCTAGTTGGTTGCGAATCCGAATTTCGTTTTCTCGAATCTGATTTTGGGCTTGTTTGCGATCGGTGATATCGATCACGAAGAACGAGCCTTTGTCGCTGCATTCTTGCAGGTTTCCGCCCCCGATTAAAATCGGGAAGCGCGAGCCGTCAGAGCGGATGTATTCTTTTTCGTAAGGCTCGCAACTTCCCGATACTGCGATTTGAGCGATCGCGCTGCGATCGAGTTCTGCGTATTCCGGCGGCGTGATATCTATCCAACGGATTTTTCCGGTAACTAAGTCTTCCCTGGTATATCGAATCATTTCCAGCAAGGCGTCGTTAGCTTCGGTAATGTTGCCTGTGGCATCCCAGAAACCGATACCGAGCATGGTAGATTCTACCACGCTGCGGAATCGCATTTCGCTTTCCCGCAAAGCTAATTCGGTTTTTTTAGCTGCGGTAATATCTGCGATTATTATCCCCGCTCCGATGATTTCTCCCCTTTCATTTTTGACTGGGTAGTAGTTGGCGAGCCAGTAGCCTAACTCTCCCGAGTTTCCCTGAGGCTCGCCACTAAGTTCTACATTTAAAACAGGCTCGCCGGTTTCTAGAACTTGCTGAATTATCGGTGCTAATTTGGTGGACGATGCTGGCAACAATTGGCGGAAGTCTTGACCGAGATGCTGTTCGGCGCTCAAGCCGTTGAGTTCTGCTAATACTCGATTGACGCGGATGAAGCGCATTTGGCGATCGAGAAAGCAAATCGCTAGGGGAGATGCTTGTAACAGCGCGTCAATTAAGGCGAAGGATTGCGATGTTTGAGACAGTGATTGTTGCGCTTCTGCGTAAAGTCTGGCGTTGTCTAGGGCGATCGCCACGCGGTAGGCTAAATCTTCTAGCATTGCCATATCTGCTGCACTGTAGCGGCGCCCCAACTTTGAGGTAAAGCAACTGATCGCACCGATTACCCGCCCGCGCGCCTTCAGCGGTACGCAAGCGTGAGAGCCGATATTGAGCGATTCCCTACGGGATAGCTTCGCTTCACGCAATATTTCAATTCCTGCTGCATTTTCCGCTGCTGCTGCTAACATCTCCTCGGATACTTCGGCAATTAGCTCGGATTGGCCACTGCGAATTACCAGCGGATAGCCGTTGACAGCATCCGAGGCTAACAAGCTGCCGACTTGCAAGTTATTGAGAGTCTCAAGCGTGGAGGGTTCTGCGTGAGCTACAGCCACTCGGCGTACTTTTGAGTCGGTTTCGGTCAAATGGATGCAGCACCCGTCTGCGATCGAATTAACTGCTAATTCAGCGACATTTTGCAGCACTGTTTCCCCGTCAAACGCATCAGCCATAATTCTGCTGACTTCTGCTAAAAATGCCGATCGCTGCTGTTCTATTTGGGCTTTTTCCCGGGCTGCTTGTTCGACTGTCAACTGCAATCTTTGAGTTTCTGCAAGTTTAAGTTCTGTGATATCGCGGGCGACAATTAATGCCGATTCTGGTAAGCCGTCTTTGTCAAATTCTGGAACAACGCGAGATTGATATGTTCTTGTACCACTGGTTGAGTACGCCGCAAATTCGATGACTTCTTCTCTGCCAGTTGCTAACACTTTGTGCAGAGTTTCATCCCACCTCTGGCACAGTTCCGGCGGCATTCCTATTTCTTGACTGGTTTTGCCGAGGAAGAATGAAACTGGTTTTCCTTGAGTTTTTGCAACTGCTTGGTTGACATACAGATAGCGCAGTTCTTTGTCGGTGCGGATAATCACATCTGGCGTATTTTCTAGTAGCGTTCTCAGTTGCTGTTCGCTGTTAGACAAAGCTGCTTGCGTTTGCTGTCTTTCGGTGATATCTCGCACCGTGCCCACGTGTCCGATTAGTTCGCCACAGTCGGAGAACATCGGCGAGGAAGCAACGTTAATCCAGCGCACATTTCCGTCTGCTGTTTGCAGGCGATACTCGATCGCGTATTCCCCACCTTGTCGAGTATAATCCAGCCATCGGCTCAATACGCGCGATCGGTCTTCCGGGTGAATGCAATTTTCCCAGCCGCCGCCTAAAAGTTCTGTTAAACTCAAGCCGCAAATCATTTGACAGCGCGGGTTTGCATAGGTGTAGCGCCCCTGGAAATCCGCCATAAAAATCCCCACGGGCGAACACGAACTCAAACAGCGAAATCGTTCTTCTTGAGCTTGCAGCGCTTCTTTAGCTACTGTTAGTTCGGCCGTGCGCTGTTTGACGCGGTTTTCGAGCTGAGCGTAGGATAACTCCAGGGCGATTTCTGCTGATTTGCGATCGGTAATATCGATGCCAGTGGCGATCGCGTATTCTACCAAACCCTGGCGATCGACAATCACAGTATTCGACCAAGAAATTAAGCGCTTGTCGCCGTTTTTGGTACGCCAATAGTTTTGATATTCGCTCTGAAAATCTTCGTCGTTAAGTTTGGCGAAAACTGTTTGCACAGGTTCAACTTCTTCGGGAATCAAAAATATATCCCAAACATATTTATCTACAACTTCTGCTAACGAGTAGCCAGTGATTTTTTCGCAAGCTTGGTTAAAACGGACAATCCGTCCTTCGCTGTCGAGAACTACAATTAAGCAAGCCGTTGTGTCAGTTACTTTCGCAATAATCTGACGTTCTATTTCTAATTCTTTTTCTGTGGACTTTAAGCCCATATACCAGGCGCCCACCATCGCAGCGGCAAAAATTAAGATGATCGGAGTTGCCTGGAGTGCAAACAGTAACAGAGTTGTCAGCAGTAAGGCCGTGCCGGCGCTAAATGTAGCAATGTTGTAAGATTTAATGGGTAAGGGCAAGACCTGAAACCGGCTCATTTTTTTTAACCTGTAGCGATGGCGCGATCGCACTATTCCTTTTTGTGTCGATCGAACTAGATTTCCCAAACTAACTATATGTTTTTTCTATACAGAACCACATTTGCAATGAGCGTGCCATCTTCCCAGAGGCAGATTTGCCGAAGTCAGTAGTCATTAGTCATTAGTCAGTAGGGGCGGTGCCCCCGTGCCCGCCCTCATCAGTCATCTCCCCATCTCCCCATCTCCCCATCTCCCCTTTCTCGGGCCGCCGAAATCAAGCAATTATACGTGCAGCAGCTTATGATAGAGCGAGCGACAAATGCGATCGACTGATTTCTGGGAGCAACAAGCAGCGTGAATCACAAGCTGGCAAAAATTATCGGATTATTCTTGGCCGCCGCCACCGTATTCGGATTTATGGGTTACGCGCTGCAAAATCCCAACTCGGTCACCAACTCCACAATCTCGATCGGCTTCCCCAATCTTAGCATCGGGGCGATCGGAGCGATCGACAACAAACGATCCCAAATTTATCTCAACGGAAATTGGCAATTTGTCCCCGCAGTAGGCAACCCCCAAAACCCCCCCACCTCCCCCAGTTGGGGCTCCATCCAAGTACCCGGAAACTGGCAAGAAGAAAACAACGAATCCGTACCCGGAATCATCAGCCGCGGCAGCGGCAAAGAGTGGGAAAACTTCAACAGCAAACAACTAATAAAAGCTTGGTACCAGCAAACAATCAATATTCCCGACAACTGGAAAAACCGCCGCATCTTTATCGACTTAGCCAGAGTCAGCACCGACGCAATCATCTTTGTCAACGGCATTAACAGCGGTCAAATCGAATGGCCCTACGGCACAGTTGAAATTACCTCATCAGTCCAATCCGGTCAAAACACCATATCTATTTTAGTCGCGGCAGTATCCGAAGAAAAAGACAAAGCCGTGATTATGGGCCCCACCGAAATCTACACAGAAAAATCCAACCTGCAATCGCGGGGAATCATCGGCGAAGTCCGGCTGTTTTCCGTTCCTCCCGGCCCGCTAATTAGCGACGTGTTCGTGCAAACTTCCACCCGCAAAAAACAAATTAAAATCGATGTCGAACTCAAAGACATTACCAAAAGCGGTCAAGTTCAACTCACCGCCAAAATGCTCGACGAAAAAGGAAAAATTGAACAACAATTTACAACCACCGCCAGCGTTCAAGCCAAATTAATTCAAACAGTAAAATTGCAGTGGAACTGGCCCAATCCCCGCCTGTGGGATGTCGGCAAACCCAACCTCTACACCATGCAATTAGAAGTAAAAGGCAGCGGCATTGACACGCAATACGACCAACCTTTCGGCTTCCGCGAATTTTGGATTGAAGGCCGCAAATTTTTCTTAAACGGCACAGAATTGCGCCTGCGCCCCACCTTGCACGCAGACGGTGCTTGGGAAAGCGGCACAGTAGAAGTTACCGACAAATTAATTGAAGGCTACACAAAAGCAGGTTTTAACATCGCAGAAACCTGGCCTTGGGATCACGACGAACGCGGCAGGTGGCACTTTCGAGAACTCCTGTGCGAAAGGGCAGACATCAAAGGTTTTCCGATTATGGCCCCCACATTAAACGTTACATCTATCGCTTGGAACGGCAAGTGGAAAAACCCCAACTTTCTTAACCAGTGGAAATCGCGAATGGCAACAGAAATGCGCCGCTATCGCAATCATCCATCAGTATTAATGTGGGCGACAAGTCCCAATTTTTTCGGCAACGCTGACGACCAAAATCCGCGCCGCATCGGCAAAAGAACAATCGAAGGAACTCTCGGTAAGCTAGAAGACGAGCGATTGCGCGGCAACACTCCCTTGGGAAACGAGACTGTAGCTGCGATTAAATCGGCAGATCCAACCAGACCAGTGATGGTACACCAAGGAGCAAATTTCGGCGACGTTTATGCGCTAAATTCTTATTTAAATATGATTCCCCTCCAAGAACGGGAAGAATGGATTTCCGAGTGGAGCAAAACCGGGGATATGCCCTACATGATCGTCGAGTTTGGCACGCCGCTGTTCGCGACAATGATGCGAAATCGCGAAGGTTTCAATCAAGTGATTGTCAGCGAACCTTTGATGACAGAATTTGCCGCAATTTATTTCGGCAAGCAGGCCTACGAGTTGGAAAGTGCGGCTTATAAAGCAAAAATTCGCGAGCAATTTGTCAAGGATCAAAAGTACGAAAGCTGGCACCTGAAAAAAGAGTTAGATTTTGCACCAGCTTTTCAAAAGTTGCAGCATTTATTCAGTACCAACACCTGGCGGAGTTGGCGGACTTTTGGAATGTCTGGGGGGATGATTCCTTGGAGTGACGGACACGGCTGGGAAGTTTCCGAAGCTGGCAAAGTTAAGGTGGATATGGGGGGATTTCAAGCGGGACAGCGAGGAGTTTATTTGAAGCTTATCCCTAACCATTTTTTAAATTATTTTCAGCCGGAAGGTTACACTATTCATCCCGGCGGTGAGGCGATTATGAATAATAATAGCTCGACTTTGGCTTGGATTGCTGGCGCTAGTCCGGTGTTTACAGCCAAAGACCACAATTTTTTTGCAGGCGGCAAACTTGCCAAGCAAGTAGTCTTAATTAACGATACGCGAGATCCCCAAGAATTTGCCTTTAATTGGCGAGTTTCGGTGGGAGGGAAAGAAGTACGCAAAGGCGAATATAAAGGGACTATTCAGCCAGCAGAGACGCAGTTTTTCCCAATTGATGCAAAATTGCCAAATAATATTTTTAGCAAGACTGACGGCGAAATTAGCTTAATGGCACGAGTTGGCGATCGCCCGCATTCCGATACATTTGCTTTCCGGGTGTTTGCTAACCCAGTCAAAATCAAGGATTCCGTAGCAATCTTTGACCCTGTAGGCAAAACATCAGCAATGTTAAAACAGTTAGGTCATCAGCTTGTCCCGTGGAACGGTTCGCAAGTTTCATCCGTATTAATTATCGGGAGAGAAGCCTTTTCCAGCGGTCAAAAATTGCCGGGAAGTTTAGAAGATTTTGTGCGTAAAGGCGGCAAAGCAATCGTGTTTTCCCAGCGTCCAGAATGGCTGCAAAACACAGGTTTCCGGGTGGGCGGCCACGTCAGCCGCCGCGCTTATCCCGTTGACAGCAACCATCCGGCAATTATCGGTTTAGACAGCGAAGATATGCGCGATTGGATCGGAGAAAGCACGCTGGTTGAAGCTTATCCAAATACCCTGGAAAACAGGGCAAACTTTAGTCCGGCAAATATGCCTTGGTACGGATGGCATTGGGGAAATCGCGGCGGTGTTAGTAGCGCCACAATTGAGAAGCCGCACCGCAGCAGTTGGCGGCCAATTTTGGAATCTGAGTTTGATTTAGCTTATTCCCCGCTGATGGAATTAGATTATGGAAAAGGGCACCTAATTTTAAACCAATTGGATTTGGAAGACCATTATGCTGTAGATGGCGGGGCGACGCAATTAGTCCAGCAACTAATCGGTTACGGGATGAATGCTGCGGTGGCGGGAAAGGTGGATAAGGTAGTGTTAATTGGGGGAGATAAAGATGCACAGAAGTTGGACAGTTTGGGCGTAATTTATCAGCGGGCTAACGCGCTATCTCAGGATATTGGTTTAGCAATTGTGGGGCGGGAAGCTAATCTGAAAGATGCCGATTTGCGCGGTTATTTGAATGCTGGCGGGAAGGCATTTTTCTTGCCACGTCAAGCCCCCGTCGCGGGTTTGGGGGTAGGTTTGGAGCAAGCGAAGGATTTCGGGGGTTCCCTGGCGGTTCCAAGTTGGGATGAGGTGAGGGGGCTGAGCATTTCAGATTTGCGATCGCGCTCTTTTTATGATACTTGGTTGATTAAGTCTGGGGGACAAATCGGTGCTGAGGGTTTATTAAGCCGGGTTGCTGTAGGTAAAGGCGTGGCGATTTTCTCTCAGATTGACCCGGAAAGTTTGAATGCAGATGCTAAGACTTATTTGCGTTTTACTCGCTGGCGGCAAACGCGGGCAAATGCTCAAATTTTAGCTAATTTAGGGGCGAGTTTTAAGGCAGATGGCTCTATTTTTAACGGTGCGAGTCGGGATTTTTATCACTGGGATTACAAGACGGATTTCGAGAATGGTGACGATCCTTATCGGTATTATCGATGGTAAAATTTATAAGGTTTGTAGTGAGGACTTTAGTCCGCATTGAGGCAAAATTGTTAAGAACGGACTGAAGTCTGCACTACAAACGTTAAGAACGGACTGAAGTCCGCACTACAAACGTTAAGAACGGACTGAAGTCCGCACTACAAACGTTAAGAACGGACTGAAGTCCGCACTACAAACTGTCATTTCTATCTCGCTCAAACTAATATTACAGGTCAAAGTGTCGCTTAAAGCGCGGGTCTAATTTGTCGGTTTTCCTTTGGTTGCAGGTGCGGCAGAGGGTTTGCAGGTTGCTGATGTCGTTGCTGCCGCTGCGCGCTAGGGGGATGATATGATCGATCGTCAGTTCTGCTTCTAGTTTGGTTTGGCCGCAGCTTTGGCACTGGTATTTGTTGCGAGTGAATACGTATTTTCTGACTTCTGGGGGGATGCGAATTCTGGGGGTTTTAGTCATGATGTATTTTAACCGCAGATGTTTGATGGATTAACTGGCTGAGTTTTCGCGATCGAGAAGTTGGCGGCGCAAATCATCGAGGGGGGATTCTGGCTGGCTAGTTTCTGACTCGTTGTTTTCTGGTATTTCTTCTACTTCTGGTTCGTCGGGGCAAAACTCTATAGTGACATTGAGTTTGAGCTTCATCTTTCCTTTCTGCCAACCCTGAGCACCCACTCTGAGAATTTCACAATCTATACCTTCTCGAAACCATTGTTGGTATAAATAACTTCCTTTATTCTTATCATAATCTAAACCAATATCTAGTTTCTGCTCGCTTAACGACTTATTGAGTTTCTCTCCTAACGCATCTTCAGACAAAACTCGATTTACTGTTTCCTTGAGTTTTTCTACTTTAAGCATTGCGTTACCGAAAGAGAAAGCATCATCATTGTCGCAGTTGTGAAAATCAAATTTATCTTCCATATTAATATTTAAAACTTTTCAAATGTCATCCTAACTATTTTAAAGTAGTATCTCTATTTTTGCAAGAATCCCGGCGAATAGAATTCGCGGCTATACAAACAATGTCCGCACTTCGACAAGCTCAGCGACCACCTCCGCGGACTAAGAATCTCTCATTTCTTCAACCCGCGGAGACGGGTTTTGTCTGTGTAGTCACGATTTCCAATCGCCGTAATTTATAATTTTTGGGCAAGAATCCCGGCGACTAGAATTCGCGGCTATACAAACAATGTCCGCACTTCGACAAGCTCAGCGACCACCTCCGCGGACTAAGAATCTCTCATTTCTTCAACCCGCGGAGACGGGTTTTGTCTGTGTCGCCGCGAATTCTATTCGCCGGGTTCCTAATCGCCGCGAATTCTATTCGCCCGGTTTCCAATCGCCGCGGTTCCTATTCGCCACGATTTCCAATCGCCCGGTTCCTAATCATTCACAATCCACAACAACACTACTATTCTCTCCAATTACAGGCAACAAATGCTCGTGCAACTTCATCGCCTGCAAACAACTATTAATCCCAGAAACTGCCCGATCGTACTCTTGAATCTTGCCTTCATTCTCAGCTTGCAATCGCAAATTCTTAGCAATCTTCTCCTCAGCTTCCTGTGCTAAAGTTTGCTCCAAATAATCGCGAGCTTGACTGTATTTCTGCAAAATATCATCAGCTTGCTGTTCCGCCATCGGTAACAAATGCTCTTTCAGCGTTTGATTCACAGTTTGGCGGAAAGTTTGCCGAATAGTTCGAGATACTTTAGGCTCAAAATCTAGCCTCAACAATTGCCGAATTGCTGGTTGCGCGTCTACCATATTTTCGCAGTCAAAACCTTGGGATGTTTGCTGCAATGTTTCCCGGAATTGGTAAATCGAAAACGTGCCTTCATCGTAAAAACGCGGACTTTCTCGCACGTAGCGATCGCACTCCACGCCCGCTGCATTCACCAAAGCACGAGAAACCCGCTGCGATAACTCCTCCAATTGCTGTTCAATTCCGCCATCATTCCCCAACAACCGATAAAGCAATCGATAGTATTCCGATTTGCGAACACTGTCTTTCAAATACTGGAAATAATTATCAACCAGTGACTTAGTAGCCTCTATTAAAATATCTTCCAACTGATTCGCTAAATAATAAAGCGCTTCCACTAAAACCGCGATTAAAGGTGCTGTAGCATTGCGCGGATGAGCGATCAAAGTGCGTCCGTAAGCCGCCTCAACCGAAAAACCATCTAGCAATTCATCCAAACGGCGAATCATTCGAGATTGGAGTTGGCGAAAATCTGTATCGAAAATATCGCATCGGTTCATAATCATATCATTGACTTCTTTGGCGATATGTTCACGAAATTCCTGTCCGACTTGTTGCAATTCTTGATTTAGCCGCAAAAGTTCTTGGGCTTTCATCGCTTCAATTTCGCGCGGCTGGCTGTCCAAATTCCGCTGGATTGTTTGGTATTGTTTCCGCAGTTGAATGCACAAATCCTCTAAATCGTCAGCGAGATTTCTGAACAGTTGCGGGCGCTTTTCTTTTGTGAGATAATCAGTGATGGCTGTGCGGAAATCTTCGATACCGCTATCTTGAATTAATTGCTGGATTAATGGTTGACCTTGTTCCGCCAGAATCCGCACATAATTTTCGCTGGGCGTTTCGTAGCTGTTAACTGAAATCCGAAATTTGCTGGGAGATAGTTTACCGGAATTCGCACAGTAGCGGTTAAATTCGTTGACAAATTGCGGTGTTTCTTCACTATTTTCGCTGCGATTAACCGCCTTCGTGTCTGCATCAATCCGATCGCGATTCACGACAAATATGCTATCCAAACCAAAACGATCGCGCCCGGTAGTTTCTTTTTTAATCAAACTCCCGTAAAATCCCAACAATCCGCTGGTTTTGTACACTCTGGCGGTGTCGCGAAAGTCGGAATTAATCAGATTTTCTAGGCGCTGTCGCAGTTGCGCGTTGTACCAAGTTTCGTCAATGCGGTTGAAAATGTAAAACAGGCGATCGCGAATTCCGGGATTCGATCGCGTTTTCTCCATCAACTCCGTCTCTTCCGTCGTCATTTCCCCAGACGACGCAGCCTTCAACACGCAGACAACCGCCGAAGTATCAGGGCTTTCAATCTTATCATAGGTCAATTCCGCATCTTGTTTGACAGGCGCGTCAATTCCCGGCGTATCGATAATAATATTGCCATCTTGTAGCAGCGGATGGTAACAATAATATTCAACTCGCTTGAGTACAGCACTATTGCTACCGCGCCGCGCATAACTAGCAGCTTCCTTGAGATTGGAAAAATTAAACTGTTCCATCGAATAAGTAGCGTTTTCGACAGTTTGAATGCGATCGCGATTTGCTGCAAATCCTTCTAAAAGCAGAGTCAAAGCCTTCGCTTGTTTAGCTCGTTCCGATTTGTTTTCTCCACCTTCCTTTTCAATAATTATGCTGCATCCCTGAGCTAAAATTTTGACTACATCTGTGAGATTAATGTCAATTTCAGTTGTTAAATTCAACTGCTCGCAAAGAGCATAAGCTTGCTGGCGAATCTCAACTTCACTCAAAAAAGTGAGGACAACACGCTCTTTTTCAGGCGCTTCAGCGTAGGCGATATAACACTCAGTACCAGTGGCGTGTCCTTCTGCACTGTAGAGCAATTCTCGCTCCAGCAAAGCATTAATCAACATCGATTTTCCCGCACTAAAAGCACCTGCAAATACAATCTCAAATTCTGGAGAAATTGCCTTTTTTAGAGAAGCTTGTACCGCCGTGATATCTTGTTGTCGCAAAGACGATTCCTGACGCAGCAGTTGTAGTAGAGAATCAACTTGCTCTTGGAGATTTTTGCATTGAGGGGGCATTTGAGTCATCGCGGCAGAATGCTCCTGATTGTGGGAAAATTAGATTAAGGTTAATTTTCCGCTAATTCAGGAATAATTGCAACAGTAATTTTACTTATGTTATAGCATTTATAAAAACTCTTGCTACCAAACAAGTGTTGGGCTTGTTTTCTCAAGCCGAAGCGTAAGGTGCGTCGCTATCAAATTGTTGCTTTTTTTTGAGGGATTGTCTGTGGCGACGCACCCTACAAAAGACTGTTGCATAACTTTTTAAAATTGGTACGATCCAGGATTGCTCAAAATAATTAGTAGAAGGTGCGCCGAAGAGCACCCTACTACATTAAACCGACAAATCTTGACGCGGTTTGAAAGTCTCAATTTGCCGCAACTTCTCGTACAATTCCCGTTCTTCGTCGCTAATTTCCTTGGGAATTAACACCTGAATTTCTACTAGCTGATCGCCCCGATCGCCATTTCCCGTCGGATATCCCTTATTCGCCATCCGCAACCGCTTCCCAGACGTGACTCCAGGTGGGAGTTTCATCTTCACCAAGCCGTCTAGAGTCGGCACTTCAATATCCCCCCCCAGCACCGCTTCGCAGGGCGTCAGAGGCAATTCGCAGCAAATATCCGACATTTCCAAGCGGAAAAAAGGATGGGGAGAAACGGTGATTTTTAAGTACAAATCGCCGCCGCCAATACCTTGATTTCGCAGGCGAATTCGCTGGCCCGATACCATCGCGGCGGGCATATTTACCTCGATCCACCGCCCGTCATCTAACCGGATGCGCTCGGTACCGCCGGAATAAGCCCTTTCCAAAGGCAGAGTCAGCCTCGCGTCAATGTCTTGTCTGATTTCGCGATCGTCAATTTCTCTGGTTTCGCGTCGAATTTCGCGATCGTCCAAATCCCTCCGATCTTCTCTCCGATCTTCGCGAGAATTAGCAACATAACTCGTTTTCTTAGAAGCCGTACTCCACGGTTCCGAATCAGGAACTCGCGGTGCATCATTCTCTGTCGCCATCCTCACTTCCCGGCGTCTTCCCAGCACTTGGTCGAGAAATTTATTAAAATCTGAGTAATCGCTAAAATCGATGTCTTCCGATGATTTACGGCGGCTAGTTTTGTTGTTTCCCCAAGTCTTAAAATTAGGGATTTTGACGCCTTGTTTGCCTTGAAATCCTTTTTGTTTCCAGAATTTACTAAATTGGTCGTATTGAGCGCGCTTTTCGATGTCGGAAAGAATATCGTAAGCTTCATTAATATCTTTAAAGTTATCTTCGGCAGATTTGTCGCCCGGATTTACATCGGGGTGCAACTGTCTCGCTAGCCTTCGATAGGCTTTCTTGATTTCATCAGCCGTAGCGTCTCTGGGTACTCCCAGTATTTGATAGTAATTACGAAAGTTTTCCATTTTTTGAAGAAGAAGGAAGAAGGAAGAAGGAAGAAGGAAGAAGGAAGAAGGAAGAGGGAAGAAGGAAGAGGGAAGAAGGAAGAGGGAAGAGGTGTTATTCTGGTTTCAGTTTATTGATAGTGCTGACAATTAGTCGTGTGACTTCATCTACTTCTTTGACAACAGGTGATATTTGCTCGTGTTTTCCTAACCCCACTTTTTCCGAAATCACTAAATGAGTATCCAGTTCTCTCAGCGAACCGAGGGCTATTTGTAAATATCGAATATACTCTTTCGTGCTCACACGTCCATATCCCTCAGCAATATTAGCTGGTACTGATACAGATGCACGGCGAATTTGACTGGTAAGACCATATAGTTCAGATTGATGAAAAGATTTGGTTAATTCGTAGCAAAGTTGACAAAGATAAATACCCCGCTGCCAGATGTATTGTTCTCTATGGCTCATAAGATATACTTTTCTGCCTATCTGTGATAGTAACTGCAATTTAATTAAAAGAATTTTAGTCCTAGGCATAGGGAATAAAAATATTGGAGAAGTTGCAGGAAAGAGCAGTCATATATTCTTAGAATTAAAACCTGCTCTTTTCCTTCTTACTTCTTCCTTCTTCCTTCTTCCTTCTTCCTTCTTCCTTCAATTACAGCCAATCGTCGTCATCATCCCAGTCGTCGCTTTGATTTTGATAGGGGCGAGTCGGGCGGTTATTGCTGGTTCTGCGATCGGGCGTGCGATCGGGTGTGCGATCGTAAGATCGATCGTAGGATCGATCGCGATCGCCCATACGTTCACCCTGACGATCGTAGGGGCGATCGGGCATTGGATCGACAGTCGATCGCCTGTACGGCTTAGCATTTTGATAATAATTATTATCATCGGTGCGCCGCTTTGTGCTATCGCCCGTAAAAGTCCGCTTCACAGACTCAAAGAAATCATCATCATCGTCATCATCAGCAAAAGCAGAAACTTCGCGGTTCAAATCATAAAGAGCATCCTGTAAATCCGAGCCAACTTGATCGACTCCGCGCTCGTCGTTGCGCTCCAAACTGTCTCGCAATTCCCGAATTAACGTTTCAATCCGCTGGCGGCTTCTTTGAGCAAACTGCATTCCGCGATCGAGCGCCACCTCCCGCAACTGCCGCTCGGCCTGATAAGCCAAAGCCTCAGCGCGATTGCGTTTTTCCACCCTTTCTCGCTGCAACTTATCAGCTTGAGCAAACTGTTCCGCATCGCGAATCATTTGATTGACTTCCTGCTGGCTCAGAGTCGAAGCACCTTGCACAGTAATGCTTTGTTCCCTACCAGTAGTTTTATCCAAAGCAGTCACCAACAGCATCCCGTTAGCATCAATATCAAAAGCTACCTGTACCTGCGGAATCCCTCGCGGTGCTGGCGGAATTCCATTTAATTTAAACCGTCCCAAAGACTTATTATCTCTGCCTAATTCCCGTTCTCCTTGGATGATGTGAACTTCTACCACAGTTTGGTTGTTTTCCGCAGTCGAAAAAATGTCCGATCGCCTAACTGGAATAGTAGTATTGCGAGGAATCAGTTTTTTCATCACCCCGCCGATCGTTTCCAAGCCCAGCGAGAGCGGCGTCACATCCAACAACAGCACATCGCGGACATCCCCGCCCAAAATCCCCGCCTGAATAGCAGCACCCACCGCCACAACCTCATCAGGATTCACATTTTGATTCGGCTCGCGATCGATCAAACTGCGAACAATTTGCTGTACCAAAGGAATCCGAGTCGAACCACCCACCAACACAACTTCATCAATTCGAGAAGGACTCATATTGGCATCAGCCAAAGCTTGTTTCACCGGACGGCGCAGCCGCTGCACCAAATCGGTACACAGCCCCTCAAATTGACCGCGAGTCAGCCGCGTCTCCAAATGCAAAGGCCCATCTTCATTTGCATCAATAAACGGCAAATTAATCTCAGTGACACCGACTCCCGATAGCTCTATTTTTGCTTTTTCAGAAGCTTCAATCAATCGCTGCAAAGCTTGGCGATTTTTGCGTAAATCCACGCCTTCTTTTTCTATGAATTGTTCGGCTAACCAATCAACAATTTTCTGGTCAAAATCATTGCCTCCCAATTGAGTATCGCCGCTAGTTGCCTTAACTTCAAATACTCCATCTCCAACGTCTAAAATAGATACATCAAAAGTACCGCCGCCCAAATCAAAAACTAAAATAGTTTGACTTTCTCGCCGTTCCAAACCGTAGGCCAAAGAAGCCGCAGTCGGCTCATTTAAAATCCGCTTTACATCAAGTCCGGCAATTCTGCCAGCATCCCGCGTCGCCTGTCGCTGCGAGTCGTTAAAATAAGCCGGAACAGTGATCACAGCCCCCGTCACTTCTTGTCCCAGATAGCGGCTGGCTTCATCGGCCAACTTCCGCAACACCATCGCCGAAATTTCCTCTGGGGCGAAATCTTTTTTCAGGCGAGGGCATTTAATTTTGATGTTTCCGTTGTCGTCGCGGCGAGTTGTGTAAGGGACGCGCTTTGCTTCTGAAGTCAGTTCGGTATATTTGCGTCCGATGTACCGCTTGACGGCGTAAAAGGTGTTTTGGGGGTTCAGAACATTTTGCCGTCTGGCCATTTGTCCGACAAGGCGTTCTCCTTCCTTGGTGAAAGCAACCACCGAAGGAGTTGTCCGCATCCCTTCTGCGTTGGCAATCACAACCGGTTTGCCCCCTTCCATGACGGCTACTACTGAGTTTGTCGTTCCGAGGTCAATGCCAACTACTTTTCCCATACGTCCGTTGTCTCCTGTGGCGTTGTGTCTAGCTTTTTCAATATAAGCGTTAAGTTCGATCGCATTTATTGTACCTTGTCGAGCAACGGGGCTGCGGGGGGTTCTCTCACTCCGGGGCCCAAACGGTTCGTAGTACGGACTTCAGTCCGTAACAGGCTGCGGACTGAAGTCCGCACTACAAACGCGCGGCGGGTTGCAGGTGAGTGTAGGTTGGATTTGTGTGAACCGGCAGCTTTGTCGAATCAGCTTGATGTGTTGGGTTGCGTTTCAACGGCCCAAGCTAGGTTCTTTAAACTAGAATAGAAAGTAAATTTAGCGGGTTAATTATTATGCAAAGTATTAAAGTGCGATCGCGCGTCGGTGCGGACGGGATGCTGCATTTGCAAATCCCCAGTGGTATCAAAGATACAGATTTGGAAGTTATTGTAATTTTCCAGCCCATTGTACCTGCAACTGAGGCTAAAACACCAGGAAATTTAGGCTGGTCACCCGGTTTTTTTGAGAGAACTTTTGGGTGCTTTAGAGATGAACCTTTAGCGCGGGGAGAACAAGGGGAATTTGAGGAACGGGAGGAATTGCTGTGATTTATTTACTGGATACCAATACTTGCATCTGTTTGTTAAATCCAGACCGCAACTCAACTGAACAAGAGCCGCAAAGAGCCGATCGCACTCAGCAAGAATTAGAGCAATTGCGATCGCCAGGTTTGTAGTGAGGACTTTAGTCCTCTTCTCTAAAAGTTTCAGGACTTTAGTCATGACTGCGAACTTTATTTATAGCAATCCTAAATCATTATCCAGTCCGTTCATCAGTGTAATTCTTGTAGGGGCAACCCCCCGTGGTTGCCCTCTTTAGTTGACGCTCTTGGTAGGCCCGCACCATCCACTACCCCTACAAATATGTACAAATCATTTAGGATTGCTATATACGCAATTATCATAACATAAAAAAACCATGCCACGCATCTTTGACAACATCGAACTTCCCCTACTTCCCGCACTCCGAGAAACCATCAAACTCTCCTATCGAGCAGATTTTTGCGTTGGCTATTTTAACCTCAGAGGATGGCGGAAAATTAGCGAATCAATCCAAGCATATATGGGAAATCAAGGAGCGTGCTGCCGCCTTTTAGTCGGAATGCAAAGATTGCCCTCCGATGAATTAAATGCTAGTTTTAGCCTCCGTTCTCATCACAGCGGAATTGACAATAGTGAAATTAATCTGCTCAAAAAGCGAATAGCAGAAGAATTTCGGCAACAGTTGACAATCGGCGCTCCCAACGATGCAGACGAGAAGGGTTTGCAACAATTGAGCTATCAAATTAAAAGCGGAAAAGTCATTGTCAAATTATTCTTAGCTTATCCCCTACACGCTAAACTCTATCTCGTCCACCGTCACGATCCAAACAGTCCGATTGTGGGATTTTTGGGTAGCAGCAATCTAACTTTATCGGGACTTTCCAAACAAGGCGAATTGAATATTGATATTTTAGATAATGATGCTTGTAATAAATTGCAAAAATGGTTTGATAACCGCTGGGAAGAATACGGCTGCATTGATATTTCCAAAGAACTCGCAGAAATTATCGATCGCAGTTGGGCGAGAACCGAAACAATTCCACCCTACCACATTTACCTCAACATAGTCTATCACCTATCCCGCGAAGCCATTGCCGGTCTGGCAGAATTTCGCATCCCCAAGGAATTTAAGGGCTTATTTAGGTTTCAAGAAGAATCTGTAAAGTTGGCCGCCCGTCACATCACCAAACGAGGTGGCGTAATTATTGGCGACGTTGTGGGTTTGGGAAAAACTTTAGTAGGTACTGCAATAGCTAAAATCTTACAAGAAGATTGTCTGCTGGAAACCCTGATTATTTGTCCGAAAAACTTAGTAATAATGTGGCAGGAATATGCAGACAGATATCGCTTACTTGCCAAGGTTTTATCCATCAGCCTGGTGCAACAAGAATTACCTGAATTGCGTCGCTATCGAGTTGTATTGATTGATGAAAGTCACAACCTCAGAAACCGAGACGGGAAGCGTTATCGAGCCATTCAGGAATATATTAAAACCAACGAAAGTAAATGTATTCTACTTTCGGCAACTCCTTACAACAAAAGCTATTTAGATTTATCATCCCAGTTGCGGTTGTTTGTTCCAGAAGACGAAAATTTAGGATTGCGGCCCGAAGCTTTGCTGAATGAATTGGGTGGTGGGAGTCAAGGAGAATTGGAATTTATCAAACGCCATCAATGTTCGGTGCGCTCTTTAGCAGCCTTTGAAAAAAGCGAACATCCCGATGATTGGCGAGACTTGATGAAGCGCTATATGGTGAGACGAACTCGCTCGTTTATTAAAGATAATTATGCCGTAACTGATGCAGAAACCGATCGCAAATATCTAGAGTTTCCAGATCGCACTCGCTCCTATTTTCCCAGCCGCATCCCAAAAACCATCAAGTTTAGCTTAGACAACTCCGCAGCCAGCTTGTCGCCCCAGCCTGACTTTCAGGAAATTGTCGCAGTCATTAATGCCCTGAATCTGCCGCGTTACGGGCTGGGAAACTACATCGCCAAAAAGCCCAAACCAGCACCGACAGAAGCCGAACAGCGACAGTTAAATGCCCTTTCCCGCGCCGGCCGCCGCTTAATGGGTTTTTCGCGCACGAACTTGTTTAAACGGCTGGAAAGCAGCGGTAGTGCGTTTATTCAGTCACTTGAGCGACATATCTTGCGGAATTTTGTGTACTTATATGCGATCGACAATCAGTTAAATATCCCGATCGGCACCCAGGATGCAGACTTGCTAGATATTCGTAACATCGATGAAGATGCAGATTCTGTGATTGCTAACAGTTTTGAGACCGAAGAAATCGACGACGAGGCAGGCGAAACCTTAGATATCGAAGCCCAATTGCTATTAAGCGAAAAAGCTTTCAAACAGCGAGCAGAAGTTGTCTACCAAGAATATCAAAATCGTTACCAGCGCAGATTTAAATGGCTCAGAACCCACTTGTTCGACACCAAGAAGCTAAAACGGGATTTGCTAGCAGATGCTAGCTCTGTCATGCAAATTTTGCAAAAATGTGGCAACTGGCACTCTCAACCAGATGAAAAATTAGCAGCTTTAGTTAAATTGATCGCAGAAACTCATCCCGATGAAAAAGTATTAATCTTCACTCAATTTGCCGATACAGTGCGGTACATAACCGATAACTTGAAAGCCTTAAATATTACCAGAGTTGCTGCGGTGACAGGTCAAACAAAAGACCCCACAGAACTTACATTGAGGTTTAGCCCTGGTAGCAGCGGTAAGCGGCATACAATCTCGCCCGATCGAGAATTACGGATCTTAATTGCTACGGATATTCTCAGTGAAGGTCATAATTTGCAAGACTGCGGCATCATTGTTAATTATGACTTACCTTGGGCAATTATTCGGTTAATTCAGCGGGCGGGAAGAGTCGATCGCATCGGACAACAAGCTGAGCAAATTTTGTGTTATTCATTTTTGCCTGCGGAGGGAGTAGAAAAGATTATTAATCTGCGGGAAAGACTGCGGCGCCGATTGCAAGAAAATGCCGAAGTTGTGGGAACCGATGAATCATTTTTTGAAGATGATGCACCTCAAGTTATACTCGACATTTATAATGAAAAATCTGGCATCTTAGACGGAGAAGAAGATGCCGAAGTTGATTTGACTTCCGAAGCTTTTCAAATTTGGAAAAATGCGACTGACAACAATCCAACTTTGAAAAAAACCATTGAATCAATGCCGAATGTAGTTTATTCAACTCGCGCCCACACTCCCGCACCGATGCAGCCAGAAGGCGTTTTATTGTACATGAAAACAGCCGAGGGAAATGATTCGTTAGTTTGGGTCGATCGCAATGGAAATAGTGTCACTCAGTCGCAACTCGCCATCTTGAGAATTGCAGCTTGCGATGAATCTACGCCAGCCATTCCTAGAGATAAACAACATCACGAATTAGTCAAAAAAGGGGCAGAATTAATCGCAGAAGAAGAACAAAGTGCTGGCGGACAATTGGGGCGGCCTTCCGGTGCTCGGTTCCGAACTTACGATCGCCTAAAAAAATATGCACAGCAAATGCAGGGTACAATATTTGCATCAGAGGAATTGGTAAAGGCGATCGACCAAATCTACGGCTATCCCCTGCGCCAGTCAGCCATTGACACATTAAACCGACAGCTAAAAAGCGGTATTAGCGACAACCAGTTGGCAGAATTAGTCGTAAGTATGCGCCGCGATGACCGTTTGTGCATCGTCAGCGAAGACGACGAAAAACGCGAACCGATGATTATTTGTTCCTTAGGTTTGTTCGAGGGAACAGAAAGCTAGACTCAAGAAACCGGGTTTTTTACCTAATCTCGTGACTCCGCCCAAAATTCTGGGAAAAACCCGGTTTCTGGCCACCCCTACAAACCTAAACTCAAGAAACCGGGTTTTTTACCTAATCTCCCGACTCCGCCCAAAATTTTCGTAAAAACCCGGTTTCTGGCCACCACTACTAACCTTTAATCCCAAATCTTAAATCATATTATGTCCCTAAACATTCAACAAGCCCGCCAACTCATCCAAGACTTTGACTTTAGCAACTTATTCATCCGCGAACTCGGTTGGTCAAATCCAGCTTCCCATAAAACCGCATCCTTATCAGTAGACGGCGACACCTACACCCGCAAGCAAATCGCCCAACTTTTAGGAGTAGTTGTATTTGAAATTACCGCAGCCAACGGTCAAATTCCTAATAGCACCAAAAGACTCACAATTTATCGTGAAATCGTCCAAATATCCGGCGAAAACCTCTTGATATTTGTAGACAAAAACCGCACCCAAAGCCTGTGGTATTGGGTGAAGCGAGAGGGAACAAAACTGTATCCCCGCGATCATGTATATGTCAAGCGCGAACCCTGCGATTTGCTGTTGAGTAAAATCAGCAGTTTGAAAATTTACTTAGCTGAATTAGAAACTGTTTCGGTAATTGATATTGCCCAAAGATTGCAAGCTGGACTGGATGTCGAACGAGTTACTAAGAAGTTTTTTGAAGACTTTCAAAAGCAGCACATTGAATTTTTGAAAGTTATTCAAGGCATTGACAAAGAAAGCGATAGACGCTGGTATACTTCCGTTTTGCTCAACCGCTTGATGTTTGTTTATTTCTTGCAGCGCAAAGGATTTATTGACAACGGAAAAATGCTGTATTTGCAGGAAAAGTTAGCCGCCAGCAAGCAGCGGGGAACCGATTTATTTTACTCGGAATTTCTGAACGCACTGTTTTTTGAAGGATTTGCCAAACCCCTTGATTTGCGGCAGCCTGATGCTCAAAACTTGATTGGGGAAATTAAATATTTGAACGGCGGACTGTTTCTGCAACATTCCATCGAACAAGATTATCCCAATATTGCTATCCCCGATGCTGCTTTTGAGAAAATATTTGATTTATTTGAGCGATACTCTTGGAATCTCGACGATACAGTGGGCGGGAAAGAAAACGAAATTAATCCGGCCGTTTTAGGATACATCTTTGAAAAATACATTAACCAAAAAGCTTTTGGTGCTTATTACACGCGGCCGGAAATCACCGAATATTTGTGCGACAGGACAATTAATAAACTAATTCTCGATAAAATCAACCATGCCCTTAACTCTTCTTCCCATGCCCAATCCCCCATGCCCGATGCCCAATTCCCGATTACCCGTCAATTTGAAACAATCACCGAACTCCTGACTAATTTAGACGCGAATCTCTGCCGCCGCTTGCTAGAAGAAATATTACCAAACTTAAGTTTATTAGACCCAGCTTGCGGTTCCGGCGCGTTTTTAGTCGCGGCGATGAAAACGCTAATTTACATCTATTCAACTGTCATAGCGAGCAGCATTTTTGTAGCAGACGATTACCTCAAAAACTTACTCAAACAAATAGAGTCCGAACATTTGTCGCTCAACTATTATATCAAAAAACGAATTATTAGCGACAATCTCTACGGCGTGGATATCATGCCCGAAGCCGTGGAAATTGCTAAACTGCGCTTGTTTTTAGCTTTGGTTTCGGCGGCGCACGATGTCAGCGAGTTGGAACCGCTGCCGAATATTGATTTTAATATTATGTCGGGCAATTCCTTAATTGGATTGATTCGGGTAGACGAAGCAAGATTTGATACGGTGGGAGGTTCGCTGCAAGGAAATTTGTTGCAACCTTTAGCAGCCCAGGATTATCAGAAAATTTTAGCCGAGAAGAATCAATCGATTGATTTGTACAAAAAACACGCTTTTTTGTCGGGGGAAGAAGAGGGAACTTCTCAAGAATCGCGGCTGTTAAATTTGCGGCCGCATATTGAACAGTTAAATCGGGAGTCGCAAGCTAAGTTAAATCAGTTGTTGTTGAATGACTTTATCCGGCTGGGAATTAAGTATGAAGATGTGCAGTTATCGGGGAAACCTAAGAAACGAGCTTTGACGATTGATGATATTGCAAAGTTGCAACCGTTTCATTGGGGATATCATTTTGATCGAGTGTTAGCACGGGGCGGGTTTGATGCGATTATTGCTAATCCGCCTTGGGAAACTTTTAAGCCAATTGCTAAAGAGTTTTGCTATAAATTCGATCCTAATATTGAAAGACGCAACACTAATATTAAAGATTTTGAATCAAGATTTGCTGAGCTTATCAAAAATCCTAAAATTAAGCAGCAATACTTAGAATATCAAAGCAAATTTCCTCATCTCAGTGCTTACTATCGGTGTGCTGAACAGTACAAAAATCAGATTTCAATTGTTAATGGCAAAAAAGCAGGAACAGATATTAATTTGTATAAGTTGTTTGTAGAACTATGCTTTAATTTACTTCGCGATGGTGGTGACTGTGGGATTGTGATTCCTAGCGGTATCTACACCGATTTGGGGACTAAGCAACTGCGAGAAATGTTGTTTGAGCAAACTAACGTCACGGGTTTATTTTGTTTGGAAAATCGGCACACAATTTTTGAAGGTGTTCATCGCAGTTTTAAAATTGTTGTTCTCACTTTTGAAAAAGGTGGGATAACAACCGAGTTTCCGTCGGCTTTTATGCGGCTAGATGTGCAGGAACTTCAAGGATTTCCCAATGACGAGAGTTTAAAAATTAGCGTTGAATTGGTGCGGAAGCTATCTCCTGACTCTCTGTCGGTGATGGAGTTTAAAAATCTGGGAGATATTCGGATTGCTGAGAAAATGCTCCAATTCCCTTTACTTGGTGAAAAGATTGATGGTAAGTGGAATCTGCGGCTGACTCGTGAATTTGACATGACTAATGACAGTCATTTATTTAAGCAAGAAGCGGGGAATGGGAGACTGCCACTTTATGAAGGAAAGATGATTCATCAGTTTACCCACCTATATGCCGATCCCAGATACTGGGTGGATGAACAGGAAAGTAGAAAGGCTTTATTAGGGCGAGGTGGTACTGATGACAATCAAAAATTAGATTATCAATATTACCGTTTAGGTTTTAGAGCAATTACTGGTAAGACTAATACCAGAAGTCTTATTGTCGGAGCCATTCCAAAAAATGTATTTTGTGGTAATTCCATCCTAGTATCATCCGACATGGATAAAATATCTAGCCAAGAAATTATATTAGCTCAAACAGTTTTTAATTCTTTTGTGCTTGATTTTTATATTAGACAAATGATATCTACGAATATCAATATGTTCTACATATACCAGCTACCGATGCCGAGATTGAGTGCAGGCGATAAATACTTCTGGGACATCGTACAACGCGCCGCCAAACTCATCTGCACTACGCCAGAGTTTGACGAATTAGCGGCAGAAGTCGGCTTAACTTCCCACAAAGAAGGCGCTACCGATGAAACAGAACGGGCTAAATTGCGAGCAGAATTAGACGGAATTATTGCTCACCTTTACGGCTTAACAGAAGCGGAATTTGCTCACATTCTTACCACTTTTCCGATTGTGGAAGAAACCGTCAAACAAGCAGCTTTAGAAGCTTATCGCACCTTTGCACTGAAAACCGCTTGGGGATGAGATTTCTGATTTGTCGTTGCGTGGCCGAGAAACCGGGTTTTTTACCAAGTTTGTGGGTGAAAACGCCAGATTGTCGGAAAAACCAGGTTTCTGATTTGTCGTTGCGTGGCCGAGAAACCGGGTTTTTTGCGAAGTTTGTGGGTGAAAACGCCAGATTGTGGGAAAAACCAGGTTTCTGGTTTGTCGTTGCGTGGCCGAGAAACCGGGTTTTTTGCGAAGTTTGTGGGTGAAAACGCCAGATTGTGGGAAAAACCAGGTTTCTGATTTGTCGTTGCGTGGCCGAGAAACCGGGTTTTTTACCAAGTTTGTGGGTGAAAACGCCAGATTGTCGCAAAACCCGGTTTCTGATTTGTCGTTGCGTGGCCGAGAAAATGTAACGAGTTGTAACGTATAATTAAGGCGAAGCGAACAGAGGGCAGTAGTATTAAATGCGAGTTGCGATCGCCGGAGCCGGCCTAGCAGGGTTATCCTGTGCAAAATATCTCACCGATGCGGGCCACACCCCCATCCTCTTAGAAAGTCGGGACGTACTCGGCGGTAAAGTGGCCGCCTGGAAAGATGCAGACGGCGACTGGTACGAAACCGGCCTCCACATCTTTTTTGGTGCATACCCCAATATGCTCCAATTATTCAAAGAACTTGACATCGAAGACAGGCTGCAATGGAAACAGCACTCGATGATTTTCAATCAGCCAGAAACGCCCGGAACCTATTCCCGCTTTGATTTTCCCAATATTCCGGCTCCGTTAAATGGCCTTGTGGCTATCCTCAGAAACAACGATATGCTCACCTGGGGCGAAAAAATCAGTTTCGGCCTCGGTTTGCTTCCGGCGATACTTCAGGGCCAAAAATACGTCGAAGAAATGGATAAATACTCGTTCTCCGACTGGCTGAAAAAGCAAAATGTCCCCCCCAGAGTCGAAAAAGAAGTATTCATCGCCATGTCTAAGGCGCTGAATTTTATCGACCCTCACGAAATATCTGCAACCATTCTGCTGACAGCCCTCAACCGTTTCTTGCAAGAGACAAAAGGCTCGAAAATGGCCTTTTTAGACGGTTCCCCTACGGAGAGGTTGTGCCAGCCGATGGTAGACTACATAACTGAACGCGGTGGCGAAGTTCGGCTGAATGCACCCATCAGAGAGTTTTTGCTCAACGATGACAATACGGTGCGCGGTTTCCAGATTGGTGGGATCAAAGGGGCAGAGTCAGAAGTTCTGACGGCTGATCTTTACGTTTCGGCGATGCCGGTTGATCCGCTAAAGTTGATGATGCCGAAACCTTGGGGCGAAATGAATTATTTCAAAAAGCTCGAAGGTTTGGAGGGAGTACCGGTGATTAATGTACACTTGTGGTTCGATCGCAAGCTGACAGATATCGACCATTTGCTGTTCTCGCGATCGCCCTTACTCAGCGTCTATGCCGACATGAGCAACACCTGCCGCGAGTATGCCAACCCAGACAAATCAATGCTGGAACTGGTTTTAGCACCGGCCAAAGACTGGATCGGCAAATCTGACGAAGATATTGTCGCAGCCACAATGGTCGAGTTAGAAAAGCTCTTTCCCGATCAAATCCCAGAACCGGCCAAAGTGCTCAAATATCACGTAGTCAAAACCCCACGTTCCGTCTACAAAGCCACTCCGGGCCGTCAAGAGTGTCGTCCCTCCCAAACAACTCCGATTAGTAATTTCTATCTAACGGGGGATTATACAATGCAGCGTTATCTTGCGAGTATGGAAGGTGCCGTGCTTTCTGGTAAGCTGACAGCGCAGGCTATTTCAACGGCCAATAAAAAATGAAAAATTAAGAATTTTTCATAAAGACTGGGACTGACGCACGGGCGACCAGAAACCGGGTTTTGAGCCAAAATATTTGCTTAAAACCCTCAATCTCGGTTCAAAAACCCGGTTTCTTTGTTCAGATGCGTAAGTCCTCAAGACGTAAAAGAATCTCCCGTTGTCTCAACGAGAGAATGTCAGTTCTAATCTTTAAATTTCTTATTCTCGGATGCTGCAACTGTCAAAACTCCAGTGCATGAGAACTCTGGCCTCTTTGGATGAATCCTACGAACTGTGCCGCCAAGTCACAGCGAGTTATGCCAAGAATTTTTATTTAGGCACTCAACTCATGCCCGAAGCCAAGCGTCGGGCAATCTGGGCGATTTATGTCTGGTGCCGCCGCACCGACGAACTCGTAGATGGGCCGGGTTCTGAGGCTACGACTCCTGAAACTCTAAATTTGTGGGAAAAACGTCTAGAATCGGTGTTTGCGGGCCATCCCCACGACGATTATGATGTGGCGTTGGTAGATACGTTGTCTCGTTTCCCGATCGACATTGGGCCGTTTCGAGAGATGATTGCGGGCCAACAAATGGACTTGTACCGCAGCCGCTACGAAACTTTTGAAGAGCTCAATCTTTACTGTTATCGAGTAGCCGGCACTGTGGGGATGATGTCAATGTCTGTGATGGGCGTAGACGAATCGAACTCCGCCGCTAGCTGGAATTGGCACTGGGGAAACAAAATTCCCAAAGAAGAAGCGATATCTCTCGGTATTGCCAAGCAGTTAACTAACATTCTGCGGGATGTCGGAGAAGATGCGCGTCGCGGCCGGATTTACCTTCCTTTAGAAGACTTAGCGCTGTTTAACTACACCGAAGAAGATTTATTTAACGGTGTAATTGACGAACGCTGGCGGGAATTGATGAAGTTTCAGATTCAGCGAGCTCGCAAATTATACACCAGCGCCGAACCGGGAATTAAAGTGCTCAGTCCCGATATCCGCTGGACAGTTTGGGCTGCGACGATGTTGTACAGTAAGATCTTAAATGCGATCGAACGCAATCAGTACGACGTGTTTCAGAAGCGGGCCTATGTTACCAATTCTCAGAAACTGCTGTGTCTCCCCGCAGCTTGGATGAAGTCAAAAGTGCTTTAGCAGCGGGCAATTTGGCTGGCGATTCGGCAACAGGTAAGGGGTCTTTGTCAAGTTACAAATTATGTCATGTCCAGCAAATTGCATATTAGATGTGTAGGGACGCGGCAGTGCCGTGTCCTTAACTGTCGCGTGTTAATCTAAGTCAAGTTGGTGGTGTAGTGGGTGAATTTTTCAATTGGGCGATCGCGCGATCGAGCAATTCCTTTTCCTGTTGTAGTTTTGCCTCTAAATTTTGAATTTGTTCGCGGCGGGCTTCAACTTCTACCGATCGGCGAGACAATTCTTGACTCTGCAAAGTGAGAGATTGCCGCCACTTTTCGGCGTTGTGGGCTTCTTGCTGCAAAAAATCGGGAGTAAAACCCGTTGTTAAATACTTCTGAACTAATTCTAGCACCCAGTTTGTAGCTAATTGAATATCCAAGACCTGGCTATTTTTGCCAATATCTGCTAATACTAGCATCCCTTCATTTAAAATATTTTGAGCCAAATCTGGCGGTAGCCTCAACACAGTTTCTTCAAGAAGCATAGTCCAAGTATCATCAGAATTTTGGCAAGCCAGTAATTGCAGACTTGTCTCACCTGAAATTTCCTTTTTTTGGACTTGGGCAAAATATAGCATCACGGTAATTGGGAATTCCTAATTGGTGATTGGTGATTGGTAATTTCGGCAATAACCTCAGAAACCGGGTTTCTTTCGAGATGTCTCGTGACTCAACAGAAAATTTCTCAGAAACCCGGTTTCTCACCCCACCCGTGAATGAGTGGGCTGTCATAACCTCAGAAACCGGGTTTCTTTCGAGATGTCTCGTGACTCAACAGAAAATTTCTCAAAAACCCGGTTTCTCACCCCACCCGTGAATGAGTGGGCTGTAATAACCTCAGAAACCGGGTTTCTTTCGAGATTTCTCGTGACTCAACAGAAAATTTCTCAAAAACCCGGTTTCTCACCCCACCCGCCAATGAGTGGGCTGTCATAACCTCAGAAACCGGGTTTCTTTCGAGATTTCTCGTGACTCAACAGAAAATTTCTCAGAAACCCGGTTTCTCACCCCACCCGCGACAACTGCCAACAGTCAACAGTCAACCGTCAACAGTCAACTGCCAAATAACTCCTTAAAACAACTTTAGTCGATCGCGCAAAATCTCAGCTTGTTTTTCCGATTCAGCCAAAGCATCCCTCGCGCCCTGAACCACATCAGGAGTAGCCTTATCCACAAACTTCTGATTAGTCAAACGCGCCGCAGTGTGCTTAACTTCAGCTTCCACCTTCGCCAGCTTCTTCTCCAACTTACCACGCAAAGCCACCAAATCAACCACTCCAGCCAAAGGAATCAAAACTTGGACAGTACCGACAACCCCAGCAATTGACCCCCCTTGCCCCCCCTTACCAAAGGGGGAATTAAGGGGGGGTTCTGCATCCAAACTAGCTGTCACCGTCAGATTTTCGACTTTCGCCAAATCTTTGATATAAACGCTTCCATCCAAGAGAATTTGGCATTCCTTCTCATTTTCGCTTTGCAAAATCGCCGTCACCTTCACACTCGGTTTGATATCAGAATCTGCCCGCAAATTGCGAATAGTGCGAATTGTCCCGAACAATAACTCAAACTGCTGTTCTAATTCAGGATTAATTAGCGATGTCTCTGGTTCAGGATAAGCCTGCAAAGCCAAACATTGATCGTCACCTGTTTGAGTCAGAGTGTGCCAAATCTCCTCAGTAATGTGCGGCATAAAAGGATGCAGTAGTTTTAGAATCCCTTCCAACACAAAAGCAAAAGTTTGCTGCGCTACTTTCTTAGAATTGGGTTCAGCATCTTGTTGGAGGCGAGACTTGACTAACTCAATATACCAGTCACAAAAATCGCCCCAAATAAACTCGTAAAGTCCCTTCGCCGCTTCTCCCAAACCGTAATTTTCCAAAGAAGTGCGAGTTTGTTGTACAACTTGATAGTAGCGAGAAAGAATCCAGCGATCGCTAAGGTTTGTAGTAAGGTTTGTAGTAAGGACTTCAGTCCTTCCTAAATGCGGACTAAAGTCCTCACTACGAACCTGGTTTGTAGTAAGGACTTCAGTCCTATCGCCCTGCGGACTAAAGTCCTCACTACGAACCTGAGTGAAGGGTTTACCCAACTGCTGCGGAGTCTGTCCCTCCAGATTCATCATCACAAACCGGGCTGCATTCCACAACTTATTCGTGAAATTCCGGGAAGTCTCGACTGATTTAGATTCATCAGTTTTGCGATCGTACTCCATGCGAATATTCTGCCCGGCCCCAATCACTTCCTTAACCAAAGTGTAGCGCAAAGCATCAGTTCCGTACTTCGCAATCAACAACAGCGGATCGATACCGTTATTTTTGCTCTTAGACATTTTATGACCGTTTTCATCCAACACCAAACCGTGAATGTAAACAGTCTCAAACGGCATCTTTCCGGTAAAATGTCCAGCCATCATCGTCATTCTAGCCACCCAGAAAAAGATGATATCAAAACCTGTCACTAAAGTAGTTGTCGGATAGTAAAAATCCAAATCTTTAGTTTCGTCCGGCCATCCGAAAGTTGAGAAAGGCCACAATCCAGACGAAAACCAAGTATCTAATACGTCTGGATCTCTTGCTAATTCGACATCCTTACCAAACTTAGCCTCTGCTTTTTCCCTAGCTTCAGCATCAGTTTTTGCCACCACAAACGGCGTCGTATCAGTAATTTCGCCCTTAGTTTCGCTAACAGCATACCAAGCTGGGATTTGATGTCCCCACCACAATTGCCTAGAAATACACCAATCTTTTAGCTTCACCAACCAATCGCGATAAACCTTTGTCCATCTGTCAGGAACAAACACTGGTGAGTTACTTTGATCTAAGGCTTCCAAAGCGCGTTGAGAAAGCGGATCGATCTTCACAAACCATTGCGTAGATAGCAATGGTTCGACGGGAACTTTGCCACGTTCGCTGTAGGGAACTGTATGTTTGTAATCTTCGATTTTAACTAAAACACCGTCAGATTCTAAACGTTTGATGACATTTTTTCTGGCAACAAATCGGTCTTGTCCGTTGAACTCTCCGGCATTTTCATTTAAAGTGCCGTCCTTATTCATGATATTGATAAACGGCAAATTGTGACGCTTACCCATCTCGAAGTCATTCGGATCGTGGGCGGGAGTCACCTTGACACAGCCGGTTCCGAAAGTCGCATCAACTAACTCATCGGCAAAAATGGGAATTTCGCGATTGGCGATCGGCAAAGTGACAGTTTTACCGATAAGATGCTTATAGCGATCGTCCTGTGGATTCACAGCCACCCCAGTATCGCCCAACATCGTCTCCGGCCGAGTCGTCGCCACCTCCAAATAACCAGAACCATCCGTCAAAGGATAGCGGAAATGCCACAAATGCCCTTCAACTTCCTGCTGGTCAACCTCCAAATCCGACACAGCAGACTGACTCGCCGGACACCAATTCACCAAGTAATTGCCGCGATAAATCAGTCCCTCATCGTAGAGGCGGACAAAAGCTTCTAAAACCGCAGCGGATAAACCTTCATCCATCGTAAAGCGTTCCCGCGACCAATCGACAGACACGCCCAAACTGCGGAGTTGATTAGTAATAGTATTACCAGACTCAGCTTTCCATTCCCAAGCCCGTTCTAAGAATTTTTCTCGACCTAAATCGTGGCGAGTTTTGCCTTCTGCTTTGAGTTGTTTTTCGAGAATAGTTTGAACTGCGATACTAGCATGATCCGTTCCCGGCAACCACAGAGTATTGCGTCCAATCATGCGGTGATAGCGGACGAGGACATCGATGAGGGTTTCTTCAAAAGCGTGTCCCATGTGGAGGCTGCCGGTCACGTTGGGCGGCGGAATAACGACGCAGTAGGGTTCGCCGCCTGCTTCGGGGTCTGCTTTGAAGGTTTGGTTGTCTTCCCAGTATTTTTGCCACTTGGTTTCGGTGGCGCAGGGGTCGTATTGGGGCGGTAGGTTTGCGGTCATGGTGGCTTTGGATTTGTCTCTTATCCAGATTGTGCCACATCGGGGGGGGAAGAGAAGAGTTTTTAACCGCAGAGGGCGCAGAGGGCGCAGAGGGAAGAGTGTTGCGAGGGTTTTGGGTTATTATTTTGATATTGGTTTGAGAAGAGGATGGAAGAGTGTTGGAAGAGAATCTGAATGAGTTGACTTATGCTGTGATTGGGGCGGCTATGGAGGTTCACAAGGAGTTGGGGCCGGGGTTTTTGGAAGCGGTATATGAGAATTCGTTGCGTGAAGAACTCGCTCTCCGGGGAATTCCTTTTGATCCTCAACCTACAGTGAATGTCCATTACAAGGGTGTTGTGGTTGGGGAAGGCAGATATGATATGCTGGTTGCCAACACTCTGGTTGTTGAATTAAAGTCAGTCCAAACCATACTTCCTATCCATGAAGCTCAAGTTATATCATATCTGAAAATGACTGGTCATCCTCTAGCCCTTCTCATCAACTTCAACGTCCGCTTTTTAAAAGAAGGAATCCGCCGCCTCATCCTCTCCTAACAAACCTTCTAATCCCTCTCCCCTCTGCGCTCTCTGCGCCCTCTGCGGTAAAATCCTCTTAATCTCTATTTCACCTCTTTATAATCCACAGTTTCTCTCGTTTTGCTCGAATTGTATTAAATTGTGCAACAGGTGAGGGAAGAGAAGAGTTTTTAACCGCAGAGGGCGCAGAGGGCGCAGAGGGAAGAGTGTTGGAAGAGAATCTTAATGAATTAACTTATTCCGCCGCCTCATCCTCTCCCCTCTGTGCTCTCTGCGCCCTCTGCGGTAAAATCCTCTTAATCTCTACTTCACCTCTTTATAATCCACCCCATAACTCGTATCTCTCCCCGACAGATAAGTAGTTTTCCCCGTTAAAGTCTCTAAAGTTTCTCTCGTTTTACTCGAAGTAATCGTATTCAGCGGCACTCCCAACTTGCTAGCCAAACCCGCCGCCACGCCCACGCCTTGTCCTTGATAAATATTCACTGTGGCAATTCGCCCGACTGATACCGCCATACCGACATATCCGGACGATCGCCCGACGATCGCCAAATTACTCACTTTACTAGCCAAAGCGCTCTCTATCCCAAAATTATACGTCGGCAGTGGCGGAATTCTCGAACCTAAATCCTTGACTCCGCCCCGCAAGTCGAAATCATAGGAAAAACTGCCGATCGACTTTTCAGGTAATGTTCCCCCTTGAATAATCTCCTTCCCCGTCAGCGGATCTACTACATCGCGGACATTCAATGTTTGTCTGATATAAATCTCTTCCGGGATAAACACTCTGGCATCTTTACCAGACTTCTTTTGTAGCCATTCTTGGAGGTGCGACATTTCTTTCACCATCTCGGGAGTCGGTTTTCTGCCGTTAGCTTCCATCTTCATCAATTCGTCAACTTGGTATTTAAATAAAAACCCGTTCCACGACATGGAATTATCTTTGTAAACACAAACATTGGCTTTGTCAAAGAAGAATCCTTTATCTTGAGTAAAGGGCAAGTTTCTGTCTACGTGATATGCTGCTCCTATCGCTACACTTCTGATATTGTAGCCATCTTGATACGCTTGATAGATTGGACTCAAGAAATTTCTCATCCAGAATTCTGTACTTGCTGGATCTTTATATTTGGCAATGCTTTGTTTAATCTTTTCTACTAAAGGAGTATTGTAGAGAATCTCATCTTCTATTTTGCGGAAATCTCCCATTGTTAGCCCCGTAATAGTCGGCACTACAGATACTGCTAAAGTTTCATTTTTTGATTTGATATTTTGCGATTCATATCCTGTATAATAAGATAATCCTGCTTTTCTGGCAAGTTCCGCGTCTTGAGTTACATCAATGAAAGAGTTAGCTTGAATTTTGATATTGCTCTCTTTGACTTCGGCATATTCTATTTTTTGATTGACTACATGAGGAGTAAGAGTTGAATGGGAAATAACTTTAACTCCGGCTTCCGCCAGCATTTCTTTAAGAGCTTTGTCTGCAGTTTTTGGTTCCAAGCAAGATTCAGGAACATTTGCTTTATCTAGGAATTCCCGGAAACATTGGGCGTAGGGTTGGCGGTACCAATCGGGGATTTTATCTAAATCGACGTAGCCTAAGCCGCCGCGGGTGAGTACGCCGCCTAACATTGCGGTTTCATGGTTCGATCGCACAACAGCAACTTTACCCTTTTCACCTAAAGTCTTTTTTGCCCATATAGCCGCGCATATCCCCGGCACTTCATCACCATATACTACTACATCGAACTTTTGATCCGGTGATTTCTGCGGTTCTGTGGTGGCGGGGCTGCTGGCTTTTTGTCGCAGAGTTTCGGTATCTGATGTGGCATTTGCTGGGTTTCTGTGTGTGATATCATTGGCAGCTTTTTGGAACTGCGGAGAGTCAACTAAAAGTTTTATGACTACGAAGAAGATTGCGATCGAAGCTAATTTCTTGAAAGTAAAGGGCATTTAGTTGACTCGTTGATAATTTTGGCATACCTGAAGGCGCTGTTCAGGGTTTACGCAGTTGAATATAGCACTTTTAGGTAAGTTTGGCATAACTTTCGGATGTTTGTCAGGCTGCGTGCTTGTGGTTTGAGAAGGCAAGTCGTGGCGGTGGAGGCGATCGCACTTTTGACTCTCTGACTCCCCAATTTACTGGTAATGTGATATGTAGTGGCATAAAAGGGCGATCGCGACTTAGCTCAATACTGTCTAATAATGCAGCTACCTGATTAATTTGAGAGAACCGTAAGACAATGACAAAATATATACAGATAACGATCCAAGAAATTGACCATACATCCCCCCATTTAGAAACTGTTATAGCCCTAGGTGATGCCAATAAAAAAACTCTGGGCTTTTTTACAGAAGGTGCTTTTCGCGAAAGTGCAAGAGATCGCGTGATACTTATAGCACTCAATCCTCAAAAAAATTGCATTGGCTATCTGCTTTACCGACCAGTGCGTCGCAGCAACATTATTGTTATGGTTCATCTCTGCGTCGATCCTGCATATCGCGGTCGGGGTGTTACTAAACAGCTAGTCAATTCCCTCAGCCAAAAAACTCAGAATTTTTATGGAATTCAACTCAAATGCCGTCGCGATTATGGAATAGACAGAATGTGGGAAACACTGGGTTTTATTCCTCTCAACGATCGGCCTGGAAGAAGTAAGGAGGGTAAACTGCTTACTGTTTGGTGGCTAGAACACAATCATCCTACCATATTTTCTTATGCTGCTAATCAGAAGCTTGAATCTAAACTTTGTGCAGTCATTGATACCAGCGTTTTCTTTGAATTGCATGAAGATGAAGAGCTTAAAACTACAGAATCGGATTCTCTGCTCGCTGATTGGTTGCAGGATGACTTGGAGTTGTGCATTACCGATGAAATATTTAAATCAATAAACAAAATTGATTGTGCTAGCTTAAGAGATAGCAAGCGTTGGCTGGCCAATAGTTTTACTCAGTTAGTACATAATAAAACCCGAATAGAAGGTATTTTAAATACTCTCAATCAAGTGTTTGCAAAGCAAGCTTCAACTCGCGACGTATCCCTAATAAATCAGTTAGCTATAACCATCGCTTCTGATGCTCAAGTTTTTGTCACTCGTAACATAGAAGTCTTGAATTTAGCTGATGAAATTTATAAAAAATTCACACTGGAAGTAATTAGTCCAACAAATTTAATTTTAAAATTCGATGATATTCGCACAAATGTTGAATATCAACCTGTTCGCTTGGCAGGTACATCTATAAAGCTGAAACTCATCCAGAGATTTGAACAATCTCGCTTGATTGATAGTTTTAATGCTAGTGAAAAGGGCGAAATAGAGGGAGAGTTTCAACAACGGCTGCGCCACATTATTGCTAATCCCGATAAGTTTCAATGTTATGTTTTTTTAGAAAATGAAAATACACCCCTTGCTTTAATTGTTTTTGATCGACAGCAAACTTACGAACTAAAAGTGACAATTATGCGAGTTCGTCCAGGCGCTATAGCGGCTACGCTGGCACGGTATTTGGTTTTCTATTCTATATCACTCTCAGCCGATGAAAAGCGACAATTTACCAGAATTATTGACCCCTATCTGGAAGAAACTGTTTTACAAGCTATTCAAGAAGATGCTTTTGTTCGAGTCGATAATGGGTATTTGAAGGCGAATCTTGCTGTTGCACAAACATCCACAGAACTATCTAAGTACCTTACGGAATTAGGTAAGATGGGATCAGAATATAATTTTTGCATTCAGCTCGCAGAAACTCTTACTATCAGCGAATCAACTCAAGATATAAAGACTATATCAGAGATAGAACGTCACCTTTGGCCTGCTAAAGTTATTAATGCTGACTTGCCTACATTCATTATTCCTATTCAACCCAGATGGGCAAAAGATTTGTTCGACAAAGAGTTGGCTAACCAGTACCTCTTGGAATCTCAAACTGATCTAGCACTAAGACGCGAACTGGTGTACTATAAGCGAAATAA
Source organism: Microcoleus sp. bin38.metabat.b11b12b14.051 (assembly GCF_013299165.1). NCBI lineage: Bacteria > Bacillati > Cyanobacteriota > Cyanophyceae > Oscillatoriales > Microcoleaceae > Microcoleus > Microcoleus sp. bin38.metabat.b11b12b14.051. Next base: position 264,887 of record NZ_JAAFKD010000003.1, read on the forward strand.
TGGCAGTCTAAAACCTGGTGTTATTGGTAGAATTTTATGGTATGTTAGCTCCGATACAGCATTTACTGGGACACAAGAGGTTAAAGCTTGCTCTAAGTTAGATGAAGTTATCATAGACAAACCAGAAAAACTATATAGACAGTTCCGCCACCTAGGTGTATATAAATTAAAAAATTTAATGACAATAGCAAACAACAAACCGGATGAAGATATTATGGCTCTAAGATTTAGTTACACCGAAATTTTCAATAAACCGCTGACATTAAAGAGGATTCGAGAAATACGGGAAAATCAAACAACGGTTCAAAGTTTATTTAAGATTTCAAAGGAACAATTCGCAATCATATATAATGAAGGAACCGCGACCTAAATAAAGGATTGTAACCCATGTCAAGCATCTTGCTATTATCTATTCGACCGGAATACGCCAACCAAATATTCGACAGTAATAAAACTGTTGAATTGCGGCGCGTCCGCCCTCGATTATTGAACGAAGGCGATTTGGTATTAATTTACATTTCTTCCCCGACTAAAGCTGTATTCGGTTCATTCAAAGTGGATACTATCATAGAAAAACCAATTGCGGAACTTTGGGAGGAAGTTGAAGACAAAGCGGGCATTTCATCTGAAAAATTTTATGATTATTATCAAGGTACAAAAACAGGTATTGGAATTTTTCTTAAAGATATTCACAGGTTTAGCCAACCAGTAGACTTACACCGTTTAAGAAAAAAGTTGCCTGAGCTTAAACCACCACAAAGTTATCGTTACATCACGGATAAACAGTTGAGAATAGTCTATTCTCTAGGAGAGTGTTCGAGATAAATATTTACCACAATAATTTAGTAATCAATAGTTGGCAAGAGCAGTATGCTAGCGGAAAAAAAAGCTGAGTTCGTCAGGCTATTTCAGGAATTTGTCAGTTCATATCCCTACACTCCAGATGGGTTACGTCATAGGGCGGCTTACGACGAGCAGCGTCAGCAGGGACGTAGAAATTTTGAAGCGATCGCTTCTGCTGCTGAGTCTGGAAAAGATGTGACGGAATCCGTAATCTGGCAACTTCTACCTTACGAAGACTCTCATACTAATAGACAAAAAGGGGCCTGGGTTCATATTAATCCGTGCACAACACAAGGGTTATTATGGACTTCAAAATTGTCTAAAGATTTGTCATTAATAACACCAGTAAGAATTTCCCAATTAATTATCTATTTAGTCTGCTGTTGTAACGACGATCCGAGTCAGCTATCTTCTGCCTGTAGAAACTTTTCCGAAGAAATGCCAGCCTCCTTGTTCGGCGAGATAGGAATCTTAACACCTATCCTGAATGCTCTCCGTCCCGATGACTTTCTTGCGATTAATCACAAGTCAATACAGGTTATTAACTATTTCGCCAATACTTCGTATAGCAAAAAGCTAATAGACTACTCCTCTGCTAACTTCACCGGACACGAGCTGATTGAAGAATTAACCAAAGAAATGCACCAAAATGGCGCTCCATCTATTCGAGATGACGATCTATTTGATATGTTCTGCCACTGGCTTGTCGAAATAAAAAAATATGACTTTCCTTGTAACGAAGTGCCACTCGTAGATGAGGAAATTGTGTTTGAATACGCAGTAGAAGAAGTAAAGTTACAGCCGGAATATTCTTTGAACCAATGTGCCGAAGAAACTGGTTTTCAAACAACCCAACTAGCCCAATGGATACACACCATTAACCGCAAAGGCCAAACCATCATCCAAGGCCCGCCCGGAACCGGAAAAACATTCCTCGCCCAAAAACTTGCCCAACACTTAATCGGCGGCGGTGACGGTTTCTCAGACATTATCCAATTTCATCCAGCTTATACTTACGAAGACTTTATCGAAGGCCTCCGCCCAATAACTCAAAACGGACAATTAACCTACTCCATAGTTCCCGGTAGATTCCTCGAATTTTGCAAAAAAGCCGAAGCCCGTGAAGATACTTGCGTTCTCATTATTGATGAAATTAATCGCGCAAATTTATCTCAAGTCTTTGGCGAGTTAATGTATCTTCTAGATGACCGACAAGATACAAAACGTTTTATTACACTAGCTAGCGGTCAAAAGTTTAGAATCCCTACAAATGTCCGCATCATCGGTACAATGAACACCGCAGACCGTTCTATTGCCCTAGTCGATCAAGCCCTCCGCCGCCGCTTTGCATTCATCTCTCTTTCTCCTAACTATGAACTGCTACAAAACTATCATAGTAGAGAAGAAACAGGTTTTCCAGTTGATAAATTAATTCGTATTCTAGAAAATGTCAATCGGGCCATTAACAACAAACATTATGAACTAGGCATCTCTTTCTTTTTGACAAAAACCTTAGCTGGAGATATCCAAGACATTTGGAAAATGGAAATTGAGCCATACCTTGAAGAATATTTCTTTGATAATCAGGAAAAAATGGATGAGTTTCTCTGGGATAATGTGGCTCTCCTGATTTTGTGGTGATAAGCAAACCGCATATCCTTACTCAGAGCGCATCACAAAATCGCGAACAATTATGCTTTATACCGTATACACCATAAACCCAGGAGAGCCGATAAAGTCAAAGAGAAATTGAGCGATTGAGAATCTAACGCTATTATCAATAATACGGCGTCACAGCATCTATGAAACAATACGGGTAAGTTTAAGACAGTTCTTGAGGGAAAAATGTGTGAAAAATAGATACTGCGATTGCTTCGTTCCTCGCAATGACAACTACTAACTTAATCGTATTCCTATGAAACGAGAATTACCCCTAATTATTGAACTCACAGAATATCAATTAGCAATCTTTGACAGAGAGGCAATCCCGGAATTGGTAGGAGAGAAAATCTACCAGAATTATGCCAAGGAAATAGATATAGAGTTTCCCAACCCTAAAACTAAATATAAATGGCAATTAAAATCTAGAGGCGTTGTTGGCAATATTCCCATCACTCCAGAATTTCACATTGTCATCAAGCCAAAAGTTCCGATCGCAAATTTATTCGGAATGCTTGAGTATGCCTACGAACTTAAGATAAATTTTCCGAAAGGACAGATAGAGTGCGAATCTTTGGAACAAGTATATGAACGATTAGCTAACATCCTTGCTCATAAAATTCTCGAACGCTGTCGCAAAGGATTATATCGCGATTACTTACCCAAAAGAGAAAACCTTTCCTATATTCGCGGTCGGATTGATGTCCGGGAAGCTGTGCAAAAACCTTGGGAAGTTAAACTAAAATGCCACTATAACGAACAAACAGGCGATATCGAAGATAATCAAATTATGGCTTGGACACTTTTCATTATTGGGCGTAGCGGTTTGTGCCGCGAATCTGTCTCATCGACGGTGCGAAAAGCTTTTCATGCACTTCAAGGATTTGTTACTCTAAAATCTTTTAAACCTCAAGCTTGTATCGATAGAAATTATCACCGTTTGAATCAAGATTATCAAATATTACACGCCCTCTGTCGCTTCTTTCTGGAAAATACTGGGCCAAGTCATGAAAAAGGCGATCGCGAAATGCTACCTTTTCTGATAAACATGGCTAGTTTATACGAACAATTTGTCGCTGAATGGCTCAAGGCAAATACACCAAAAGGCTTTTTTGTCCAGCAACAACGGCGAGTCATACATGACGAAAATTATTCCGATCGCATTGACTTACTTCTGTGCGATATTGAAACAGCACAAGTTCAATACGTCCTCGATACCAAATACAAAGCTCCCGATCGAGTAGCCAGTAGTGACCGTCATCAAATAATTGCCTACGCAACAGCAGTAAACTGTAAAAATGCAATTCTCATTTACCCGCAAGACCTCAAACAGCCACTAGACAAGAAATTTGGGGATATCCAAGTTCGCAGTCTAAAATTTTCCCTAGATGACGATCTCAATGAAGCCGGAAAAACATTCTTAACCTTTCTACGTTGAAACATTCTCTCCTAATACCATTTTTATAAAGATGTGCTGATGAAGTCTTAGCCCCCCCAAAGCATCGGGGGGGTTGGGGGGGTAATATCTAGCGCTACTTTATGAAATTGGTATAACTCTTCTCTGCGCCCTCTGCGCCCTCTGCGCCCTCTGCGGTTCATTTTCTCACAAAAAAAGAGGCGCACTGGCGCCTCTCAAATCTTTCATGTCAGAGTTCTAAACACTAACAGCTACTTTTGATTCCTTCGCAGTCAACTTCTCGTAAGTCGCCCGCATCTTCAATCCCACCAATACTTGGAACAAACCAGTTCCATTGTTGGAACCGGGATATTCGCGGTGTTGGAGTAACAGGTGAGTCAACTCGCCTTCGTATTTCGCAGAAGTCTTGCTCAAATGGCTTTCGATGTAAATCACTTCTTCGAGATTCTCGAACTGGCCGTCTACTTCCAAAATCGAGACTTCGTGGCCGTAGAAAGCATCTGGGCCGTAGTACATCTTAATTCCGGGATAGGAACAAGTCAGTTTGCGGCCGCAAGGAACCCAGTTGATTGTGGAACCTTCGTCAAACAAGTACGCAGGTTCAAAGTTGGCGATGCCTTCGCGCTGGATCATTTGGACGCGCAGAACCTTCCGTTCTTTGTCATCTTTGATCAAGTTGGTCGGCAATACTTGAATTACCACGTCAGCATATTGCTTTTGTGGGTCGATGTAAGCCGTGAAATCTGGTTTGCGAGCATTGATCGCAAACAGCACGTCTTCGTAACGGTGGCCCCGTTCCGCCATGTCGCGCTGGATTTTCCAAGCAATTTTTACTTCGTCGCTGATGTCGAGGTAGACGCTGAAGTCGATGAGATTTCTCACTCGTTCATCGTAAAGGGGGTGCAACCCCTCAATCACAATCACGTGATTCGGCTCTACCCGCTCAGGAGGATCGAGCAGACCGGTTTCGTGGTTGTAAATCGGCTTGTCTATTCCCCGACCTTCTTTGAGCGCCTTCATTTGCTCGGCCATCAGGTCAAAATTGTTCGCTCTGGGGTCAAGGGCGGTAATCCCTGTTTCCTTGCGTTGCTTGCGATCGAGACAATGATAGTCATCGAGGCAGATTACAGTCACGAAATCTTCCCCGAACAAATCTGTCAATCGGCGCAAAAAAGTAGATTTTCCGCAACCGGAGTCTCCGGCTACGCCAATTAAAACCACGCGATCCGGCTTACTGGTCATAGTTTCCCTCTAACAAAATCACTGTTTACTAAGTATCTGAAGTCTAGATTCCACAAAATTTCAGCCCGCAGGTAGCGCGCTGGCTTTGTGCGGCTTTGCTACCCCGAGAGGATCGAGCACTCACCAGCATACAGCAGTCAGTTGACTGCCTGCCAGGGAAGACCGAAGCAATCTTCAAGGCCATTGACATACTCCCCACCCTCAAGGCATGGGGATTGTGGATTCAAACAGCAAACGCAAGCACAGCTTGTCTGATATTGCCTAGCCCGGAGGTTGATGTCCCAACCTCTTTGAGATTTTTTGGACTATGCAGTTGAGACCGGATTTTTACATCTCGCGCATCAACAATATATAGTTCAATCATCCAAGCCGTCCTGTAAGGACAGGGCTTTAGACCCAATTTTTTGGTAATTAATGCTAACTTTAGTGATTAATCTTACCAGAATGCGTCCGCCCCCTACAAGCTCAAGGTCATTTGGTCAAATCCTGCTTGAAGCTGTACTTCATTTAAATTGTATATTTCTTCAGACCCATTCCCCTCTTCGTTTTCCCAGTCTCCCCTTAAACGGCTCTCCCCGAATCCCATCTCCGGCTCTCCCCGAATCCCATCTCCCGAAATCAGAATGAGTTATCGGGGCCGATCCCCCGATCGGGTAAAATATTGCCAGTACGCAGACAACAATAGCTATAGGTCAACACCTGAACGCAGCCACGCTTGGGCCAAGCGGGGCGATCGGCTAATCGGGAATTAGAGGCGAAGCGATCTCAACTTGAAACTCCCGCTTGCGCGACGATGCCCAAAGATGCGCGCGGGCAATTAGTCCAGGTGACCTTAAGAAAAAAGTAAATTGAGTCTAACGTCACATTCTCTTTCTTTATAACTCTGTATCGTGAAGGACAAGCAACAAATGTACAGCCCAAGCATATCTGGTGTAGCGGCCAACTCAGAATCAGGCAGCCGCATCTTTGTTTACGAAGTCGAGGGTATGCGTCAGAGCAAAGCAACTGACGAAATAACTCACCCGATTCGCCGTAGCGGTAGCGTGTTTATCTCCGTACCCTACGATCGCATGAATCAGGAAATGCGGAGAATTGCTCGCATGGGTGGAAAAATCGTCAGCATCCGCCCCTTAAACGGCGCTCCCGAAACTACTAATGGCAAAGTCGCACCAGAAGCAGGGCTACAGAGTCAGAAATCTGGAGAAAAAACTAAGCCCATGACTCAAGCCAAAGAAAAAGTTCAGGTTCCTGTTAACCTCTACAAGCCAGCCAATCCCTATATTGGTAAGTGCATTTCTACAGAAGAAATGGTCAGAGAAGGCGGCGATGGCACAGTCCGTCACGTTAAATTTGACATTTCAGGAGGCAATTTACACTATCTCGAAGGTCAAAGTATCGGGATTATTCCTGATGGGACTGATAAAAACGGTAAACCTCACAAAATTCGGCTTTACTCGATCGCCTCCACCCGTCACGGAGACGATGTAGATGACAAAACAGTGTCCCTGTGCGTCCGCCGGCTCGAGTACAATGACCCAAAAAGTGGCGAAAGAGTATTCGGCGTTTGTTCGACTTTTCTGACAGGTTTGCAACCCGGGGCTGATGTTAAAATCACCGGCCCAGTAGGCAAGGAAATGCTATTGCCCGACGACGAAGATGCCACAGTAATTATGATGGCTACCGGCACGGGTATTGCTCCTTTCCGCGCTTATTTGTGGCGGATGTTCAAGGAAAATAATCCTGGTTACAAGTTCAAAGGTTTAGCTTGGCTGTTCTTTGGAGTTGCTTACACTCCTAACATTCTCTATAAAGAAGAATTGGAGCAATTGCAACGCGAGTTCCCCGATAATTTCCGATTGACTTATGCAATCAGCCGCGAGCAAAAAACTGAAGCCGGCGGTAAGATGTACATTCAAAACCGGATTCAAGAGAACGCAGACCAACTGTGGGAATTGGTTCAAAAGCCAAAAACTCACACTTACATCTGCGGTTTGAAGGGCATGGAAGGCGGCATTGATGAGGGAATGTCTGCGGCATCTAGCAAGCACGGCATTGACTGGGCTGGCTATCAGAAACAGTTGAAGAAAGAGCATCGCTGGCACGTTGAAACTTATTAATGTTTCAGTCAGTTGACTGTTGACTGTTGACTGTTGACTGTTGAGGGTGATCTCTCCCGGTCAGGAAGACGATTAGACTAATGAATAGTCTGATTTTAATTTCTCCTTACAAGGGAGAGGCTTTAAACCAATTCTTTCTGGTAAGGTGATTTAATCTGATTTGTAGGGCGGGCTTTGGCTCGCCCTATAATTTTTGCAATTGTTTTGAATTTCGATGCTAACTTCAGGTTGGCTGCGCCCTGAAAGTCGATCGATCTTTAATTTCTCCCTCTCTTCCCTTTTTGACTCATAGAGTGTTTTTTTAACCCGGATTTAGGATCGCGGGCTGATTCACCCAATACAAGTGTAAAATATACAGTAAGCTCACCGAAACAGGGAGATAACTGAAATGGTTCTAATTTCTACTCAAAAACTCACTTTTGAAGAATATCTGAACTATCAAGGAGAGTCAGGTGTTTGTTATGAATTATATCGGGGAAATTTGATTGAAATTCCAACACCTACAGGAATCCACATTAAAACTTGTCAATTTTTGGTTTACCAATTCCGGCGCTTCTTTGCGACACATAACCTACCGCTAGTGGCAATTGTGACTACCGCAGTCCGAACTGAGGAAAACTCTTCCCGCATTCCTGATGTGGTGATTTGCACTCACAGTCTGTGGGAACAAGTCTGCGCGCAACCCGGTTCTGCCGTGCTGGACTTTGAAGAAAAACCGCTATTAGTCATCGAAGTTACCAGTCAAAATTGGCGGGATGACTACATCCGCAAACGGGCAGAATATGACTTAATTGATATCCCTGAATATTGGATTGTAGACCCCACTAGACCGAAAATACGAGTATGCAGCCGTCCCGACAATGAAAGCAGTTATTCTCATCAGGAATTTTTGCCGGGAGATCAAGTCCAGTCTGTACAGTTCGCTGAATTTATTTTATCGGTGAATCAAGTGCTATATCCGCCCTTAGTAGAAGATTTAATTAGAGAAGAACAAGCACAGCTACAGCAACTAGAACAGCAAAATGAACAATTAGAACAGCAAAATGAACAACTAGAACAGCAAGTTAATTCAGAAAGGCAGCGTGCCGAAAGATTGGCGCAAAAGCTCCGAGATTTGGGGGAAGAGATCGATACAGAACTTTAAATTGCCATGCAAAGTCTGGATGAATTAGTGATATAGTATCCAAAGAATAAAACAGGTTTGTAGTGAGGACTTTAGTCCGCATTTAGCAAAAACTCGCATTCCGAACGATGGAACGGTTTATATTAGGAGTGATTGACCTGACATGATATGAGATAGAGTCAGATTTTTTAAAGAAGTCGAGCCTGTGGATATTCGGTGAATGCGCGCTTGTCATACAATGATGGTAGATTAAGTGATTTTCTACGGGTCAAAGTCGTGGTTTTCAAAATTGGTTTGCTAGGTTTAGGTACAGTTGGCGCGGGAACAGCAGAGATTTTGCTCTCTCCAGACGGCCGCCATCCGCTGTTGCAGGAATTGGAAATCTATCGGGTGGGAGTGCGCGATATTTCTCGAACTCGGTCTTTACAATTGCCAGAAAATGTGCTGACAACTGACCTAGAGGCGATCGCCACTGACCCGGAAATTGATATTGTAGTAGAACTGATTGGCGGATTGGAACCGGCGCGATCGCTCATTTTGCAAGCGATCGCCAACGGGAAGCACGTAGTCACCGCCAACAAAGCAGTTATCGCCCGCTACGGTAATGAAATCTTCGACGCTGCTAACGCCAAAGGCGTTTATGTAATGCTAGAAGCTGCTGTCGGCGGCGGCATTCCAGTGATTCAAACCCTCAAACAATCTTTAGGTGCAAACCGGATCAAAAGTGTCACCGGCATCGTTAACGGGACAACTAATTACATCCTGACGCGGATGCAGACAGAAGGTGCAGACTTTGCCGAAGTCCTGGCGGACGCTCAGCAATTAGGTTATGCTGAAGCTGACCCTACAGCAGATGTCGGTGGATTGGATGCGGCTGATAAAATTGCTATTTTAGCCTCGCTGGCTTTTGGGGGACGCATCAAATTAGCAGATATTCATTGCGAAGGTATTACACAAGTTAGCGCGGCTGATATTGACTACGCCGATAAGCTGGGATTTGTAATTAAGTTGTTGGCTATTGCTACAGAAACTAGCAAGATTTCCGAGCAAAATGGAAATGCAGAAGGGGAACTTCTCTCGATTCGCGTGCATCCTAGTTTTGTGCCGAAAGCTCATCCGCTGGCGAGTGTTAATGGGGTTTATAATGCCATTTTAGTTGAAGGAGATGCGATCGGGCAATTGATGCTGTACGGACGCGGTGCGGGGGCTGGGCCGACTGCGAGTGCGGTGGTATCGGACATTTTGAATGTGGCTGCTATCCTGAAAACTGAAACTGTGCCGATTCCCCATCCTTTGCTGAGTTGCTCTCACCAACATTACTGCAAAATTGCCGAAATGCAGGAACTTGTGACTCGCTTTTATGCGCGTTTCCTGACGCGGGATACTCCGGGGGTAATTGGTAAACTCGGTACTTGTTTCGGGAACCACAAAGTGAGTTTGGAGTCAATTGTGCAAACGGGAATTCACGGCAATTTAGCAGAAATTGTCGTTGTGACTCACGATGTTAGGGAAGGGAATTTTCAACAAGCACTTGATGAAATTCGGGCGATGGAAGCAGTGGATAGTATTGCTAGTACGTTGCGAGTTTTGTAAGGATTGCGCGAGGTTCGTAGTGAGGACTTTAGTCCTTCTTCATACGGACTAAAGTCCTCACTACAAACCTTTTTTAGTTTGTAAGAATTCCGTGAGGTTCGTAGTGAGGACTTTAGTCCTTCTTGATGCGGACTAAAGTCCTCACTACAAACCTTTTTTAGTTTGTAAGAATTCCGTGAGGTTCGTAGTGAGGACTTTAGTCCTTCTTGATGCGGACTAAAGTCCTCACTACGAACCTTTTTTAGATTGTTTTTAGTTGAGTATGAGATCAATAAAATTGGATGAGGTTCGTAGTGAGGACTTTAGTCCTTCTTGATGCGGACTAAAGTCCTCACTACGAACCTTTTTTAGATTTTTTTAGTTTATTATGGATCAATACAATTGGATTTTGTCGATCGCCCTACGGGAAGGCACTTGCTAGATTCTCTCTACGAAAAGTTTGCTAAACCCCAACTCCACGATACTCAGCAGCCCAGCAATCCGTCAATTTATGTTCGGCACGAACCGGGGCAAGTTGTTGATGGAAATTATACCATAGAAAAAGTCTTTGAAGATACTCGCAGTGGTTTTTATGCTGAAAGTCGCTTTCCTATTTCTGGGAATAATCCGCCCGTGCTGGTGATTCGCGGTTACGGTTCGTGGTATCCTTTCGATCGCGTTTTGGAAGATACGCCAGATGTATTTATCGCCAAAGTACAACGCCAGTTAACATCGGCGGAGACTAGCGGCGCTATTGATTGGCTGAAACAGCAATTTGACAGCGGAAATCCGGCTGATGTCATCGGAGAAAGTTTGGGCGGCAAGGTTGCTCAACAGATTGTAGCAAAATACCCGGATTATTTGCGATCGACTGTAACGTTTAATTCTTTGGGCGTTTCCCAAAAGTTAGCTGCAACTTCCACGGCTACCAATGTTTTTCACTACTTTACTTTAGGCGAAAGGTATGCTTTCTGGGCAAATGGAGGCGATTACATACCGGGAACGATTTTTGTGATTTCTCAGAAAGGGAACAACTGGTGGTATAAAATCGAAGAGGCGATCGTCCGCATGGCTCATTTTGAACGCAAGTTTCGCAAAAGGCGAGTCCTGGTGGTAATATTGGCTCAGTGGCTGTTGTTGAATCGGCATAATGCGATCGTCCTCAACCAGAAAAAGCCGGTAGTCGTTGAGATCGATCGCGCGCAACTGCAAATTTTCCGAAAAAACCGCTTTACCTAAACGCCTACCAAAGCCTTTGATACTGCCGGCGACTGATTTTCCCGCGCTGCGGCGGCGAGTACCAGACAAAGGGCTGCGATCGCTTTTTCCCACTCTTGCTTGACGGCGGTGGGTTGAACTTCATTAAAAGCACCAACCAAGGGAGGAATCGCTTTTTCTAATGCTTTGCTGGGAATCGATTTGTGCATTTCAACCAAACGAGTTAAACTTTCTTGATTCTTCAGAAAGCCGACTACCCATTTGGTAGCATGATCGGGACTGTCGGGGACGTTTTTAATTCCTAATTCAGTTTGCAACCAGTCATAAAAAGCTGGGAGTTTTTGGGATAAGACAGCGCCAGCAGTTGGCAAAGTTTCTTTTAGCAAACCAGTATCCAGACTTCCCAAGAGTTGATTTAATTCCGGTGAATGGATCAAGCTGGTTAATGAAAGTGAAAGCAGGGCTTCGGAAGCGTCAGGGGATAAGTTTAAAGTCCGTGCAAATGTTGGTATCATGATAAAGTATCTGGTAGAGATGACCTTTTTACTATGCCAGTGACACACAGGAATGAATATGAGCTAGCTCATATTAAGCTCAATAGGTTCGTAGTGAGGACTTTAGTCCGCAACGAAGAAGGACTAAAGTCCTCACTACGAACCTATATATGAACCTGTATTTGATGATTTTAAATAAATTTTCCTTAAAAAGAAGGACTGAAGTCCTCACTACGAACCTATATATGAACCTGTATTTGACGATTTTAAATAAATTCTCCTTAAAAAGAAGGACTGAAGTCCTCACTACGAACCTGTATTTGACGATTTTAAATAAATTCTCCTTAAAAAGAAGGACTAAAGTCCTCACTACGAACCTGTATTTGACGATTTTAAATAAATTCTCCTTAAAAAGAAGGACTAAAGTCCTCACTACGAACCTGTATTTGACGATTTTAAATAAATTCTCCTTAAAAAGAAGGACTAAAGTCCTCACTACGAACCTGTATTTGACGATTTTAAATAAATTCTCCTTAAAAAGAAGGACTAAAGTCCTCACTACGAACCTGTATTTGACGATTTTAAATAAATTCTCCTTAAAAAGAAGGACTAAAGTCCTCATTACGAACCTATATATGAACCTATATTTGAATATTTTAAATAAATTCTCCTTTCGCTACCATTAACACTTTACCTCCGACCAAAATTTCTATTTCTTCCTGATTTCTTTCTGCTTTCAACAACAGCAACGAAGGTCTACCAATTTCATAACCTTGTTCGACTCTCACATCAATCTCTGATTCCCCGCAATAAGTATATTCTACCAAATATCCAGCTAAACAGCCATTGGCACTCCCCGTTGCTGGATCTTCGGGAATTCCTAAGGAATGGGCGAAAACTCGGACGTTTAAATCGTTAATGTCGCTGTAAGTTTCTGGACAAAATATTAAGATTTCTTTCGCTTCTGTGGTTTTAATTAGTTCAAAGTATTTGTCTAGGTTGACTTTGGCTTTTTTGAGCGATGCCAGGGTTTTCAGCGGTACAATTATAAACGGTACTCCGGTAGAAACTTCTTGGCTTGGAAATCTAGAATCAATTTCATCGAGTTCTAAATTTAGGACGGTTGCGAGGCTTTCGGCTGATAAAACTTGACCGAATGTTGGTGGGTTTTGTCGCATCCACAAGATATCTGCGGATTCGTTGCGATAGTTAAAGGTGACTGGAATTTGACCAACTGCTAAATTGAGAATTACCCGATCGACCTTTTGGCCAATTATCTCTTGTTGTAACACAAACGCCGTCCCCAGCGTCGGATGACCGGCAAACGGCAATTCCTTCTTGGGCGTGAAGATTCGCACGTCGTAGCCGTTATTTTGGAGGAAGGGCGATCGAATAAACGTGGTTTCCGAATAATTGATTTCCTTTGCTATCAGCAGCATTTCGGCCTCGGAGAGCTCCGCAACTCCCGCACCGCAAAACACAGCTAGCTGATTGCCAGCATACTTTGACTCGGCAAACACATCAACTATATAAAAATTCATATTTCCCTCTTTTAAGATTAGAATACCGGGCGATTGAAATCGCGTCTACAAAAGCAAAACCCGGATGGTGCGCGGGTTGAATACCAGGCGGTTAAAATTACGTTATCTTCTTCAGTCCGCGGAGGCGGACATCGTTTGTGTAGGGGCGATTTCAATCGCCGACTCTTATCGACATCGACTCTTATTTTAAACCCAGACTTGCTACTTCAAACAGCGAATAGCCTGCAACATACCCCTGGCTTTATTGAGAGTTTCTTCATACTCCATATCTGGGTTAGAATCAGCCACCAAACCAGCACCAGCTTGCACGGAAACCGAATGTTTGTCACCTCCCTGCGATTGAACAACCATAGTCCGAATTGCGATCGCACTATTCAACTGTCCCTCAAAATCATAAAATCCGTAAACCCCAGAATATGGGCCGCGGCGACAACCTTCCAACTCGTGCACGATTTCCATCGCCCGAATCTTCGGAGCACCGCTAACAGTACCAGCGGGAAAACCAGCCTTCAACAAATCCCAAGCAGTCTTATCCTCTGCCAATTCTCCGATTACATTGCTCACAATGTGCATCACATGAGAATAACGCTCAATCCCCATTAATTCATCAACTTTTACAGTCCCGCTGCGGCAGACTCTACCTAAATCATTTCTGCCCAAATCAACTAACATCACGTGTTCCGCAATTTCCTTAGGATCTTGCAGCAATTCCGCAGCCAAAGCATCATCTTGTTGAGGAGTTTTGCCCCGGCGGCGCGTACCAGCAATCGGCCGCAAAGTTGCAATTCTTTTGCCGTCAGCAGTGTTTTCTGCTTTCACCATAATCTCGGGACTGGAACCGATAATCTGCCAATCTCCGAAATTGAAATAAGCCATATACGGAGAAGGATTGATCAGGCGCAAAGAGCGGTAAAGTGCGAAAGGATCGCCGCTGTATTCAGCTTGCAGCCGTTGCGAAATTACTACCTGAAAAATATCTCCGGCTTTGATATAATCTTTCGCCTTCAAGACATTGGCACAATACTGTTCGCGAGTGGTATTGCTGCTGTAAGCTGATTCTGTATTCTCACTTGTGGAACGGGCATCTTGCCCGTCGTAACTCGGCGGAGTCCATTCTAGGAGAGTAGATTGCTGTGAAAGTGGCGATTTTAGCTTATTTACTAACTGAGAAACCCGATCGCACGCCGCCCCATAAGCCTCTGCCAAATCCACACCAGTCTCGCGCAAATCCGCATAGCCTACAGCCCAGATTTTCCGCTTTACCTGGTCAAAAATCAGCAAATTATCAACCTGCATCCACAATCCATCCGGCAAATCATCCTCGCTCGCTGGATGCACCGGCACTCGCGATTCTATCCACTTAATTAACTCATAACCCCAAAAACCGAATAACCCGCCAATTCCCGGCGGTAACTGCGGCAATTTCACCGGTTTGTAAGGCTGCAAACACTCGGTTAAAGCCGCAAACGGATCGCCCGTAAATACTTTTTGGGAACCATCGCGGTAAACTTGAGTTGTACGATCGCCCCTAGCCTCCAAAATCCACAACGGATCGCAGCCTAAGAAACTATAACGCCCAACCTTCTCCCCGCCTTCCACCGACTCCAGCAGAAAACTGTAGGGTTGACCCGCGCACACCCGATACCACGCAGATACAGGCGTATCCAAATCAGCCACCCATTCTTGATACACGGGTACAAAATTGCCTTGTTTCGCCAGTTCCGAAAATTGTGAGAAATCGGGAAATATCATAAAGTAGAAGGAAGAAGGAAGAAGGAAGAAGGAAGAAGGAAGAAGGAAGAAGGAAGAAGAAAGAAGGAAGAAGGAAGAAGGAAATAGAGAAAGAAGAAGAAGAAAGAACAAATAAGAAGAAGAAAGAACAAAGAAGAAATACACACCAACCTTTTTATCCATACATATTGTATGTTTAATTAAGTTGATTTACTTACAATCAATAAACAAAAGACGGAAACCAACAGCCCTCGGGTGGCCGGTACTCGCCAACTGCCATCACCGCCATCGGCTTGACGGCCCGCAGCCCGGATTGCAAGCACCAGCGAAACAAACTTGCGTACCTCAGCGGCAAGTGAAAAGCTAGCACATCTTCGGAACTGTACGCAGCAGCCCCCAAGAGCAAAACCTGCATATCTGTCTCGGTTTCGGCGACGCTGTGACCCAAAGTGGACACCGCACAAGTATAAGCCACAATCCGACCTTGCTGGCAAGCAACCAAGGGAGAATAGTTATTCAGGGCGTATTCAATCTCGGAAGTTCGATCGCACCCACAGACTTTTTCGCACAAAGCCACGCATTCGCCAACATCCTCACTAGCCATCGGCCGTACCTCAAACCCATACTGTGGCGGGCTGTGAAACTTCCCCTCCATTAACACGAAAGGTTCCTTCACCTCAAAACCCAGAGAAGCGTACAGCGACAGCGAAGCCATGTTGAAAGATTCTTGCACCAAACGGATGCCCAGAGCGTCTTTTCCCTGTTCCAGTAAGGCTTTCATGATTTCGCGCCCTGCGCCGCGGCCTTGAAAAGTGCGATCGACACTCACAGGCCCAATACCGCGAATCGGGTTGCGTTCGTCCATAAACCCGCAGCCGACAACCGCACCCTCACTCTCGGCTACAACGCCGAAATACGAAGGACTTTCGATCCAAAACCGAGTGATTTCGGCAGCCAGCTCTACTGTCAGAAAATCTGTATGAGGGAAGCAGTGGCGATCGGAAATATCTTTAAAAGCTTCATAATTAATGCGAGCGCAAACATCGATATCAGAAATCTGCGATCGCCTGATTGCGACATTCATTTTTAATTTAACGATTAACTTTTTAATTAAATTCGATGTTTGCAGTAGCAGTCGGGCGCGGCCCATTCCTTTCAACTTAACCCTAAAACCATTGATAAATCTCGCTTTTCTCCGAGTCCAGATCCCCCTCAATCCCCCTTAAGAAGGGGGAGGAAAGAGAATACTCTTGTCCCCCCCTTCCTAAGGGGGGCTAGGGGGGATCTGTCTTAACTAAGCAGTTCGAGGCAATATTACCTATGTCTTGCTCAGCAATGCAGCGATCGCTTAAGGATCGTAAGTCTTCTTACCAGTAAACTTCACCTTAATCGGATTTGGATTGCTGCCAATATTGCGAGGGACACTACCGTTGGCAACACGACCTTCGTTCACCTTCTCAGGGAACACGCCATCCTTGGGATGCAGGTACTCATTAGAACCGTCGGGAAATACGCGGTAGATTTTGTAGTTCGAGATTTTGAATTTCGCCCGCAGTTGCTGGCCGCCCAAAGCGATGCACTGCTCCTTCCGGGGCAGATACAGCAAATTGTCGCCTTGACGCATAATCGCAGCGCCACCCGAAGGCATTTCAAACACTTGTTCCTTGGGGCTAGTCCAAGTGATAGCATACTTCTCTTCAACTAGCGCCTTGGTCAGCAAGCCGCCGGTGCTGCCGCCGAAGATGGGGGGTTGTCCAGTCAGTTCTTCTGCCATAGATATATCCAAAGGATTTTCCAGGCATCGTATCATCGAGACTGTACCCTGTTCTCGAAATTGTAAGGAAAATTAACAGTTTTTTGGCGATCGATCTTTTTTGATAATTGGTAATTAGTAATTAATAATTGATACTTGGTAATTTATAGCAACCTTATAAAATAAAATTCTCGCGTTGCGAATCAGCCCAAAATATCGCCAAAAACATGAATGCTTCGGATGCGCTACCAGCACCCGAAGCATCCCACATTCCCGCAACTCCCCCCACACACGCGATCGCACAAATATCGCCCCATCTTCAATGCAAAAATCGAAAATCCTATCAACCCTAAGGAATGAAAATTTAATAACTTGCACAAGTTTGTGGGGTGGGCGGGAGAGCCCGCCCCTCTTACAAGGGCGGGCGGGACACCCCACAATAACAATTAAAATTGTAAGTTATTTAATTTGCGATCCTCAGTCAAGAACCAATTCGGGTCATAGCCGCGCGGAATTTGACTCAAAGCAGCCCAAGTTTGCCGATCGACAATCCCGTCGGCCTTGAGCCCAAAGCTTTTTTGAAATGCGCGAACAGCCCCATCAGTCAAATTAGAAAACACGCCGTCAATCGAGCCGCCGTAGTGCTTGGAAACCTTCAGCACTTCCTGAACAGTAGCGACTGCTTCCCCAGAACAGCCCAATTTTACTACCGGCATATTAACAGGACTTTCAGTATAAAGCGCCTCCCAAGTCAGCGGCCCGACAATCCCGTCCGGCGACAAGAAAACCCGAAACTGAAATAATTTCACAGCAAAATCAACTGATGAGTTAAAAATTCCTTTCGCAGGTTGGCGGTAAACGCGCAACTTGGTTAGCATTTGTTCGAGTTCCAATACTGCTTGACCTTGAGAACCTAATTGCAGTTGCGGTTTGTTGGCGATTGCTCGGGTAGATTTCATCTTGGTTATCAATGACATAATAAATTTTGCTCACCTCTAGGTTTGAGTATTCCGATCGCAAAAAACTCTTTCCGGGCCAAATATTGGCATTCTCAACTTTTCACGAATCCACACTAGCGCCCGCCCGTGTCTCAACAGATTCGATCGACTTTTACCCTCTCAGGAGTTCTGCGCCTCAGACTTCTCCTCAAAATATCCCCGTACTCCATTCGTATCAAAACCCTAAATTTTGCCTGAAAACTGGGTTTAAGAGGCAAACGCATCTTACATCTGCTTCAAGATTTTTCAATCCTAATACCCAACACCGCCCGATCGCATCACCTGCAAGGCCGATATCGCAGCGCGAGTCGATTTGAGCTTTGAGATATCAGATGATGCGAGCCCGCAGATTAATCTGCCGCTAGCAACAGGCGCCAGCCCCTCGTCCGTCGTTGAGTCGAAAATTTGGCGCTATTGACGGCTTTTGTCGCACAGCAAGAAGTATCCGTTGCTTGGGCGGAGGCGATAGGGATATGGTGGCGGCGGGTTTTAGTGTAAAAAATTTTCTGTGGTATCCTGCATCGATCGAGAATTACGCTCCCAAACGCTCTAAAACCAGGTTTTTTAACTTAATTACACGCTTTTAATCAAGTATTCTCCTTAAAAAAGCGAGTTTTTTCGCAATTGTTATTAAGCAAGCGCCACGAACTGCCGACAACCAGAGTTTTTAGCTAAGTAATCTCACCAGCATCCACCAGAAAAGGAGATTTTACACCTAAGTAATATCCGCAGCATACACCTAGAATTATATGATTAGGCAAACAAAGCGCCCTTCAAGACTCGTATAATAATAAGCTATTTATGTGATTACTTGTGGTGTCAAGCAATCTGCCAATTCTGCAATTGCTTGCGGCACCTCGCCACGACTAGCTCCCGATCTATGCGCTCAGTTTATATTCTAAAAGTTTAATAAAATAATTTACAACAATCCGCAGGATGTTGTACTATTTCAGTTAAATCCTGTAACACTTCCCCAGGGGGAAAGAAAAATCAAGGGTTGCAACTTCTAGGTCGAGCGACCTATTCAAACAAAAACACCTGTCAATACGTAAGTAATTTTAAATTTGTGCGATGTATCGATACATCGCTTCAATCTCCTTTTTTGCTACTTGTTTGCCACATTGCGATCGGCGCTATTCATCTGGGTTCCATCTGTGCCATTCTAGAATTGGAAATTAATTTATAATAAACCGGGAAAAATCAACTATGCTGACAGCTTCAGAGCTTTTTGGTTACAAATTACAAGAACTAATTCACCAAGGAACTAACACAGTTATCTATCGGGGCATATCCACAGCAGAAAAACAATTAGTCATTCTCAAAGTTTTAAACACCGACTGTCCAACACTAGAACAGGTCGCCCGTTTTAAACACGAATATCAAATCACCGAACATCTCGACAGTGAGTATGTCATCAAAGTTCACCGACTGGAAGCTCATCAAAATAACTTGGTATTAGTGTTAGAGGATATGGGAGGTATCTCGCTGAAACAATGGATAAACACGCTAGCAAAAAAACCGCAATTTTCCTGTATACCAACCAATAGTCCAGCAGACAAGCCCCAAAATTATTCCTTATCCACAAACGATTTTTTAGACACGGCTTTACCCTTGGCAAAAGCTTTAGTATTCCTGCATCAAAATCAAATCATTCACAAAGACATCAAACCGCATAATGTTATCATAAATCCGCAAACAAAGCAAGTAAAACTTGCTGATTTTAGCATCGCTTCCCGGTTAAGAAAAGAACAAACAGACCTAAAAAATCCTGATCGCCTAGAAGGAACCCTCGCCTATATGTCGCCCGAACAAACCGGGCGCATGAACCGCCATTTAGACTACCGCAGCGATTTCTACTCTCTCGGTGTCACGTTTTACGAATTGCTGACAGGACAATTACCATTTACCAGCAGTGACCCGTTAGAAATGGTGTACTGTCACATAGCCAAACAACCCCCTCCCCTGCAACAATTAAACCCACAAATTCCGCCAGTTTTGACTCTGATTGTAGCAAAACTCATGGCAAAAAATGCCGAAGATAGATATCAAAGTGCCACAGGATTGTTAGCAGATTTAGAACTCTGCCAAAATCAAATCGATAATTCAGGTACAATTTCTAACTTTATCCCCGGACAACTAGATGCCCTGAGTCAGTTGTCAATTCCTCAGAAACTCTACGGGCGAGAAACGCAAATAGCCCAACTATTACAAATATTCGATCGCGCCAGCAAAGGCAGCAGCGAAATTGTCCAGATCGGCGGCTACTCCGGCACCGGGAAATCTGCATTAGTACATGAAATTGTCCGCGATATAACGCGAAAACGCGGCTATTTCATCTCCGGTAAATTCGACCAATTTAAGCGAAATGTTCCCTACGCTTCTTTCACTCAAGCTATCGGTAGTTTTGTGCAGCAAATCTTAATGGAAAGCCCTACTCAGCTAGCAGCATGGCGGCAAATACTCCTAGATGCTTTGCAGGAAAATGCTCGAATAGCGATCGATGCTATCCCGGAATTACAATTAATTTTGGGCGAGCAACCTCCCGTACCAAAACTCGGTGCTATTGAGTCTCAAAAGCGCTTCAACCGAGTCATGAAGAAGTTTATCCAAGCAATTGCTACAGCCGAACATCCCTTAGTAATGTTTCTCGATGACTGTCAGTGGATAGATGCTGCCACAGTCAACTTATACCAACACAATTGCACCCAAAAAAACCCTTATTTGCTGGTTATTTTTGCTTGTCGAGATCACGAAATCAGTCCGACACATCCCTTCATGCTGTTAATTGAGACAATTCGTACCGCAGGAATTTCGATCGCAAATATTGACCTAGAACCCTTAGCAACTTTTGAGGTAAATCGATTAGTTTCAGAGACTTTAAATTGTTGTCCAAGAAAAGCGGCCTTTTGGGAAAAATTGCTGGTAGAAAAAACTCACGGAAATCCCTTTTTTTTAAAGCAGTTATTCAAATCGCTATATCAAGAAAAATTGCTGACGTTTAACGTCAATGCTGCCGAGTGGGAGTGGGACATCCAACAAATTAAGCAGCACGATCTTTCGGAAAACGTGGTGGATTTAATGGTGAAAAAAATTCAGCATTTGTCAGAGCCAACTCAGAAAATTTTACAGTTAGCGGCCTGTGTCAACAACCAATTTACTTTAGAGATATTGTCAGTATCAAGCGAACAATCTTTGACTAAAACAGCACAAGATTTGTGGGAAGCGCTGGAAGTAGGATTGATTTTGCCTGTAGATGGCGCCTATCGATTACCGCAAGTATTGGAGCAGCAAGAATTAGAAAAATTAGGTAAAATAGCGAGCAAAGTGCGCTACAAGTTCTTGCACGATCGAGTACAACAAGCTGCTTATCTGATGATTCCTGACTCGCAAAAACAATCCGTGCACTGGAAGCTGGGACGCTTGTTGTTGCAAGCAAGCAATGAAGCGCAACGTCAAGAACAGATTTTTGATATTGTCAATCATTTGAATTTTGGTCGCAATTTGATTGCAAATCCTGAAGAGTTGTATGAATTAGCAGAATTGAATTTACTAGCAGGTAAAACTGCAAAAGTGGAAGCAGCTTTTGCCGATGCACTTACTTTTTTTCAAGCCGGGTGCGACTGTTTACCTGTGTCAAGTTGGCAAGATAATTATGCCTTAATTTTCACCCTAAATTTAGAACTGGGCGAAGCGGAATATTTAAACGGCAATAATGATGCAGCCCTAGCCATTTTAGACAGGATTTTACCCCAAACCCAGACTTTGTTAGAACAATCTGCGATCGCTGAATTAAAAATAACTTGTCTGCGGATGAAGAATGATTTATTGGCAGCTTATCAGCTAGGGATTCACACATTGAAAATTTTGGGGGTTGAGATTGAACCTTACCCAGATGATGACTTTTTAGCCGGGGAATTAGTTCAGACTAAGAGGATGATTGGCAGCTCCGTCAATAGATTAGCAGATTTACCAGAACTTACCGAGCCGCTGCAACTCGCAGCTCACCGCATTTTGAAAGAACTTTTCCCGATCGCCTATTTTACCAGTCCCAACGCTCAATATCTCTGCGCCATGAAGTTTGTACAAACGAGCATTCAATACGGCAATTCCCAACTTTCCGCCTTTGGTTACACTTTGTATGCGTTTACTTTGGTCAATAAATACCGCGAAATCGAGGCCGGTTGCGCCGCCGGAGAACTCTCGCTCAACCTCTACGAAGGCTGCGACAATAAAGAGTTAGGTGCTTGTATTTTCCATATGTGGGGCGCTTTAACTTTACATTATATGAAATATATCGACGAATGCAAGCCTTTTATGCTAAAAGCTTTCAATAGCGGTTTAGAAACAGGTGCTTATCAATGGTCGGGATATGCTTCGATTAATTATCTGTGGGTCTGCTTTTTTGGGAACGAATCTTTGAGCAAAGCTACAGAAATTTCAGATAAATTTATTCCCGTGCTCTCAAAGGTCGATCGCAATATGCTAGCTTATCACTTGCTGAACAAAAATGCGATCGCCCAACTCACTAGCCCGCCCGAAACCTTTGCAAATCCCGAAACCTTCATCAACGAAGAGCAGCTTTTAGAATTTGCACAATCCTCTGCCGATCTGACCACTGCTTTTGTAATTTATCTTTACAAGCTCACCCTTGCTAATTGGTTTGGCGAGGTCGATCGCGCCTTAGAATATGCTCTAACAGGCGCGCAATTTTTGAAAGGGGGCGCCGGACATTTTGTCAACCCGGTTTTTCAGTTCCATCACGCGATCGCCCTAGCTGCTGCTTGCACAACAGCCGGT
Source organism: Microcoleus sp. bin38.metabat.b11b12b14.051 (assembly GCF_013299165.1). Classification (NCBI taxonomy): domain Bacteria; kingdom Bacillati; phylum Cyanobacteriota; class Cyanophyceae; order Oscillatoriales; family Microcoleaceae; genus Microcoleus; species Microcoleus sp. bin38.metabat.b11b12b14.051. The sequence goes on from NZ_JAAFKD010000003.1 coordinate 287,392, forward strand.
GATAGCGAGTCCCAACTCTACCGAGAAGAGCTAAATATTACTCTAGAGAAGTTTCGAGATTTAGCAGAGCATTGTCCTGCAAATTATCTGCACAAGTATTCACTAATTCAAGCAGAAATCGCGCGGCTCTCAGGAGACAGTTACACAGCAGCACAACATTATGATTGGGCGATCGCCTCCGCCCTCAAAAATGGCTTCGTCCAAAATGCTGCCCTAGCCAATGAACTAGCTTCCCGATTTTTCCTAGCACAAAATCGTTCCAATCTCGCTAAAATTTATCTGAATGACGCCCGGTTTTGCTATATGGAATGGGGTGCAACTGCCAAAGTTCATCAATTAGAACAATCCCATCCGGATTGGTTTAACACAATCAGCGACGAGCAGATAACCATAACTACAACTGCAAGTACGGCCGCCGATACCAACATTTTTGATTTAAAAACAGTAATCAAAGCATCTCAGGCGATTTCCAGCGAAATCGTCTTAGAAAAATTGTTAAAAAAACTGCTGCATATTATTTTAGAAAATGCAGGCGCCCAAAACGGATGTATTCTTTTAGAACGAGACGGGTACTTATTCGTCGAAGTGTCGGATACCGACCCGCAGGATTATGCAATATTTGAAGAATTGCAGCCTGTAAAAAAGAACTGTCAAGTGCCTCTTTCTATCGTCAATTACGTGGCCAGAACTCAGGAACCTTTGGTTTTAGTCGATGCAACTCAAGAAACACTTTACCAATTCGACACTTACATTCAAAATACTCAACCCAAGTCAGTTTTGTGCGCGCCCATGATATATCAAGGAAAGTCCATGGGTATAGTTTATTTAGAAAACAACTTAGTAGCAGGAGCTTTCACTCGCGAAGGTTTGACACTTTTGGAAATACTCGTAGCACAAGCAGCAATTGCGATCGCAAATGCGCGCTCCTACGCCAGCGAACAAGATAAATCCCGCCAGCTAGCAGAATCCCTAGAAAACCTGCAACAATCTCAAGTCGAACTCACCCAAAAAGAAGAAGAGTACCGCACTATTTTTGAGAGTGTAGCAGACGGACTTACCTTAGTAGATTTGGAAACAGGAAAAATCGTGGCAGCAAACCCCGTAGTCTGCGAAATGTACGGTTATTGTCGGGAGGAATTCTTGAGCTTAAATCCCTTAACTCTCCTGCACCCAAACTACCTACATCTCTTCGACGAGTTTATCGCAACCGTCAGCTCGCGCCAAGAATTTTATTCTCAAGCTGTGGTGCGGCGCAAAGACGGTACGGAATTTGACCTTGAGGTAAGAGCAAAATTTTTTGAATACCGAGGTAAACCCCATGCTTTGTCAATTTGTCGCGATATCAGCCAGCGTAAAGCATGGGAACAAACTCTACAAACATCAGAAGCTCAACTGAGAGAAAAAGCTGAAAATTTAGAAGCCATCTTGATCGAACTGCAACAAACTCAAGCACAATTAGTTCAAACTGAAAAAATATCCCAACTCGGACAACTGGTGGCTGGAGTTGCTCACGAAGTTAACAATCCTATTGGCTTTATTTCTGGGAACTTGCACCACGTTCAAGAATATATTGCTGATTTAATTAAGTTGGTGAATCTTTATCGAACAACTTTTCCCGAAGCTGGTATAGAAATTGAAGAGGAAATTGCATCGATCGAGCTAGAATATCTATTAGCCGACTTGCCCAAAACTACGGCGTCCATGAAGATGGGAATCGATCGCATCCGCGACATTATGCAATCTCTGCGAAACTATTCCCGCACCGACAGTCTGGACAAAAGAGCAGTTGACATCCACGAAGGCATGGAAACTACTTTAATGATTCTGTCTCATCGGCTCAAAGCGAAAAACAGCAGACCAGCAATTCAAATTATTAAACATTACAGTAATTTACCACAATTAGAATGCCATCCGGGACAAATAAATCAAGTATTTATGAACTTGATTGCTAATGCGATCGATGCTTTGGAAGAATCTAACGCGGGCAAAACCTACGCTGAAATTGAACAAAATCCGAATACGATTACAATTTGTACTGCGGGTGTTTGCCAGCTAGAACCGGACATCATCGACACAATTGTGATTCAGATTGCTGACAACGGACTGGGAATGACGGAATCAGTCATAGAAAAATTGTTTACACCATTTTTTACAACGAAAGCAGAAGGGAAAGGTACGGGATTGGGACTGTCTATTTGCTATCAGATAGTCACTGAAAAACATGGGGGAACTTTAAACTGTTTGTCTTCCCTAGACACTGGGACAGAGTTTGTCATTGCTCTGCCGATGTAGTCAGTTGTCAGTTGTCAGTTGTCATTTGTCATTTGTCAGTTGTCATTGGTCATTAGACCTCTTGCAAAAGTCTTTTTGATCAACTTTAGGAACAGGCTCTTCGGCCCGTTCCACAAAAAAAATATCTTTGTGGAACAGGCATCTTGCCTGTTCCTAACTATTTTTGCAATCTTGTCTATTGGTCATTTTTCTTGAATTACCAATCATAAAAACGGTTCGTAGTGAGGACTTTAGTCCGCACAATCAGAGGACTAAAGTCCTCACTACGAACCTATTTTATTATCGTCGAGCGATCGGACTAAATACGATCGCTGATTAGTCAAACCATTGGAATGGTAAAGTGAAATTCACTTCCTCGGTCTTTTCCTGGGGAATCTACCCAAATTTTACCGCCCCAGCCGGCGACAATCTGCTTGCAAATTGCCAATCCCAAACCCGTACCGCCGGCGCTGCGCCGCAAGGCTCCTTCTTCTTGATAAAATCGATCGAACACTACTTTGAGACTGCTCGCCTCTATTCCCCTCCCCGTATCGGCTACCAGCACTTCCACCATCCGAGAACCGTTGCATTTTGCTCGCACCCTCACGCTTCCCTGCGGTGTGGTGAATTTGCAAGCGTTGTCTAGCAGTTTGGACAGCACCTCCACTAGCCACTCGCCGTCTGCTTGCACTAATGGCAATTCTGAGGACACTTCGGCGATAATTTCTGGTAACTGGCGATCGACTCCGCCGCGCGATCGCACGCTGCTGAGGGCCAAGTCCACGCATTCTTGCAGTGTCAGCGATTCTACATTCCATTTAACTCGCCCGCTTTCTAAGTGAGAAAGTGTTAAGAAATCTTGCACGAGTTTCCGCATTCGATCTGCATCGCCTAGGGCTGTTTCTAACATGATTTTCCGCAATTCTGCGGGCATATCAGGTTCAGAATTCAAACTTTCTAAGCACACTTGAATCGTAGAAAGTGGTGTGCGGAGTTCGTGACCGGTGATGGCAATTAGATTGCTGCGAGTGCGGTCTAATGCTTCTAATTGTTGGTTGAGTTCTTCTAAGTGAGCGTAGGTTTCGGCTTGAATTAACGCTGCTCCGAGTTGGGTGGCGATCGCCTCTACGAGAGCAATTTCGTCTTCTTCCCAAGGCGAAGTCGATCGGCACTGGTGCAGTTCCACCATCCCCAAAACCCGCCCCTGATAAAGCACTGGCACCATCAACCAAGAAACTATTTGCCAATTTTTTACAGTTTCTGCAAGGGATTTTGTCTTGACAATCTGCGGGTGTTGTGCTGTTTGTTGGATGTAAACTCGCTCTTCTCGCGCTACTGCGTCACTCCATATGGGATTTTCCTGCAACGGCCAAGTCTGATTTATTAGAGAAATAGTCCCCTGACGCAAAAACTCGCGATCGATTTTGACAGAAATATCTGTAGCTTTGCAGCGATAAATCAAACAGCGGCTTGCTGACAAAGCTGTTCCCAATTCTTGGACTGCAACTTCGACGATTTCTTGCGGGTTGAGAGACTGCCGCATGGCGGTTGTGATTAAGTTGATCAGGCGTTCTTTGCGCTCTTGGGCGGCGATCGCGCTGTATGCTTTCAGCAGTTTGTGCTGGCCTGATTGCAAGTAGGTGACTAAGCGTTGGGTAAAAGCATCGCTCAATTTGGGATTGGGAATTTTTGAGTCTTTTGGCGCAGGTTTCTCGGGTTTGGCCGCTTTGGAAGCTGCCGATTTCCGCGTTTTTTTCGGTTTTTTACCCAAATTGTAAGTTGTGCGCGCTCGATCGATCTTTTCTGCCAATTCCGGGCGATATTTGACAATTTTGTCGAGCAACAATTCGGCAGCTTTGCAGCTTACCTCGCGATCGAACGTCCAGATTCCTTCAAATCTGCGACCTTGATCCATCAACTCCCCGCGATCGTCTTGGTTGTCGATCGGCACAATTTTTTCTTGACAAATCAGACAAGTTGAGTAGTGTTGCCCGAGTACCACTAAGTGCCACTCTTTACTTAATGCGTCCTCCGGTGCAAACGCCACAGTTTCGTGAGATTCGGAGGAATTTTTAAACTCAGTTTCCGGTGCTGCTAGCACGTATACCTGAGACGAGCGATCGGCAATGCGCCGATAGCGGTGAGCTTCTTGGCGGTAGAAGCGCTCTTGCTGAAAGCTAGCAATCACTAGGGGTTCGTCGTCCGAGCCCACCAAAACCAAATCTTCCATCGCGTGAGACAGCGCTGTCATGGAAGATTTGTAATAAATTTGTGCCCGCAGTTGGGGCAAAGCTTGCAGAAGTTCTGCCAGTAACGAAATTGGGACGATCATCTAGCCTTAAACGTGCATTTTTGCCGATGATAAAACAGGATCGATAGGAGGTTTAGATCGATCCCTTTTTAGTATCTGATACATTGATGCCTGATGATGCAACTTTTGAAGTTTTATCATGCTAGCAATAGCCCTTAGGCGAATCTAAGCTGAGGTATTTTTCAAAGACCTTGAGTTAGTCCCAAAGTCACTCATAAACCAATACGGTTCGGTTAACGTTTTTTGTGATAGACAGCTCGCCCGCTCCTTCGTAGCGAGCTGTCTATCGCAGCCATCGCAGTATCTGTTTTTCACAGGTATTGCCTCCAGCACAGTCTTCTCTCAAGCGTATTGACTTACAAACACCTGTGTTTGCGTCTTGGTTTTGACGCTCACCGATCTATTCAGACCGACTTCGGCCGCAAAACCGTCCCAGCATTGAGACTGGTTAGGCGCCCCACTGCGTATCTCTTGCACTATTATACTATCCTAGAGCTATTTGATATCGTGCCACAGGTATCGGTTGTTGGCTTTTGATATCGCGATCGCGGTTGCTGTTTTTCTTCAACGGTGGCGATCGCCTGGAGTTTTTCTCGACGGATAGCAGCACTCGCGCTGGCTGCTATCCGTCATATTTTCGATTTGAGCCTGAAGGATGACTGCATCAAACGTGGGAAACACTCGCGGGCGGGGTGGCATTCTTTTTTTGCAATTCTTTTTTTGCAACGGTATCAGCAGAGCCAATGCTTCTGGGAAGCTACCGCAGCGCCGACTCAAAATGCCACTAAAGCTGAAGTTCCGCTCTCGGGGAACCTCAGCTTCAGCTAACACTTTCCTAAAAGTATGCCGCCGTCTCCTTAAGTTGCGTTCATTTCACCAAACCGATCTCATTTGATGCAAACAACGCCAGTCCTACTTAGCATCAGCCGGAAGCAGCACCTTGTCAATTACGTGAATAACGCCGTTGCTAGCTTTGATATCAGCTTTGACAACATTAGCGCCGCCGACAGTAACTTTACCTGGTGCAACTACCACTTTCAGCGAGGAACCTTCCACACTTTTAACATCACCAGATTTCAGGCTAGTAGATAAAACCGCACCAGGAACAACGTGGTAAGTCAAAATCTTAGTAAGTTTGGCTTTGTTGGCTGGTTTGAGCAAATCATCCAAGTCTGCTTTTGGCATAGCAGCAGCAAATGCCGCGTCTGTCGGTGCAAACACAGTGAAAGGCCCTTTTCCTTGTAAAGTTGTCACCAAACCTGCTGCTCCCAAAGCCTTCGTCAATGTCTTGAATTGAGCGTCGCCAGATGCAATTGCGACAATATCCTTAGCAGCGCCAGTAGATGCCGGCGAAGCAGTTGGTTTTGGTGAAGCAGCGATTTTCACATTTTCTGCAACTTGTTGAGTTGGAGTCGTATTAGCAACAGTTGTGTTGGAGTTGATGTGAGCCCAAGCGGGGAAACCTATCAACGCGCTAGCGCCGATTACTCCTGCGCAACCTGTGAGTTGTTTCATCCAGCTAGGTACGTTTTGATTTTTCATTGCGCTTGCTTTTCCTTATGACAATAAAACAGTGAACATGAATTCTTATGTTAGCCAAATTTTCTCAAAAGGTAAGGTTGGGAAAGGCTAAGATAGACAGAAAAATTTCTCGGATTGTCGATCGGCTCACAACTCCCTAACTATAGCGCAAGCTAACGGATAGTCGCCTCAACCGTTAAATCTGTAACTCAAAACCTCAATCACCGAACCAGTTGGCGGTAAGTCAGTAGATTTGACCGAAATCGTGTCATTATCCAAGCGGCGCATCGGCGTGCCCTGCATCAGCCCCAAGAATTCATCTACGGGCACCAAATCGCACGCAGCAGCATCGGCGGCTTGGGTTTTGAAGTGCGTGGGAATCACCATTTTCGGTTTGAGAAGTTGCACAGTTTGCTTTGCTTCCGCCGGAGTGTAAGCTTTCGGCCCTCCGCCCACGGGAATTAGCAAAATATCCGGCCGCCCAATCAGGATTTGTTCTTCAATGCCGATCGGGCCAGCGACTCCACCCAAGTGTAAAATCTTAACACCAGCTTGCTGCCAGAGCCAAGCCACATTCACCCCAAACCGCCTTCCTCCCTCACGGTCTTTTTGCGTGCGAATGCCTTGAATCCGCAGCCCGTTCGATCGATAAGTGCCAGGTTCGTACAACAGACCGGGATTGCCCGAAAATCCGTCCACCGCCCCTTCATCGAGCAATCTGCTGCTAATCAGAATCAAATCAGTTGGCACCTTAGGAGAACGATAGCCTGCGGTACAGCCCAAGGGGCGAAAAGGATTCACCAGCACCCTCGCACCGCCACCGGCGAACAAGAAGCAAGTGTGGCCCAACCACTGAATCGACAAAGAACCAGCAGTTTGAGCTTGATAGCTTTCCCATCCAGAAGGCAAACCAGCGAAGAAAGCTGCTAGCAAACCCGTCTGTGCGTAACGTATTAATTGTCGCCGTTTCATCTTGTGGTTGGGTTATCGGGTGTTGGTCGTTTGTTGTTATACCATAAAATGTCACAAGGTGCGAAATGTGCGATCGAGTTTTACAGTAAAGTGTGTATTGCGTACTCTACAAATCTAGAGAAATTCAACTAAGGAACGACAATTTAATCACTTAAACACCTTATTAGGACTTACGCACGGATGGCCAGAAACCGGGTTTTTTGCGAAATACTTCGTTGGCGCTACGAGATTCGGTAAAAAACCCGGTTTCTTTGGTCTTGATGCGTAAGTCCTGCTTATATATCCTTTTTGCTATAAGCTGCGAGGTAAAATGAGGCAGAGCCTCAAGATATTCGTTACCAGGCTCTGCCTGGTAACAAGAAATACGTATCGATAAAAAGCTGGCTGTGTCTTCTTCCTTCTTCCTTCTTCCTTCTTCCTTCTTCCTTCTTCCTTCTTCTTAAAGTCTTTCCAAGAAATTCCGTAATAATTGCTTTCCCGCAGTCGTCAAAATACTTTCCGGGTGAAATTGTACGCCTTCAATGTGCGGATATTCCCGATGGCGCACGCCCATAATCGTGCCATCTTCCACCCAAGCCGTAACTTCCAAAACCTCCGGACAACTCTGTTTTTCAATTACCAAACTGTGATAACGAGTTGCCAACATGGGAGATTCTACACCTACAAAAACTCCGACTCCTGCGTGTTCTACCTGAGAAGTTTTGCCGTGCATTAATACTGGTGCAGACACAATTTTGCCGCCAAATACTTGACCGATACTTTGATGTCCGAGACACACGCCTAAAATTGGTAGAGTCGGCCCCAATTCTTCGATTAATTTCAGAGAAATCCCCGCATCTTCCGGCCGCCCTGGGCCTGGAGATATCACCACTGCTGCGGGCTGCAATCGGCGAATGTCTGCTAAACTAATTTGGTCGTTGCGGTAAACTTGGACTTCACTAGCTACAGGCAAATCAGCACCTAGTTCTCCTAGATACTGTACCAAATTATATGTAAAACTGTCGTAGTTATCGATGACTATAATCACGGGTTAACTGGGATTTTAGGTTTTAGAATTGTGATTTTAGATCGAGTCGCTGCCTGAATGCAATAGTTTGAAGATTTTAGATAGATGCCCAAGATTAAAATAGCTGCTATCTTGTTACGAATAAAACCAAAAATCTCAAATTGGTCATCTAAAACCTAAAATTTAGCTTGCTCAATCAGCTTAACGGACGATCGCAATTTGAACCACTGTCCACAACGGAGGAAGCAGAAGCGCACCAGCAACGATTGTAGCAGCCATTGCCGATACCAGCACAGCTCCGGCAGCGCAATCTTTAGCAATTTTGGCTAGTTCGTGGTAAGATTGCCCCACGGTTAAATCTACCACCGATTCGATCGCCGTATTCAACAATTCCATTGCTAAAACTATACCAATAGTGACGCCGATCACTGATATTTCTACAGGTTTGAGGTGCAAAAATAGCCCGAGTCCGATCGCCAAAGTGCCTATAACAGTGTGAATCCGAAAATTGCGCTGAGTTTCAAAAGCATAGGTTAACCCACCCCAAGCGTATCTAAAACTGGTAGCTAAGCTAGATGCGATTTTCCAGGACAACTCTCGCTTGTATTTCAAGGGTTTTTTAGGCTCGTGGACTGTCGGAGTGGCAGAGTCTTGAGGCATAATCGCAAACTTTGCAATGTTTGATGAAATTGACGGTTGATCTAGTGTCATAAACAACCAACTTTAAGTTACAGAGATTAACGAAAGCTAGACTTTGAAAATTTCCTTCATCAAGTCTAGTTAACTTTCCTCAGTTTTTACTAAAGTTTTGGTATGATTTCAGAAAGTTATGTTTTGCTAGACATGATTTGTTAACTGACGATCCCGCGTCAGTTATGCTGTTTGGATCTCTAGTCCGATCGCCCGCAGCAGTGTTTCTTGTCGATCGAGCATTTGAGTCAGACTCTCTTCATCCGGGTGATCCCACCCCAAAAGATGCAGAAAACCGTGGGCTGCGAGCCAAGCTAGTTCAGTCTTCAGGGGATGTCCTTGCTGCTGGGCTTGTCGCTGAGCCGTATCGATCGAGATAATGATATCACCCAAGTATAGAGGTTCCGATGACTGCATCTCCTCTAGCTGAGGACAGTCTACTTCCAAAGCTGCGAAAGCTAATACATCGGTCGATCGATCTTGTTGACGATACTGGGCGTTGAGGGCTTGGATCTCAGCATCGGCGGTTAAACGCAGACTGACTTCGTAGCCTGGGGCCTCTGGTAAATCTGCTTGTTGGTTTTCCAGCCAAATGCTAAACCAATTTTCCCAGGTTTCGGGTAAAATCTCACTGCTGGGTGTTGGCCCACGATGGTTAGAACTATCGATCGACTGCTGAGAAAGTCCATAACAATCTTCGACGTTCACCTCAATTAGCATTATCCGGCTCTCCTGTCAAGGGATATATTCAATTTTTCGACAATTGTAAGAATGGGCGATCGGGCTAATCGACTTTGTGGTTGTAGCAGGCAGATTACAGGAATCTCTAGAAAATTGCAACAGGTCGATCGGGCGATCGAACAAAACAAAAATTTCACCCCCCCACTCTTCAACCCGCGGAGGTGGTCGCTGAGCTTGTCGAAGTGCGGGTTTTGTCTGTGTAGACGCGGTTTCAACCGCCGGGTTTTCTTCAACCCTCGGAGGCGGGTTTCGTCTGTGTAGACGCGGTTTCAACCGCCGGGTTTTCTTCAACCCTCGGAGGCGGGTTTCGTCTGTGTAGACGCGGTTTCAACCGCCGGGTTTTCTTCAACCCGCGCACCATCCGGGTTTCGTCTGTATCGACGCGGTTTCAACCGCCGGGTGTTGTATCGCCACATTGAGACTAAGAATTGAAATATCGATCGAGAAAAGCCAAACCGACGAGTACGCCCAAAAGTCCAGCCGCCGTCAAAGCAAAATGAAACAGAGAAGTCGCCCGCTTGCGAACCATATTCCGCATCGCCAGCTTCACATAACTCGGTGGAGGCGCATTGTTTGTGGGCTGTGTCGCAGTTTCGGCGACGGACTCTTCGGGGGCGGGAGTTGTGGAGGGAGGTTGATTCATAATCGTTAGTTTAGGAGGTTAACAGAGGGGCTGCTGAGCACAGACTCGCCACGATGTTAACAAATATGTAACGTTTTGTGTAGGATTTTTTTGAGAACTTACTCACCAACAGTCAGAAACCGGGTTTTTCACGAAAATACTCGCCACACATCGCAAAAACCCCGAAAAACCCGGTTTCTTTGGCCCCCACAGCCAACTCAGAAACCGGGTTTTTCTCTAAAAATCCTTGATTGTCACCGACAGATTAGCTAAAAAACCCGGTTTCTTTGACCTTAATTGCACATCCTAGATAAATCCCAAATTCAACCATCAGCCATCTGCTGAACTCTAGCAATAATTTCCTTCACTGTCTCCGCGTCGGGAGAATCCAAATGCTGTAAAATCTCCAAAGATTGCTGTAAATAATTCAAGGCTTGCTCAAAATTTCCCTGCGATGCTAACAATTGTCCTAACATTGCGAAACTAGCAGCTTTCCCTTGAACATTGCCAATTTTTTCCTTAAGTTCGAGAGATTGTTGATAAAGTTCGATCGCCTCTTCTACATCCCCTCGATGGGCATAAATTCCTGCAAGACAGTGCAAACTAGCAGCTTTCCCTCCAACATCGCCAATTTTTTCCTTAAGTTCGAGAGATTGTTGATAAAGTGCGATCGCCTCTTCTACATCCCCTCGATTCGCATAAATTCCTGCAAGTTGGTGCAAACTAGCAGCTTTCCCTCCAACATCGCCAATTTTTTCCTTAAGTTCGAGAGATTGTTGATAAAGTGCGATCGCCTCTTCTACATCCCCTCGATTCGCATAAATTCCTGCAAGTTGGTGCAAACTAGCAGCTTTCCCTCCAACATCGCCAATTTTTTCCTTAAGTTCGAGAGATTGTTGATAAAGTGCGATCGCCTCTTCTACATCCCCTCGATTCGCATAAATTCCTGCAAGTTGGTGCAAACTAGCAGCTTTCCCTTGAACATCGCCAATTTTTTCCTTAAGTTCGAGAGATTGTTGATAAAGTGCGATCGCCTCATCTACATCCCCTCGATTCGCATAAATTCCTGCAAGTTGGTGCAAACTAGCAGCTTTCCCTTGAACATCGCCAATTTTTTCCTTAAGTTCGAGAGATTGTTGATAAAGTGCGATCGCCTCTTGTTTATTTCCCGAATCATTTTCAATCCAGCCTAATTCATATAAAGTATTGGCCTTTAAAGATATGAAATCTTCATCATCTTTCGCCAAATCTAACGCTTGTTTCAAATAGTATGTTGCTGTTTTATATTCACTCCGGGTGCGATAGGCAATTCCCAAATCATTCAAAACTCTAATGCGAGTTTTCAAATCCTCGTGAGTTTCCTCGCGTCCATTCGATGGAGTATATTCAATCAATAACCTTTTCAATAAATCGATCCGTTCCTGCTTTTCCGGCAACTCACAATAGCTAATCCCTTTGCTAGCATCCAGAGTTTGAGAAATCGCATCATCTCTAGTATTTGCAGGAGTCTTAAATACAAAAGTTCCCGAATTCCAGGCCCAGAAATCCGGCGCAAAATTAGCAACTCGCGTAATCGCATAATCCGGCAAACAAAACAGCATTAGATGCGGCACTTTAACCGGATAAGCATCTCGCACCCAATTAAAATCAACCAACATCGGCGGGTATTCTCCCGTCATCCCGATCGCATTTTCCACCCCCCGCACTATGAAAATCAACTTCTTATCTGGTTGAACCTTGACTGTTGGCAAAACCTTCAGAATTTCATCCATCAAAAAGCGCATATCAGGATCGGGAAAATCCCAAATCTCAAACTGCATATCTTGACAATCGGGATGATTAATCAATGCCTGAATAATCGCATCTCTATCCTTCGCAAAATTACTTTGGATAAATCCCAAATCAAAGGCATCGTCGGGAACAATATCAACAAATGTCAGCAATTCGTCAAAAGATTGTTGATTGAGTTCAACAATCCTTTGTTGGTATATTTCAGGGATTTTCTTGGATTGATTTAAGGGCTTGTTGGAAAGCATAGCTTTGTTTTACGAGTGGGTTGACATAATTCCACCGACTATTGCCGTTATATTCCAAAACGGAAAGATTGAATAATAACTGTTGTCCGATTTCGTCTTTAGCGATATCTTTGTCGATGCAAACTCGCGCTAATATAGTATAATATTCTGGTGTAGGAGTAGACCTTTCAAAATCAAATTGCTGTTGATTTAAAGCGTAAGTGACATCTTCAGCCAAAATTTTACTGTGTTTGCGAGTAATGGCTGTGCGACAAGCCGATCGAGTCATCTGCATCAATTGTCGCACATGACCACCACTAGCTTTTGCCAAATCTAGTAGTCGTTGTCGATCGTCAAATACGGCACTAACATCAACCCGCTTCTCGATCAAACTGGCAACTCCCTCTAATTTTTGCTGATTATGATTTAAATCGCACTCAGTACGATTAGATTCATAAATATTCACCATTGGCACGATATTGGGATTGTTAAACAAGTTGCTAACATTTTTATTGGAATAAATCACCGAAATCGGCACTGTATAGATAATTGTAGAGTCTAATTCTTGAAGTTGAGGAGCGTAATCAAAAAACAAATGATTACCAACATTTGGAGGAATCCGGTCTAAGTTATCAACAATTAGCAAAAATCCTTTTTCGTAGCGGCCTGAATATTTTCGTATCAGCTTTTCAAAAGCATTTTTCAATAACAAATTAATATCTGTTTGCAATCGGGACAAATTACGCTGAAGAGTTTCCCGAATCACTTTTTTTTGTTGACTCGAACCTTTGATTTGACCGAGTAATTTCGCTGTCAACTTAGAAACAAACGGAATTTCTAAACCTGCGCTTGCTTCAGTTTCGAGGCTGACGGAAGATTGAACAATTTCTTCATTTTCTTGAGTAATATCTTTAAACCATGATTCAAAACTCTCTAAAAGTTTGGAGTCAAACTTCAATCCTAATTTAGTTAAATCATCAGCTACTTTGTTGATAACTAGCAAATACAAATCGGTATATTCAGCATCAAGAACATCTAGTTCCTGATCGAATTCTATATAAATCACCCGATATTCATTTTGCCATCGCGACTGAATCCGTTTTAATTCTGTACTTTTGCCGCATCCCCGATGGCCAGTAAACAAAATTGTGCTAAATTCTCCCGATTCTTGAATATCCAAATCCGTGCTAACACCGTCGATCGCTACTGTGTTGCGTACTGCGGACAAATCCACATAATATCGTGCAATATCATCGCCCGTTAGAGGCTTGACATCGCAAGCGCGGTAAGCTTCTTTAAGTGTTTTCGCGCGGTTGGTGGGGAGTGAAGTCATGGGATGAGTCGGGTAAATGGGAATATTGGTAGATTTTAAGATTGATGGAACCTAATTTTAGCATGAGGTTTGGCTGCTGTGGCCAAGGAAATTTCTTGCTTATTTAATTGCACAGTTTCGCCGTTGGTGCGGCTGGAAGCGAGAAACCCGGTTTCTGAATTCTGTGAAACGGGCGTCTCGATCCCGGTTTGTAGTGAGGACTTCAGTCCTTCTTAAAAGTTTGTAATCAAGAAGGACTGAAGTCCTCACACGGGCGTCTCGATCCCGGTTTGTAGTGAGGACTTCAGTCCTTCTTAAAAGTTTGTAATCAAGAAGGACTGAAGTCCTCACTACGAACCTAATTTTATTGTTACTGTTCAAGCAGATACAATATTTAGCTTAAAAATCGCCATAACTACTAATCGCAGCCTGCAATCTCCCAAGAACTTCATCAACCGAAATCGACCCCAACTCCCCAGAAGCCCGAGTCCGAATATTCAAACTATTCGCCTCAACCTCCTTAGCGCCCACAACACACATCACCGGAATTTTATCCTTCTCAGCATTGCGAATTAACTTGCCCAAACGCTCGCTACTCTCAACTTCTGCGCGAATATTCAGCGCCTTCATCCTCGCTTCTACTTCCTTAGCAAACGGCAAGAATTCCTCGCTCACAGGCAATAACCGCACCTGAATCGGCGCTAACCATATCGGGAAATCCCCCGCATACTGTTCGATCAAAATTCCGATCAAGCGTTCCAAAGAACCAAAAGGAGCGCGGTGAATCATTACCGGACGCTGGCGAGTCCCGTCTTCAGCAACGTATTGCAAATCAAAACGTTCTGGCAAATTGTAATCTACCTGAACAGTTCCTAATTGCCATTCTCTATCCAACACGTCTTGGAAAATGAAATCGAGTTTCGGGCCATAAAAAGCGGCTTCGCCAATTCCCTCAAAATAATTCATGCCCAAAGTTTCCACCGCGCGGCGGATTGCACCTTGAGATTTTTCCCAAGCTTCATCAGAACCGATGTATTTGTCAGATTCTGGATCACGAAAACTCAGTCTAACTCTGAAATTTTTTAGCTGCAAACTCTTAAATACGGACAGGGTTAAATCCACCACATTTAAAAATTCTTGATCCAACTGTTCCGGTGTCACGAACAGGTGGGAGTCATCCTGCGTAAATCCGCGAACTCGGGTTAAGCCTCCCAATTCACCTGACTTTTCGTAGCGGTAAACCGTGCCGAATTCTGCCAAGCGCATTGGCAGTTCTCGATAAGAACGCAGTTCGCTTTTGTAAATTTGAATGTGAAAGGGACAATTCATCGGTTTGAGTACAAAACCCTGCTGTGATTCTGCCGCTTCTTCATCCTCTGCCATCAGCGGAAACATATCGTCTTTGTAGTAAGGCCAGTGTCCAGAGATTTTGAACAAATCGACTCTGGCGATATGCGGGGTAACAACTTGCTGGTAGCCGCGTTTTACCTGTTCCTTTTTGAGAAAATCTTCTAAAATACTTCTCACAATTGTGCCTTTGGGTGTCCACAAAGGTAAGCCGGGGCCCACCGGATCGGCAAAAATAAACAAGCCTAATTCTTTGCCGAGTTTGCGGTGATCTCGCCTTAAGGCTTCTTCTTTGCGGTGCTTGTATGCGGCCAATTGTTCGGGGGTTTCCCAGGCTGTGCCGTAAATCCGCTGCAATTGAGCTTTGGTTTCGTCGCCGCGCCAGTATGCGCCTGCGAGACTCTCTAGCTCGATCGCCCTTCCGTTCAACTCACTGGTATTATCCAAGTGGGGCCCAGCGCACAAATCCCACCATTCGTCACCCAAATGGTACAGAGTAATCGGTTCAATCAAACCCGCCAAAATTTCTAATTTGTAAGGTTCGTTTATCTCCTCTATTCGGCGTTGGGCTTCCTCGCGGCTGACTTCTTCCCGAATTACAGGCAATTTGCGATTGATGATTTTGATCATTTCTTTTTTAATTGCCTTGAGATCCTTTTCAGTAAAAGGTTCGGGGCAATCAAAATCGTAATAGAAACCGTTTTCAATCCAAGGGCCGATTGTGACTTGGGCCTTGGGGAATAATTTCTGTACCGCCATCGCCATAACATGAGATGTGGTGTGGCGAATTTTTTTTAGTTGTTCCGACTCACTCGTGCGGGGCAACTCTATCTTAACGGACTCTTCTGGAGCGTTCATGGATTCTGAGCTAGACATCGGCTAAATTAGCAATTAATTTCTTTGCAGTTGCTTCTATCTTACTCAGAATGGGGCGACAAGCGCCGAATTCCGGCTGTGGAGGACTCTTATAAGAGTGGGAATTTGTAGTGCTAACTAACCGTGGGGTGCGTCAGCGGGGCATTTTATTGAGTATGTGTCCGTCACTTTGGGCCCGCTGACGCACCCTACAATAACTGCTGACACTGTTAAATTTATTTACACCCACCTGCTAATTTTTGTGAAATTATTGAATTTTTATTAAAAATATGTTACAATTTGTAAAGCACGTTTAAGGTTAGAATAAATAAATAACCCAATTTTAATCAATGCTTAATTCCAATTTGCCAGAATCAGAATTGCTCAAATCCCTACTGGAACCGCTGTTAGAGGATTTTAAATACTGGTTCGAGCGATCGGCTACTCTATTAGAAACTGAGGAAATTCATTTTCTGAGCGGCGACGATCAATCCAACTTGTTGGCGCGAGTCAAACAGGCTCAGCAAGAAGTAGCGGCTGCTAAAGCTCTATTTCAAGCAACCGGAGGGCAAGTTGCCATAGAAACCGCAGCACTGATGCCCTGGCACAAACTGCTCGCCGAATGCTGGCAAGTATCGGCGCGCTTTCGCTCATCGCAGTCACATTCCCCTGGAATATAAAGAGGCGAGTTCAAGTTAAACCGGCAGTCAAATCCCAAACCTTGGGAAATGTCCCGCCTCGCTTGACAAGCTCGAACAGATTTCCAGTTAATAAGTTATTACTTGCTGAAACACTTTTGTAAATTGCTGTGTGGCTATCAGAGCCCGGAGGAGAAAATAATGTTACACCTGCTTTATATTTTAGCTTTCACCGTTCTGGCATTTTTGGCTGTCGGTAACTTAATCCGCAGTCTTGTCACCGTAGGTATGGAATCCCAACGCCCCCAACAATTCAGGGCAAACAATCGTTACGCATCCTATTCCCGCACCCAAACCGTACCCCATCCCGAATTGTTAGATGAATACGGAAACTTTGTCAACGAGCCGCTGTTAGTGATGCGCTCGCTGACTGTCCAAGACGCTCGCGAGCAATTAGATGCTCTCTACAAATCATCTCCCGGCGGTAGCGATGAAGAAGGCGAATTAGCCTGAACCAGGCACAGCCTGTATATTTGACATTGACTCGGAAAATGAATCAGGGAGCTTAAATAAAAGTCTAAATTTTAAGCCGCTTTAAAGATATTCTGTAGGGACACAACATTGTTGTGTCCTTATTTGTATAGCAACCGCCACGTCGGTGAGGACATAAATAACTTCATGAATAGAGCTGATACCCGTCAGTCATCAATGGTTTGATTCCCGTTATGCAACTGTCAACTGTCAACTGTCAACTGTCAACTGCTATATATCTGGCTATTCATATCATATTCGGTCGATTGACCGCAATAAGGAATGAAAATTTAATAACTTACACTTTTCTTCTTGTGGGATGGGCGTCTCGCCCGTCCCGAAAGGGCGGGCGAGACACCCCACAAACTTGTGTAAATTATTTAATTCGCGATCCTAAGTAAGGATATGTACCCACGCAAATCCGCAGCATGAAAGCGGACGCCAGGACGCACTACGAACCGTTTTTTTGGTGTTAATCGACTGGACACTATCTCGGAATTCGTATAGATAAAAATCTTACGCTGCTGGCATTTATGAAAATCGCTGCCAACCTTTTTCTCCAAATCCCAAATCGAAGATTTCCGGATGCAGAATCTCTGCTAAAATTTCTAACGAATCAACTAATCTCGGCCCTGGTCGATTAAAGTAAGAATTGCCGTCAGTTATGTAAACTTTCCCGGTTTTTACTGCTTGCAAATCTTGCCATTCTGCGTATTGAGTTATCTGCATTGCTTCGCTGCGGGTGCGGTTTAAATCAAAGCCGCAAGGCATGAAAATAATTACATCGGGATTAGCTGCTACTAGCGATTCCCATTTTAACCAAGGCGAATGTTCCCCGACAATGCCAAACAGCGAAATTCCTCCCGCCGTGGCTACCAATTCCGGAATCCAGTTTCCCGCAGCCATCAAAGGTTCTATCCACTCGATGCAGGCTACTGTCGGAAGTCTCTCTTTTGTGTTAAGAATAGATGATGCTGCTATTTTGGATGTAACAGCAGCGATGCGGGATTGCAAAAGTGCGATCGTACTTTTGGCATCTACACCCAAAGCAGCAGCAACTCGCTCAATATCCGTCCAGATTTCTGCCAGCATATTTGGCTGCAAAGAAATAATTTGCGGCTGGCTATTTACCAGCGCCCTCGCAGCTTGTTCAACCTCTGCTAGAGAACAAGCGCAGACTTCACATTGAGCTTGCGTAATGATGTGAGTTGGCTGCAATTTTTCCAAAATATCTATTTCTACTTTATAGACGCTCAGCGCATTTTGCAACAATTGAGTCACGCGGTTGTGAATTTCGCTGCTACTTCCTTCGGGATTAAATTTTGGCTGAGTGCAAACAGGTAAATTTGGGATTTCCGAGGGATAGTCGCATTCGTGAGAACGGCCGACAAGGGCATCAGTTAATCCTAAAGCTGCTACAATTTCTGTGGCACTGGGAATGAGCGAGACAATTCTGAGTTGATTCATAATTTAACCCGATTTTTTGTTGATTATTCGTTCTGACTTGTGTTTAAGTAGATGAGTGGAAAAAAATCAATGTATGTCCGAAGAGAGCGAAGCGAAGCAATCGCAGAGGTTATGAAAGCTTTACGTTCTGTTACGTAACTAATTTATTTGCACCTACCTACTTACCCGCGAAATCGAAAAGCTTTCTTCCTGCTGTTGTAGTTGTTAGATTTTCAATTTTTTTAAGAATTGCAAATCTTGCCACGCTTGGATGAGATTGCCTTGCATCAAAGCCGCTAAACCGTTTAAAATTCTAATTTCCGGCAGGTTGGGGTTGAGGGCGAGAGCTGGTTTTAACGCTGTTTCGGCGGCTTTGGGATGCCAGCCGTAAATCTGGACGAAGGCGAGATAAGCATAAGCGTAGGGGTTTTGAGAGTCGAGTTGAGTAACTTTTTCTAAAGCTGCGATCGCACTTTCGACATTCTGCTGCAATACTCTAGAAAATGCCAAAGCATAAGCGAATTCTAGATTGTTCGGTTCCTGCTTCAGCCGATATGCTAACGCTTGTTCCGCTTGCACTGTATAATCTTGAATTGGATCGTACTGATTGATCCGCCCAATCTGCTCGAACACAGGTTCTAAACCGGGCAATCCTTTCGGTAAATTAACCGCCATCTCGCGCAATTGAGTTACTAAATCTAATTCCGGCACATCCTCGTTTTTAGGCGCTGTTTCGGCAATTTTCAACTTTTTATCGTTTTGGGTCTCGGTTCGACTCTGGGAAGCAATGACCGCAGGCTCAGCGTCGATTTCAAATGTTATCTGCGGCACTTTCATCGGATAAGTTTCGCCGGTTTGGCGATCGAGATAAGTAGCTTGCAGGGCGTACCTTCCCGGTGCAATATTAGCATCCGTCAGCATCGCCGTGCGATCGACAACTCGAAACCCCACCGCAAATTTATCCGCTTCCAGCATCCCCGGATGCAAAGTTGCCTGGGCGATCGCGCGATCGTGTAAAATCCTCACAGTCTTTCCCGATGCAATATCGCCAGACTGCTGATTTTGCCACGTTAGCAACACTAAACCAGACTGCAACTGCTGCCAAGGCCCAGACCAAATATAAGTCACCGGCAGCGCCACACCGGGAACGGGTTTTGCCAGGAGAGTCACTTGCTCTAATTGTACTTGCGATCGCGCTTCAGGCAACGGCTGTACTTCCACCAAGTGCGATCGCTTGCGATAAAGATTCAAATTCGTATTGTCAGGCAAAACCCAACTTTTTTGCAACTGAAACTTTCCACCAGTTTCAATCGCCGCCACCGCAGCATTTTGAGCTTTTTTAATCCGTTCGCGAATCGAACCTTGCGGCCCCGTTTTAGTTAAAAACCAAGCTAGCGAGCGCACATCTTGCGGCACCTCTTTTAAATTAGTTCCCACCTGCCGCCCGTAAACCTGAAAATTCGCCAAAGCGCCGTAAAAATTCAAATTGTGCTGGTTAATTTCCGGCGTCGAAGGCAACACGCCCAAAGTCGATTGCAAATAAGGTTCCGTATCAATAATTTCGGCAATTACCTCTTCGTGCGGCCACTCTTTCCCCAAGTAAGGATAGCTGGAATTGCCCGGACTGACAACTTGAACTAAGCTATTGCCCAAACCACCTCCCAAAGGCCAAATATGAAATAGCATCGCCAGCATTCCTAAGCCAATTGTACCCCAGCGAATTTGCCGCCCCCACCGAGCAGGCCACAGCGTTAAACAATAAGCTAAAAAGATGGCGACTATTGGCAAATAAGGTATCACATATCGGTCATCTTTGTTGATATTTAGGGAATTAATTAAATAAGCTCCCACCCAGAAAACAGCCAACCACCGACAAGATTTAAGGTACAAGGCTGACTGACTGTCTGCTCGATTTCGCCAATAAAAAAGTATAAATCCAACTAACGGAATTAGTAGCAGAGGCCAAGAAACGTGTTCGGGTAAGTGCTGAATATAGTAAATCCAAGCATCGATGGTATTCAGGCCCGGATCTCCCTCGGCGATCGCAGAATCCAACGTCGCCCGTTTTCCCCCGGTCAAAATTAACAGCCAATTTGTTTTCGCCCAAGGCCCGAACACCGCCGCCGACAGCAACAAAGCACCAGCTAATTGACCTAATCTGCCCCAAGCTTTTTGCCGCACAGCACCAAAAGCCAACCACACAATCGGGGTAAATAAAAATAATACAGTAGTGTGTTTGACTAATATTGATAAACCCAGAGAAATCCCAAAGGCGATCGCCCAAAAGAAAGATGAGCGGGAGAGGGGGTGAGGGGGTGAGTTGGTGAGTGTTCCTTCTTCCGACTTCCCTCGGACTTCTTCCGACTTCCCTCGGACTTCTTCCTTCCACATTGTCAGACAATAGAAACAAAAAGTAATCGCAGCAGTCAGGGGGAAATCCAGCAAAAATTGCAAGCGAAACCGATAAAGTCCCGGCAACAAAACGCAAATTGCAGCAGCCCACAAACCCACTTGTCGGTTAAATAATTTGACGCCCAGACTGTAGACTGAAGCGAGCAGAATAGCACTAAATAATAAATGAACGAGGGTTGCCCGATCGCCCCCAGTACCAAAAATATGCAGAAACGGCACCGTTAAGATGTACACCAAGGGCGGAATCTTCGTCGAAAGCAGCCAAAAGTTTGTCCACCACTCCCCCGAAAACCACTGAGGATGCTGCAACGCCTGCAAGTAATTCAGCGTGCTAGTGAGGTATTCTGCCTGATCCCAGGCGGGTACAGATCGATCGAACGCAAACCAGAGGCGATCGCTAATTGCCCCCAGCAGCCAAATTATGCCCAAGACAAGCAGACTCTTGTCCCCGCTGTCCCGATGTTGCTGTGCCATGGCGATTGTAGGATTGTGTGCAGCTTTTAGCTTACAGGCAGGCGGTTCCGGGCGCTCTAAAAAATATTTTGAAAAAATGCTTGCTAAATTCCGTATGTGTCTGCTAGTGTAGTTAAGCGCGAAAAAACAAGCCGAGATAGCTCAGTTGGTAGAGCAGTGGACTGAAAATCCACGTGTCCGGAGTTCAAATCTCCGTCTTGGCATCGCAAAGCCCTCACAATGTTGAGGGCTTTTTTTTAAGGAAATGCGGGCTATGCAGTCATATCGTCTGCTGTCGATTGACCATAATAAGTAAGGTTCGTAGTGTGGACTTTAGTCCGCTCTCCGGCTGCGGACTAAAGTCCACACTACGAACGGTTTTTGTGATGGTAATGGATCGGACGTGATATCAATTATTTCTGAGTCAAAAACGCCGCTAATTCTGGAATTTCCCCAGCGCGCTGCCATTCGGCTTCGCCCCGCCGCACCTTGGTGCGATCGGTAATCTGCTGCACATCTCGCAACTGTCGCTTAGTATAAGGCCCCTCGGCTTTACCGCTGCGGAATACATACCACTTAGCCTGCTGTGACTTAGGCTTTTGAGTTGTTGACGCGGGTTTTCTGACAGCCCTCATCCGAACATCGCCTAACTCCGCTGCAAGCTGGTTGAGTTCGACTGCAACCGGATCGGCAGGAGGTAAATTACGATCGCGCGATCTCTTTTTACCTGAAGGTTCCCCGCTAGCAATTTCTACTTCGCGACGCCACCCCCCAAAATGCCACTGCGCCACCCAAACCAGCGCCACGGCAGATCCTAACATTTCTTCTTGTGTTTCTGACCATTTTGACGGTTCTCCAAACAGCACAAAAGCGATCGCACCACAGACGATCGCGATCAGATAGAAGTAAATGAAATAGGTAGTATCATTAGCCGCTAAATGCCAACTGGTTGTATGCCGAACAAAAGATTGAGTGGCTGCTGTTTTGTTGTGTTTCCACGCTTTTCTAGCTTGAATCCGACTGTAACCAGGAGAGTCAGTCGGCCACCATGTCGCGGCCCAATTAACTAAATGCGCTGACCAATATTGCAAAGCTGCATATCCGACTATTCCGCTCAGCAGTACCCAAACAACTAACAGAAATGTTGTCAGTGGTAGTAACTGTTGTGGTATAATTGGGGCCGTCGCAATAGTTAGCTTTAAAAACGGAGTACCCGTGATTGTTGGAACTAGCAGAAGTTCTAATATCTTGAGCAAGTCTGCATAGAAAATCCAGAGGAATTTGACCAGAATTTTTAGCCGCTTGGCAAAGCCGAAGTGATACAAATAAGCAGATGCGATCGCAGTTCCGAGAATTAAAGCAACAATTGAGCTCGAAGAATCCCTGAGCGGCAGCATCAAAAAGGCGATCGCCGGAATCCCCATGACGATCGCAGCCGGCAGCGTGGCAAAGGCGATAATCCCTTCCCTCCAGTGCAGCCAAGGCGATACTGCTGCTGTCGGCGGTTGCTTGTGGCTGCGACTTTCCACCCACTCGGCAACTTTCGCTAATCCCCAATGGTAGAAAGCAAATAACGGTATCTGACACAGCCAAGCAAATGCGATCGCGCCTTCAAAATCAGAGCTGCTGATGCTGCGCCAGTACATCGCGCTAAATCTGTAATAGTAGTAATAATATCCAGGCAGCAGTACCGAAACAATCAGCCAAAAACCGCTGCTTAATGCAAAACCTTTTGCCCACGATGCAGGATGGGGGAGGAACTTCGGCCAGTTATTCATGAGAGGAAGCTGGGGGGGATCTCAATATTGTCCCACTACACTTGAGCTTATGCAATTGCTTTAGCGTTCAGACAAAACATTGACTCATTCCTGAACCTCTCGTGCTTTGCGAAACTTTTCTGGCAATTGCTCTCGCACCGTCTCTAAAGGAATTCCTTCACCCCTTGAAGAGTTCCGCCTCCGCTTGCTCAACGGACTCACGCACTTGTTCCTCCCAGTCCGAATAATGCTTCTGGGTTTGGGCCAAAGTCTGGAGGGCTTTGGTAATCACTTCGGAGGCTGAACTAAAAGGCCCCTGCGCCAATTGCGCCTCGATCAATTGCATCTGTTCTGGACTTAAAGTAATATTCATCACACGACCTCCCTTAGACAGATCCTTGTTTTAAGAATAGCGCTACATTCGCTCAGGGCGATCGCCCCGAAACCGTGCCGAAGAAGTTCAAATCCGATCGCCTGTCGCTGCTTTCGTCCTCGCCACAATTGCTAAATCAACAATTCAACCGCGCTATAACGATCGCAATTAATATCGCAACAAGTCCGATTTTGAGTCAACATAATTTTCCCGATCTTTCCCTAAAATCCTCGCAATCTCGATCGCACTCATGAAATACTCCGGTAAATTTTGATTGACAAATAGCAATATTTATAGTAGAAAGGCTCAAGAATATTGTAAAAAGGATCTGGATACAGCAATCCCCCTGCCGGAAACAACAGGTTACAATCAAAAATAGATTCTATTTCGATAACAATACTGTTTATAGCTTGAAGTCCTCAGTGCCCTACAACAACAGCTCAACTCAATCTTTTCAATTTGACTCGGTTGACGGCGCCCTCGCAGACCTGAAAGCAGGTCGGATGCTGGTAGTAGTCGATGACGAAAACCGCGAAAACGAAGGCGACGTAATTTGTGCCGCCCAATTCGCCACCCCCGACAACATCAATTTTATGGCAGTGAACGCCCGGGGTTTGATCTGTCTGGCCTTGAGCGGCGACAGGCTCGATCGCCTGGAATTGCCCCTGATGGTCAGCAAAAACACCGACAACAATCAAACAGCCTTCACCGTCAGCATCGATGCAGTCAACGGCGTCAGTACCGGTATCTCCGCCGAAGATAGGGCGCGCACCATCCAAGTCGCCATCCACCCGGACACCAAACCTCAAGATTTGCGCCGTCCCGGTCACATTTTCCCGCTGCGGGCGATCGACGGTGGCGTCCTCAAACGCGCAGGCCACACCGAGGCCTCCGTTGACCTCGCCAGACTCGCCGGCCTCTATCCCAGCGGTGTCATCTGCGAAATTCAAAACCCCGACGGTTCGATGGCGAGGTTGCCGGAATTAATCGAGTACGCTAAAACCCACAACCTCAAAATCATCAGCATTGCTGACTTAATTAGCTACCGCCTGAAGCACGATCGATTTGTCCGCCGCGAAACCGTCGCCAAATTGCCGACTCAATTCGGCGAGTTTATGATTTACGCCTACCGCGACACCCAAGACAACTCAGAACACGTTGCAATTGTCAAGGGCGATCCGGCAGAATTTAAAGACAAACCCGTGATGGTACGGGTGCATTCCGAATGCCTGACCGGCGATGCTTTGGGCTCCCTGCGCTGCGACTGTCGGATGCAACTGCAAGCGGCACTAAAAATGATCGAAAATGCCGGTTCTGGCATCATAGTTTACTTGCGCCAAGAAGGTCGGGGCATTGGACTGGTCAATAAACTCAAAGCTTACTCGCTACAAGATATCGGATACGATACCGTAGAAGCTAACGAGCGGTTGGGATTTCCCGCTGACTTGCGAAACTACGGCGTTGGAGCGCAAATGCTTAACGATTTGGGAGTCCAAAAAATTCGGTTGATTACTAACAACCCGCGCAAAATCGCTGGTTTGAAAGGTTACGGCATTGAAGTAGCCGATCGCGTCCCCTTACTTATTGAAGCTACAGATTACAACTCGATATATCTGGCCACAAAAGCCGAAAAACTCGGGCATATGCTGCTGCAAACTTATTTAGTAACAGTGGCGATTCATTGGGACGAAACGAAGTCCGATGGAAGTCGGAAGAAGGAAGAAGGCGCTTCGGCTTCGCTCAGCGTAAAAAGAGGGAAGAGGGAAGAAGGAAAAGAGGAAGATTCTGCCATCCAAAATCGCTATGAACATCTCGAAAAACTGCGACATTTGGCGGCTAGCCACGACTTGCTGCTGCAAGAAGAAGCGCGACCGGTGGGCATAGCTTTGTTTGGAGAAGGCTCTCTGATCGTTCACCTAGGCTTCGATCAAGCCGGACTCGCGGCCTCCGACTGGTACTCGGACGCCAACCATCCTTACGTCAAGGCGATCGCCAAAATTCTCGGCGACCTCAGCACAGAGCCAGACTTGCAAAAATTAGAATTCATGGTTTCGGGCGGCGGCGATCCGCTTAAAACCCTGCAAGTTCAGCTCGATCGAGAAACCTTCCCCCTCGGACAAGTCGCGTCCGTATGTGCGAGGCTTCAACCTCAAATAATCTACAGTTTTTCCCTTATTCCCGATTCAGCCCTCGAAATGTCAAGCTAGGGTCAAGAATAGAAGGGGCAAATTTACATGGACATGAATGTTGGTGACTTTCTGCACCGGCTCGACCTCAGGGGACAACCGCTTAAAGGCACCAACCTCGGCGGTGCAGAACTCCGGGGAGCAAACCTCAGGGGAACAGACCTCCGAGAAACCAACCTCAGTAACGCTATTCTCAAGTATGCAGATTTGATCGAAGCCGACCTCACCCGCGCTAATCTCAGCGGTGCAGATTTAGCTGAGTCGTTTCTGAATCTAGCCAACCTCACCAGAGCCGATTTGAGCGGTGCTATCCTCCGAGAAGCTACTTTGGTAGGAGCAGAACTCACGGGAGCAAACCTCAAAGGCGCAAGTTTGATCAAGGCTAATTTAGTGGGAGCAAATCTCCAAGAAGCTAACTTAACCAGAGCCAACCTCAGCGGAGCGGATTTGCGCGGTTCTCAAATGACCGACGCCATTTTAGACAAAGCTGTCTACAACAACCGCACAATCTTTCCCGAGGGTATTGATCCAGGCGCAAAGGGAGCAATTTTGCTAGCTCCCAACGCCTCGCTCCCGGGATTAAATCTGATTATGGTAGATTTGACCGGAGCGGATTTAAAGGGAGCCGATTTGCGGCGCACCAACTTATACAAAGCTATTTTATTTGGAGCAAAGCTCGATCGGGCAAACTTAGCAGGAGCCAACCTCAGCGGAGCCGACTTGAGAGAAGCCACTTTGAGCGGCACCATTTTAGAAAAAGCTGTTTACAGCAATACAACCTTGTTTTCAGAAGGCATTGACCCCCGTCTCGGCGGAGCTTATTTAATTGCTCCCAATGTATTGTTGCAAGGGGTAAACTTAACCGGAGCCGACTTAAACGGGTCAGATTTAAGCGGAGCTAATTTGAGCAATTCTAACTTAAGTTCGGTCAATCTCAAAAATGTAGACCTCAGCAGAGCCAGCTTAAAAAAAGCTTACCTCAAAGGTGCAAATTTGGAAGGAACAGATTTGAGAGGAGCCGATTTAAGCGGCGCAATTTTGCACCAAGTAAACATGAGTTCTGCCGACTTGAGGGGTGTAGACTTAACCAGGGCTGACCTCAGCGGCGCTAATTTGAGCGATGCCGATTTGAGGGAAACAGATTTCACCGGAGCTACTTTGCTGTTCGCTAACTTGAGCGGCGCCGACTTGAGAGGTGTAGACTTGACAAAAGCTGACCTCAGCGGTGCTAAGTTAAACGAAGCTGACCTCAGAAAAGCAGATTTGATGAGAGTAAATTTGGAGGGAGCAGATTTAACTGAAGCAGACTTAAGCGACGCTCATTTATTCCGAGTTAATCTCAGAGGTGCTAACCTAAAAGGTGCAAACCTCAAAGGCGCAAGTTTAAAAGGGGTATCTTTGACCGATGCTTATTTGAGCGAAACAGATTTGACCGATGTAGAGCTGAGTCCGAGTTTCTTTGAACTGCCATTAGAATCGGAATGGTAATTAACAGTTGACAGTTGACAGAAGAGCCCGCCCGCGGAGTCGAGGGGTTGACAGTTGACAGTTGACAGAAGAGCCCGCCCGCGGAGTCGAGGGGTTGGCCGTTGACAGTTGACAATTGACAGTTACTAATAACTGAGCCAATAAAAAATAATAAAAAAGCTGACAACTAACAACTGATACCATTTTTTAAAAGTCATGAGAAACTTTCATGAAAAGGTAAAGGAAATAATTACAAACCCCAATTGTCCTGTATCTCTATCAAATCTTTAAAAAATGGTATGACCATAACAAAAATGGTTCGTAGTGTGGACGCAAGGACGCAATAAGAGCGTCCTTGCGTCCACACTACGAACCTTATACCATTTTTTTAAAGTTATGATAGAGTTTCATGAAAAGGTCAAGGAGATAATTACAATGTCCAACGGTAGTTTATCTCTATTGCATCTTTAGAAAAATGGTATGCCAACTAACAACTGACAACTGACTAATGATTAATGACAAACCGTTAGGCTCTGTTATTCAAGGTTCCCTCAGCAAGGGATTAGAAGTGCGACTGCACGCCGATGTTTCGGTGGAAGATATGAGGGTGGGGAAATTTCTAGTAGTGCGGGGGGTACGATCGCACTTTTTCTGTATGCTCACCGATGTATCTCTCGGAACATCGAGCGCTCGCATTTTATCCAACCCTCCCAACCCCAACGACGATTTTCTCCTCGCAGTCCTCGCTGGTAGCAGCACCTACGGTACGATCGAGCTGGCGCCGATGTTGATGCTGACTGCGGAAAAAGAAAAATCTCAAGCAATCTTCGATCCGAGAGGTAACGGAGTCCCCGATAAAAAGTTAGCCTTAGGGAATTTGGGTTCGTTTGAGGCACAAAGTGGCGCTGATATGGAGCTGCTACCGGTTAAAACGATTCCCAGCCACTTTTCCCAGGTGTTTGATGCCAAAGAAAGTGATTTTCGGGCGGTTTTTGGCTGGGAAGATGACCCGTACCGTTGCAATTTTGCGATCGGGAAACCGATTGACATGGATGTGGCTGTGTGCTTGGATTTAGACCGATTTGTGGAACGCAGCAACGGAGTTTTTGGTAAGTCGGGAACCGGAAAATCTTTTTTGACGCGCTTGCTGTTGTCGGGAATTATTCGCAAGCAAGCTGCTGTCAATCTAATTTTTGATATGCACTCGGAGTACGGCTGGGAAGCAGTTTCGGAAGGGAAACAATTTAGCACTGTTAAAGGTTTGCGACAGTTGTTTCCAGATAAAATACAGATTTATACGCTCGATCCAGAATCTACTAAACGCCGGGGCGTCCGTGATGCTCAAGAGTTGTTTTTGAGTTTCGATCAAATTGAAGTGGAAGATATCTCGCTGGTGCAGCGGGAGTTGAATTTGTCGGAAGCTAGTATCGAAAATGCAATTATTTTGCGAAATGAGTTGGGTAGCGGTTGGATAAATAAGTTGCTGGACATGAGTAACGAAGATATCCAAATGTTCTGTGAAGAAAAGCGCGGGAATAAATCTTCGATCATGGCCTTGCAGCGAAAGCTAGAGCGTTTGAATGATTTAAAATACATTCGACAACGCTGTCCCAAAAATTATGTAACTGAAGTTTTGCAGTGTTTGGATAGTGGAAAAAATGTAGTAATTGAGTTCGGTTCGCACTCGGATTTGCTGTCATATATGTTAGCAGCAAATGTGATTACTCGCCGCATTCACGCATCTTACGTGCGGAAAGCTGAAAAGTTTTTGATGAGCAAAAATCCGTGCGACAAGCCACAACCGTTAGTGATTACCATTGAGGAAGCCCACCGCTTTCTCGATCCGGCGATCGTCCGATCGACTATTTTCGGCACGATCGCCCGGGAAATGCGAAAATACTTCGTAACTCTGCTGATTGTAGACCAGCGTCCCTCCGGTATCGACGGCGAGGTGATGTCGCAAGTCGGTACGCGGATCACAGCTTTGCTAAACGACGATAAAGATATCGATGCTATCTTTACGGGGGTTTCTGGAGGCCAGAGTTTGCGATCGGTTTTGGCCAAACTCGACTCGAAACAGCAAGCTTTAGTTTTGGGGCACGCGGTACCGATGCCGGTAGTTGTGCAAACTCGTCCCTACGACGAGCAATTCTACAGGGAAATCGGGGATATTGACTGGCAAGAAATGCCCGACGAACAAGTGTTTGCCGAGGCAGAAGCTGCTAAAATGGATTTGGGATTTTAGATTGAAAATTGTTATAGCAAAGGAAGTTCGGCAGCTAATTGTGTAACGGATGGAACAAGAGACAAGATTGCATTCATTTACCTTCAATTCCTTCAACTATCTGCATGTATAGCGGTTCTCAAAAACATGAGGATAGCCCTATGCCCTATGCCCTATGCCCTATGCCCTATGCCCTATGCCCTATGCCCTATGCCCTATGCCCTATGCCCTATGCCCTATGCCCTATGCCCTATGCCCGCCCGACATACCTCACCTTTTTGAGAAAGGCTATATCTGTGTTTATCTGCTTCACATCTGCGGTTTCTGTATCAATCATTGTCAAGAAAAACCCGGTTTCTTGTTACCCGTGCGTAAGTCTCGGAAAGTGCGATCGACATTCAAAAAAAATATTCCTCCGGCTTTAGTCAAGGGCTTTTGCCATCAGACCTCTTACCCCTCATCCCTAACTCTATAAAATTTGGATAAGCTCAAATATTATTCAGTCGATCGCCAAAATTCAACTCAAATAGCCCAAAATCCCGGTCTTAATATATCTTTACTCACTGATAGCAGAAGTTGATTAGCATATTTTAATAAAAATGTCAAGAAATATTTTAAACGGTAAGTTGCACCGAATACGGCGATCCAGTTCGGTTATCTCGCATCGCAGCATCTAGGCAGCGAGAAAAATTCAAGCGATGATAGAACAGAGAGCAAAACAAAGCCCTCGAATTGCATGAGTCTGTTTGCCTGAGTATATTTGCATGAGTATTGTGAAGTTGAGTTGCAGTTAAAACTAGCAGGGAATGTAAAACCTTAAGGGAAAGTATAGAATCTTGACCTTAAGACAGAGGTTTTGACCCTTTACGATCCTCAAAATTTGGAATAGTATTGAGAAAAGTAAACTCTTGCTTCACTTCGCCTGAAACTAGCTGTTAAAGCTAGCGAGCTACGGAAAATCGACGGGGATTAATAGAAAATCAAGCAGAAAATTAATCCCGAACAACAAGCTTCTACCGATCGTCACCGATAAACAGGAGGGGTAACATCCCCCCTGTAGCAGTCTTTATCCCACTTGTAAAAGTGGGACAGGGTATCACCAACTTTTTATCTGTTGTTACAAGGAGTGCAATACTCACCCATGTCCACCACCACCCCCAAAACCAAAACAGTGAAAGCCGATCGCATGGGCACCCGGCCATACTCCTCAACGGATACGGTTCGTACCTATCTGCACGAGATCGGTCGCGTACCGCTGCTCACCCGAGAAGAAGAGATTGTTTTCGGGAAGCAGGTACAGCAAATGATGAAATTAATCGAAGCAAAACAAGAACTTACCAAAGAATGGCAGCGGGAGCCGACTCAGCTAGAGTGGGCTGCGGAAATGGAGTTGACCGAAGCCGAACTGAGCCGGATATTGCAGTTAGGGCGGCGCGCCAAGCAAAAGATGATTGAAGCGAATTTGCGCCTAGTAGTGGCGATCGCCAAAAAATACCAGAAACGCAACATGGAATTCTTGGATTTAATTCAAGAAGGCACCCTCGGTTTAGAACGAGGAGTAGAAAAATTTGACCCGATGCGGGGATACAAATTTTCTACCTATGCTTACTGGTGGATTCGCCAAGCAATCACTCGCGCGATCGCCCAACACGCCCGCACCATTCGATTGCCAATTCACATCACCGAAAAACTCAACAAAATCAAAAAAGTGCAGCGGGAACTAACCCAGCAGTTGGGCCGTTCTCCCTCGCCTGCGGAAATTGCCACCGCCTTGGAACTGCAACCTTCCCAAATTCGGGAATACCTGCTGATGGCTAGACATCCAGTTTCTTTGGACTTGCGTGTAGGAGATAACCAAGATACCGAACTGCAAGAACTCTTAGAAGATGAAACCGCATCTCCAGACAACTACATTACCTCGGAATTGCTGCGGCAAGACCTCGATACTTTGATATCAGAACTTACCCCCCAGCAACGAGATGTGATCGTTCTGCGCTTCGGTTTGGAAGACGGCACCGAAATGTCTCTGGCGAAAGTCGGAGAACGGCTCAATCTCAGCCGGGAAAGGGTGCGGCAGCTAGAACATCAAGCCCTCGCCCACCTGCGGCGCCGCCAATCTCAAGTTCGAGAATACTTGGCTAGCTAGTCACTAAAAGAGTTGAGATTCTCAAGAAATCTCAACTCTTTTTTTGTCTGGGTGCTTTTAGGGATTGTTCGATCGCGATTGTTACGGCACTCGTAAGGTATGTGAGGGAAACAGAACAGTTAGGGATACGGCATTGCCGTGTCCCGTAAGGACTCTGGAATCTACCCCATAAATCTGCAATATGCTGTCATTGAGTGAGGTACAGATCGGTAATTGATCATTAATAATTAGTAAGCTGGCGAGTAGCTCACTATATTCTAGAACCGCTATATTTGAGAGGTAGATCGCCCATTAGTCAAGGCGATAGTAAAATTTGTCTCAACTAATTTTAGGTGAGAGTTCAGAAACCGGGCGGGCGATCGTTCCTTCAAGTTAATAGCCTGCCTTAAAGCAGATACCCGGTTTCTGTACAAGCTGTTTGAAACTGTTACTAGAGGCGCACTGAAGCGGCTATTATAAATGTTGGGGTCTGGAGTGGTTTTGACATATTGGATATTCACAAGCAGTTTAGAAGTCATGGCGATCGCCCTTGCCGTCTCGCCCGGTAACTTCAGCATCGCGGCTGCACGCGGGCCAAAAGACTCGATCGTCAAATCCGGCGCTTTGACCTCGCAATCTCCGCCAAATCCGGCATCAGATACAGCTAGCAGAGGTTTAGGAGACGGTATTTACCTCTACGGTCAGTCCAGCAAGCCAGATGAAATTAAGAAAGAATATTTTGTATTTGAACTGCGAGAGAGTAAAGTAGTTGGCGCTTTTTACCTGCCTCGGTCTGCTTTTTACTGTTTTTATGGCACTGCTGCGCGAAATCAGTTAAATTTAACAGTAGTGGACACTTACGACGGCACTCGCTCTCCCTACTCGGTAAACCTGCCACAGTATTACCCTATTGCTGCTATTAGCGAGAACGATCGGCGAATTTTGGGTATTTGCAAGGAAGCTCACAAACACGAAGTGTGGGGAAAGTAATACAATTTGAAAGTTGCTATTTTTTGATGGGAAATTTGAAGTTGAAAAAGGGGAATGAGATAGCGGAGCGAACTCTCATATCGGGAATTCACCAATTAATTAACAATTGGTGAATTCCCAAGTACCCCGTTGTTCAATCTCAGCTTCTCCAGAAATCAGAGAGTCGGCTATATGATGTCCGGCTCTCTTAGCCCCATCTGTAACTTGCCAGCAACGATGCTAATTGCCCGATCGCATACTGCTCATTCTCTGCGGACATGATATAACTGAGCAAATCAAGCTGTGGAACATGAGTCTAGAGCGGGATGCTTGTTGGTGGCTGGTGTTAAAAGTGGGACGAAGCACAAATCTGCCTGCTAGAAAAACATCCAGAAATCCAATTTTTTCATCAATGCTTTGCGATGAACCTGCGATTAATCCCAAAAAGCAGGTTTCTTTAACCAATACAGATACTTTTTATGGCTTTTTCAGGCACAGCCAAGGGAAACGACGACGCATTTGTTGAGTACCCGATCCTCAATCAAACCTACTTTTTTAGAGGATTGGCTAATTTGGCAAAAATCTGGTTTAATCAAAAATCTGTTCCGATGAGCGCACCGGAAGCCCGCAGGTGTTAGTTGTATACTATTTAACAAGGCAGCGCTAGAGTCCGTCAGACACCAAACAGGAAATCCGAGAAAATGTGAAGCTCCGGCGTACCCTACAACACTCCCTCGTGGCATACTGGCACCGCCCCAGGAGTCAGGGCTCAAGAAACAGCAGTAAAATTGCTTCTGAGTTGAGAATATTGGACGGACATCACACACATGGCAAGATGAAACTGCGTCGCAAAACACTATCAATCGTTGGTCTTACTATCGCTGGACTGACTGGCATTCTGTATGCCACCTCCTCCAGCATCCTTTTGGGCAGCCTTATCAAAGCAGAAGAACAAGAAGCCACACAGGTTGTCAAAGGAGTGCTCAGCGTGTTCGGACAAACCGCAGACGATTTCAACTCGCGCTTTGCGGACTGGTCAGCATGGGATGACACCTACACTTTCATTCAAAACCGCAACTCAGAATTTATCGCCTCCAATTTAGTTCCAGAAGGACTGGCTAATTTAAGAGTTAATCTAGCCGTATTTGTCAATACTTCTGGCAAAATAGTTTACGGTACCAGTTTAGACACTCAAAAGCTGAAACTAACGCCTGTTCCATCCGCCTTAAAACAGCACATTTCTCTGAGCGACCCGCTGTTGCAGCACCCCAACGTCGAAAGTAGCGTCGCTGGTATCCTGCTGCTGCCCTCAGGGCCGATCCTGATTACTTCCCGGCCAATTGTCACTACAAAAAACACTGGCCCGATCCGAGGTACGGTGATATTCGGGCGCAATTTAGATGCTGCCGGAATTGCCAAGCTGTCTAAAATTACTCGTTTGCCGCTGATTGTACACAGCATTAATGAGCCTCATTTACCCGCCGATTTTCTAAAAGCGCGGCACAAACTGTCGGGAAAAAAACAGATTTTCGTGCGTCCTGTCAGCGAAGATTTAATGGCGGGTTATGCTTTGATCCAGGATATTTACGATCGACCGGCGCTGCTGCTGCGGGTGGATATGCCCCGAGAAATCTACCGTCAAGGTCAAACCAGTTTGCTGTATTTGCTAGTGTCTGTAGGGTTAGCGGGCATGGGGTTTATCGGCTGCACTCTGCTGCTGATTGAGCATTTGGTGCTATCTCGGTTGAGCAGTTTGGCAAAAGCAGTCAACCGCGTCAGCAGCAGCCAAGACCTCTCGGTGCGGTTGCCGGTGACGGGCGCAGACGAGTTATCCGACCTTGCCCATACTATCAACGGAATGCTGTCGGCGATCGCGCTAGCCGACAGCGAACAACTAGAAGAAAAAGCCCGCTACCGAGCCGTAGTCGAGCAAGCTACAGATTGCATTTTCCTGTGGGACGCTCAAACCAAACGTCTTTTAGAAGCCAATACAGCCTTTAGAAACTTGCTCGATTACAGTGTTGATACGATGATTTCGCAACTGACTGTTTACGATATCGTCGCTTACTCTAAAGACCTAATTGACAGCAATATTGAGTTCCTGCTGGCGGACAAACAATTGAAAATTGGCGAAGTTCTCTACCGCCGCCGAAACGGTTCCTGCGTAGACGTGGAAGTGAGCGCCAGCGTGATTTCCTACGGCGGCCGCGAGATTATTTGCACTGTTGTCCGCGACATTACCGAGCGCAAGCAAGCCGAAGCTGAACTGCGAGCATCAGAAGAACGCTACAGACTTTTGTTTAAAAATAACCCCCATCCGATGTGGGTTTACGATTTAGAAACTCTGGAATTTATAGCCGTTAACCACGCTGCTATAGAGCACTACGGCTACAGTCGCGACGAATTTCTCAACATGACAGTGGCCGACATCCGTCCCTCTCAAGATGTGCCGAGATTGCTAAAAAATATATCCCAAGTAGATGCAGGTATTGATTTTGCAGGTGTGTGGCAGCACCAGATCAAAAACGGTACAATTATTGATGTAGAAATTACTTCTTATGCCTTGATATTTGATAGTAGAAATGCCGAATTAGTCCTGGCTCACGACGTGACAGATCGCTTGCAAGCCGAGGCAGAACTATACAAGGCAAAGGAAGCAGCAGAAGCAGCTAATTTGGCTAAAAGTCAGTTTTTAGCTAACATGAGCCACGAACTGCGAACTCCTCTGAATGCGATTATCGGTTACAGCGAGATTTTGCAAGAAGAGGCTTTAGATTTTGGGGAAACAGATTTTGTGGAGGATTTACAGAGAATTCACAATTCAGGCCACCATTTACTAGCATTAATTGATGATATTCTAGATTTATCAAAGATTGAAGCCGGTCACGCGGAACTGGAATTAGAAGCTTTTGACGTATCCGAGGCAGTTCGAGATGTAGCGAGGACTGTGGAACCGCTATTTATCCGAAACAACAATCGGCTGAATATCGAGTGTCCTAATAATATTGGCAAATTGCATTCCGACAAAACTAAGCTTACTCAAATTTTGTTTAATTTGCTCAGCAACGCTGCTAAGTTTACTCAGAAAGGAACTGTTACATTAGCTGTTGAAAGAATCACCAATCAGGAGAATAGTTGGGATTGCGAACAGTTAATTTTTAAGTGTACTGATAGCGGAATTGGGATGACGCAGGAACAGCTACAAAAATTATTTCAACCTTTCACGCAAGCTGATGCTTCGACTACACGCAAGTACGGAGGAACCGGTTTAGGTTTGTCAATAGCGCAGAAATACTCTCAGATGCTGGGGGGAGAAATCACTGTGGATAGCGAGTTTGGCAAGGGTTCAACTTTTACTCTCATATTGCCAGCATTGCTATCATAGCATCTCAGTTGCGATGCGATCGCTCGGAATGCGAGTCCTCTCCAAATAAGCTTTAACTTAATCAGGACTCGCATTCCGAACAATCCAACGATATTAATACTCTATACCTGCTTGAGCTTTAATCCCTTGTTCTCGGAATGGATGCTTAACCAAAGTCATTTCTGTCACCAAATCAGCGCGTTCGATTAGTTCTGGCGGCGCGCCTCTGCCCGTGAGAATAACGTGAGTTTCTGCGGGTTTTTGTTCTAAGCCGGAGAGAACTTGTTCTACTTGCAAATAACCCATTTTTAATGCTATATTAACTTCATCTAACAGCACTAATTTAAATTCGGGATTACAAATAAAAGTTAGGGCTTTTTCCCAAGCTTTTTGAGCTGTTTCGATATCTCGATCGCGGTCTTGCGTGTCCCAGGTAAAACCTTCACCCATCGCATGAAATTCTAGCTGTTTTTCCCAGAGTTCAAAAACGGCTTTCTCTGCGGGTTCCCAGGCTCCCTTGATAAATTGTACTATGGCGACGCGGTAGCCGTGACCGAGCGATCGCACAACCATGCCCAAAGCCGCCGTAGTTTTGCCTTTACCGTTACCCGTATTGACAATTATCAAACCTTTATCTGGGGCTGCATTAGCAATTCGCTGCGCCTGTACCTCTTGGCGGCGCTGCATTTTCTGTTTGTGCTGCTCGGCAGTTAAGCCCGTGGTTGTAGTCGTTTCTGTATTAGTTTCCATGAGATTTATTGTAACGGCAAGATGAGGTATGTATGGTGATTGATAATTGGTAATTAGTAATTTGTACTCAACCAGCTTTTCGGTGATTGCTGATTGCCCGTTACCAAACGTAGCTCATATTTCTGAGAACTACTATATATTTAGGATGTCTATTTGTAGCATTTTTCCCAAAAATGCAAATTTAGGGAATCTCCAAACCATTATCCAGTATAGCAGTGGGTCTGGGACAGTTGCAGAGCAAGAAAATCAAACCGTTTCTGCGATCGGGCTAGAGGCTCTATTCATGAGGTTATTTATCTCCTCACCGCTGTGGCGATTGCTATAAATCCTCCCAATTTACAGCATTTTTCAAGTATGTGAGGTACACCAAAAAGGTAGGGACACGGCAGTGCCGTGTCCCTAGGGGGTTCTTGATGTACGGACGAAGCCTAAAATCTGCTGTAAAACTTGTACAGACCGAACTAGAAGTATCTAAAATCCCAAATCCCAAATCTCAAATTTCAAATCTCAAATCATCATATTACGCCCAGACTGCTTGCAAGTTTAGCACGAAACCGGGTAAAATATCTTCTCCTGAAAGCTCTGCGGGACATTCCAGAATTTCTTTGTCTTGTCCTTGGCGGTAGATTTCAACTCGGCGCGTTTTGCGGTTAATTAACCAGCCTAATTTTACTTGATTGTCCATGTACTCTTGCATTTTGTCTTGAGTATCTTTGAGACTGTCCGTCGGCGACATTAACTCTAAGACAAAATCTGGTGCAATCGGAGGAAACTTTTGTTTTTGTTCGGTAGTGAGTGCATCCCATCTGTGTTGTTCGATCCAAGAAACATCGGGAGAACGATTGGCACCGTTGGGTAGCTTGAAACAAGTTGAAGAATCGAAACAAACTCCCAGTTTAGTTCGTCTGTTCCAAATTCCAAAATCAATAGATATTTCAAAATTATAATTTCCGGTTTCTCCTCCTGTGGGCGACATGACGGTTATTTCTCCTTGGGCGTTGCGTTCAAATTTGACCTCGGGGTTTTGGCGGCACAGTTGATAAAATTGGTCGTCGGTGATTTTGGCGATCGCATTAAAGTTGATGGTAACTGCTATCATGATTTTAGGGGCTGCACTTGGAGTGTTGAAATTGCAGGTGAATGCCGGTCGATGCAGGTTGTGTAAATCCTAAATATCGATTTTAAACTGGTGAAGGCTGTTTTTTTAACTGGGAAGATTTGAAGTCAAACGTGTGGTCTCATTATATCACAACTTTATAAGTATCTACTATAATTATCGTGAAAACCTTTTTGAATGAAAGATTTGCAGACATACCAATAATAAAAGGCAATGTTGATTTCGCTCAATAACTTGGGAACTCCTTCTAGCAAAATACCTAATATTTTGCTTTCTAACTTCAGCGCGTCCATACCGATCGCAAAAAACAACAATCCCAATCCAGCTAACAAGATTTTGTAGGGAGTATATCTGAGTTCTAGCCGAAAAAACCATCCGTAGGAGAACACAAAAATAGCATAGATAAAACTAACTCCTAACTTGGGAATTCCCCAGGCGTTAATATATAGATGAATCCTGTAAATTTCATTAAGCAGAAATGCGCCTGTCAACAAAGCAGAGGACAGAATAAATCGACTTTCCCAAGGGCGCGGCTGCATAGTTTTTGCGAGCCCGTAGCTAAAACTACAAACAATAACTGGCACAGCACATAATACTTGAAACGTGCGAGTCAACAAAGCAACATTGGGATTGGGAGAGAAAAAAGGGTGAAAGAATAAATCACTGACTTGCAAGCCGGAAATTTGAGTCAAGACAACCAGAAATCCCACCAGCAAAAGTGACCAACAATTGAGTCGAAAAGCTGAGCGAAAAATAGTCATGAGCGAGGGAGAACTAAAAGACAGTTTACCGCAGCCGAATCAAAAAATACTTTTCCACTATAGCTGGTGATTTGCTAAACTAATAAAAGTCTTGTCAAATAGGGTGACACTGATGCTGTCGGTAAAAGAAGCAGAATCGATCGTTCTAAATTTAGCGGCACCTCTCGACAGTCAGCGGGATGTAGAAATTGTAGACTTGCTGGCAGCATCGGGGCGCATTTTGGCTGCACCCGTCACTGGTTCCCTCGATTTTCCTTATTGGGACAATTCGGCGATGGATGGGTACGCGGTGCGGTTTGCGGATGTTGAAAATTGCAGCGCTGACAAACCAGCGGTACTCGAAATCGTTGAGGAAATTCCAGCGGGATATCTGCCTCAATGTACCGTGCAATCAAGCCAAGCGGCGCGAATTTTTACGGGCGCTATGATGCCGGATGGTGCTGATACGGTGGTAATGCAGGAAGAAACGAGGCGTGAGGGCGATCGCATTTTTATCTTAGTTTCTCCTGAAAAGCCACA
This sequence comes from Microcoleus sp. bin38.metabat.b11b12b14.051, assembly GCF_013299165.1. Taxonomy (NCBI): domain Bacteria; kingdom Bacillati; phylum Cyanobacteriota; class Cyanophyceae; order Oscillatoriales; family Microcoleaceae; genus Microcoleus; species Microcoleus sp. bin38.metabat.b11b12b14.051. Next base: position 326,147 of record NZ_JAAFKD010000003.1, read on the forward strand.
AGCATTTGTCAGGCACAAAGGCGCTTTTTATCAAGCAGAAACAACTTTGCTAACACCCGGTACAGTTATCAACGCCCCAGAAATCGCGGTGTTGGCAACTGCACAGTGCATTCAAGTTCCTGTTTATCGGCGTTTGCGGGTGGCTATTTTTTCGACTGGCGACGAATTGGTATCTCCAGACCAACCTTTGGTACCGGGAAAATTGGTAGACTCGAATCAGTATGCTTTGACTGTTTTGTTAGCGCAAATGGGATTTGAGCCGCTGCGATTTGGGATTGTTCCTGACAGTCAAGATGCGCTAACAAAGGCAATCGCTCAGGCTATTTATACCGCCGACGCGGTGATTTCAACGGGCGGCGTTTCGGTAGGAGATTACGATTATATCGAGGATATATTAACCGAGTTGCAAGGGAAAGTTCACATTAGTTCTGTGGCGATTAAGCCGGGAAAACCTTTAACTGTTGCTGCGTTTAAACGAGATAAAAAAGAATATAACTCGCCTATTGCAAGTTCGGATTGTCTTTATTTTGGTTTACCGGGAAATCCGGTTTCTGCTTTAGTTTGCTGTTGGCGTTTTGTTGTGCCTGCTTTGCGAAAGATGGCCGGGCTGGGCGCGGAGGCTTGGGGCCCGGAGTTTGTCAAAGCTCGATGTCATTCTGAATTGCGATCGCACGGATCGCGCGAAACTTATGTTTGGGGTAAACTGCACTTAGTGGCCGGAGCGTGGGAATTTGAACCTGCTAGCGGCAGCCAAAATTCAGCGAATTTGATAAACCTAGCCCATACAAGTGGTTTAGCAGTTTTGTCCGCATCAGAAACCTCGATTTGCTCCGGCGAATTCGTTGAAGTTTTAAAAGTTAGTTATTAATCATCTTGCCCGAAGAGCGCAGTCGAAGGGTGGTCATTAGTCATTAGTCATTAGTCATTTGTCATTTGTCATTCGTCATTCGTTTCATGATTGGTACTCTTTGTTTATTCCCTCTTCCTTGCTTCTTCTTCCTTCTTCCTTCTTCCTTCTTATTCTTCTTCCTTCTTCCCTCTTCCTTCTTCCTTCTTCCTTCCTATGATGAGAATTTTAATTGTTGAAGACGATCCGATGATGCAACTGGGATTAGAGCAAGTTTTAGCCGATTCCCCAGAAATAGAAATAGTAGGACAAGCAGAAGACGGTTATTTAGGAGTAGCAGCGGCACTGAAACTCAAACCTGATATGATTGTGATGGATATCGGTTTGCCGCGACTCGATGGCATAGCAGCGACGCAGCAAATTAAAGCGCAACTGCCGGAAGTTAGAGTTGTAATGTTAACTTCTCATACCGCAGAAACTGAAATTATTGCTGCTCTTTCTAGCGGTGCTGATGCTTATTGTATTAAAGGTGCTTCCATAGACAGGCTGTTAGCGGCGATTGCGGCGGCTGCTGAGGGTGCTACATATCTTGACCCTCAAATTGCGCGGACTGTGATCGAACACCTCAAACCCCCGATTCCTGCTTCTACAACTACTTTTGGTCAGTTGTCACAGCGGGAATTGGAGGTGTTAAGATTAATGGTGGAAGGTAACAGCAATCCGGAAATAGCAGCGGCACTTTATTTGAGTCCAAATACTATTAAAACTCACGTTCGCGGTATTATGAATAAGTTGGCTGTGGATGACCGCGTGCAAGCAGCAGTTGTGGCCCTGAGAACTGGTTTGGTCTAATGACAGTTGACAGTTGACAGTTGACAGTTGACACAAGGAAGAGCGAAGAAAGAAGAAAAATCATTAAATTTTTTTTAACTTCCAATTTTTAATTTCCGCTTCCTTATTCCCAATGACCAATGACCAATGACTAATGACTAATGACTAATGACCAATGACCAATGACCAATGACCAATGACCATTGACCAATGACTAGCAATTTGAGTGATATAATCTATGTCTGAGTGGATAGAAATCGGTACAATTGTAGCGGCTCAAGGTTTATGCGGGGAAGTGCGAGTTTATCCCGATTCTGATTTTCCGGAAAGGTTTATTGAGCCGGGGAAGCGGTGGATTTTGCGCCCTAAAAAAACTGAACCGGAGCCGATCGAGTTTTTGGGCGGCCGCTACATTCCGGGCAAAGGGTTGTATGTTGTAGAGGTGGAGGGTGTGGAAGACCGCGATGGGGCTGAGGCGCTGCGGGGCTGCAAGTTGTTAATCGAAAAGGGATCTCGACCTTACCTCGAACCTGATGAGTTTTACGTCCAAGATTTGATCGGTATGGAAGTGTTTAACCAGTTAACCGGCGAAATCTTGGGTAAAGTAAGTGATATTATTCCCGCGGGTAACGACCTTTTAGAAGTAGAAACAAATTTAACAGCGCCGGAACCTGTCGCCCCTGAACTGTCCAAGCCAAAACGGCCGGAAACTCCCACAGCAAACGCTGACCCCAGAAATACCCGCAAACCTCGAAAAATCAAAGTTAAAGAGCCTAAATCAACTAAAATTTTGATTCCTTTTGTACAAGAGATTGTGCCAATTGTTGACTTGGAGAAAGGCAGACTTGAAATTGTGCCGCCTCCTGGTTTGTTGGACGATATCTAGATTATAAGGCGGTTGAAACCGCCCGTTTTTCTAGAAAATCAAGCCAATGATTATTAAAGGCAATCCAGAGGAAGTATTAGTTCTTAATAATTCCCAATGACCAATGACCACCCTTCGGCTTCGCTCAGGGCGAGATGACCAATGACCAATGACCACCCTTCGGCTTCGCTCTGGGTAAAATGACAAATGACTAATGACCAATGACTAATGACTAATGACCAATGACTAATGACCGATATTAATCTTTTACTTTATTTGAGTACCGCACCATCAAGTAACTGATGGAAAGAGCGAAAATGGCTGCGGCCAAACCAATCAAGTCCGCTGCGGTTTTCTTTTCTAGGTCAAGAATGATGATTTTTCGAGATACTGCTATCAAAGAAGTTACAATAACTAGCTCTACTTGAATTACGTGCTTTTTTAGATAAGCTGTGATATTTTCTAAGATTTCCAGGGCAATTAACACATTTAAAAACAACCCAAATATGACAAATAACGTATCTTTTAATAAAAAAGTTTCGTGGTCATCGAATAATTCTTTTGATAAAAAAATCAATAAATCGCAAACACTGACGATAATTACTACAATCATCGCTAGTGAGAGAATTTTTGATATTATGACTTCTACATTTTCTGTAAAATGCAGAAAGTTTTCATCACTGCCTAACTTAGAAATTTGTCTAAATAGTTTTTTCAGCATACCTCTGTCTCATATCGGTTGAATTGCCCGCTATCACCTGCGATCGCATGGTGGGGCGAGTTCATATAGATTGTTTGTGTGAATTATATATGGTTTGTGGAACCCACCGCTACAAATATTACGGTTAATTTACCGGCCATCCTAGGATTTAGTCAAAATTCAATACAATTTTTCCATAAAAAAGCCTCAAATTATTGCCTAGCAATATTTGAGGACTTTAAGACGCGGTACGATCGCAGAACCAACTATCTATTCTCAACAAATAACGATTGTTGACTCTGTTTTCGACCAGTCAAATACACGATCCAGCTAAAAGTTTAGCTTGGGTCGGTTTAGTAGCGGCGAGAAGAGCGGTCGTTGTTGCCCCAGTTACCGCTGTTGGAAGAACCACGTTCTTCACGGGGTTTTGCCTTGTTGACCTTGAGGTCGCGACCCATCCACTCAGCACCGTCAAGAGCCTCAATCGCTGCGGTTTCTTCGGCTTCAGTAGACATTTCTACGAAAGCGAAGCCACGCATCCGGCCTGTTTCGCGGTCAGCAGGCAATTGAATGCGCTTTACTGTGCCGTACTCTCCAAAAGTCTGGCTGAGGTGCTCCTGCGTTACTTCGTAGGATAAATTGCCGACATAGATAGACATTGAACATTCTCCAGAATCGAGGTTGTAGAGATTTAAATCCGGAGGAACGCCGATCGAACGAACTGTACTGCCGAAAATAAAGCCTTATAAAAAGATCATAGCACCTATACGCACAGACTGCAATTTTCCGATCCGCCCATCGATTAAAAAGAACCAAGAAGGTGCTTCAGCTAGGGTGGGAGGGTAAAAAGCAGAAGGAACGAAGAACGAAAAACCCACCCTCAACCACGAAAAGCCGATCGTAAATACATTTATTTTTTTTATTGCCTGGTTTTGCCAGGGTATGCAGCTTGTGGACTGTGCCATCGCATAACGATTCTTGATTTTTGATTTGATAATTTTCCAAGTTTAAATCCAACGCGATACAACCTCCAAACCCTTATGCAGTCAGTCATTCTCAATGATTAAATCAAAAATCAAAAATGGTGTGAGATTGGGAATTTGGGATTGGAGATTTATTATGTAGCGTGGATAACCGCTCAAAATGGATCGGACAGGTTTTGGCGAAGTGTAGAGCGGCCTGGTATGCGATCGCAACAATAGCCCAAAAACCGGGTTTCTTGACAAAAAACAAGGATTTTATGCGAGTCTGTGGCAAGAAACCGAGGTCTAATTGGAGATTAGCTCAATTCGAGACCGTGACGGTGGATTTTGCCCAATTAAATTCCCCAACTTCTGCGACAACTTCGGGATCGGTTTCTGCGCCCACGAGTACCAACTGCACCGCACAAGCTTTTAATTCGGGCTGTTTGGAATCCGGACAGCTTGTGGCGTGAGTCATGGCATTGGCTTCAGCAGATTTTGCCCACAGAGCACCCCAGTGCATCGGTACAAATAGCGTACCAGGGGCGATCGCCTTGGTGACTTTTGCTGGAAACTGCGCCTTGCCGCGGCGCGATCGAACTTCGAGCAAATCCCCCTCCTTAATCTGCAATTTCGCAGCATCGCGGGGGTGAATTTCCAAAAATGGTTGCGGGTGCAATTGATTAATTTTGTCGGTTCTGCCCGTGCGCGTCATTGTGTGCCAGTGCCCGTAAACTCTCCCCGTAGTCAACACAAACGGATAATCTGGATCTGGAGGTTCGGCTAGTCCCCGGGAGTGATAGGCCGAAAATCTCGCCCTGGCGTCGGGAGTGTGAAAACGCCTATCAGTGTACAGCCGTTTCGCTTCAGTCGCTGGATGTAAAGGCTGATTTTCGGGACACGGCCATTGTTGGGGGCCCATCTGGCGCAGATACTCGTGGCTGAGGCCTGTTACGTCGCAAGGCCTGCCCCCTGTCAACTGGACGTACTCTTTGTATATGTCAGCGCTGCTGTCGAAAGCAAAGTGTTCGGCAAAACCCAAGCGGCGGCCGACTTCTGCGAAAATCTTCCAGTCGTCGCGGGCTTCCCCGGATGGTGGATCGAAACCGGGACAAAGCGTCACGCGGCGTTCGGAATTGGTCATCACTCCGGTTTTTTCGCTCCACTGGGTTGCCGGCAGCAGGATGTGCGCGTAGGCTGAGGTTTCCGTGGGATAGTAGGCTTCTTGATAAACGGTAAAGGGCGATCGCAGTAAAGCGGCTTTTGTACGTTCCAAATCCGGCATACTCACCACTGGATTAGTAGCTGCAATCCACAGCAACTCCACATCGCCAGTTTCCAAACCGGTAATCATATCCCAAGCACTGCGGCCCGGATTCGGGGAAATGCTTCCCGGTGCGATTCCCCAAAACTCCTCGACTTGGGTTCTGTGTTCGGCATTTTTGACAAGCCGATATCCTGGGAGTAAGTTAGACAGTCCGCCCGCTTCCCTGCCTCCCATGGCGTTTGGCTGGCCGGTCAGGGAAAACGGGCCGCATCCCGGTTTACCGATTTGACCGGTCATCAAGTGCAAATTAATTAGCGATCGCACCTTTGCCGTACCTTCGGAGGATTGGTTGATGCCCATCGACCACAGCGACAACACCCGCTGCGACTGTTCCCAGTAACTGGCGGCCGTTTCTAACTCGGTGACAGTAATTCCACAGCGCGAGGCTACAAAATCCGGCGTGTAGCTGCTGACAACTTCTGCAAAAACTGCAAAATTCACCGTGCATTCTTCAATAAATTCCGGATCTATTGCCCGCTTTCGCAACAGCAAATACGCAATTCCGTTGAGTAAATCTATATCCGTCCCCGGTTTAATTGCCAAGTGCAAATCCGCAGCTTCAGCAGTCGGAGTCCGCCTCGGGTCTACCACAACCATCTTGACATTGGGGTGCTTTTTGTGGTACTTTGCTAATCGGTTAAATACAATCGGATGACATTCTGCTGTATTGCTGCCGATAATAAAAGCGCAATCAGTTAACTCTAAATCGTCGTAACAGCAAGGCGGCCCGTCCGAACCAAAACTTTGAACGTATCCCGAAACTGCTGAAGACATACACAATCGAGAATTCGCATCAAAATTATTAGTTCCCAGACAACCTTTGATCAGTTTCTGAGCAATATAATAATCTTCTGTAGCGAATTGACCGGAACCGTAAACGCACAGAGCGTCTGGGCCGGTGCTGCAGCGAATTGTTTGGATGCGGTTAACAATGGCATCGAGAGCTTCGTCCCAACTAGCGCGGCGGAACGGTTGGTCGAGAGTATCTCGCATCATCGGATGCAGTAGCCGATCGCTGCGAATAGACTCTGTAACGGTTGCTCCTTTGATACAAACCATACCCTGACTTGATGGGTGATTGCGATCGCCCCGGACTTTCCAAGTTTGTTTTTTGTCTGCAACAACTTCTAGACCGCAACCTACACCGCAGTAAGGGCAAAGAGTTTTTATAGTTTCCATCTGGTGATTTTAGATGCTAATTTTTGAAAGCTAATGGATAATTCGTAATTCGTCATTATAGTCGGAACGGAGGGTTCCGGCCAATTATGTATCAAAAATTACCAAATTACCGCAAAAAGGCTTTACATAAGCGGAAAATACCCTGATTCTAAATTAACCACTACCTGACTAAAATTGGCGATCGCTCTACCTTCTAGCCAGCTTGTCGCCGATCCTAAATCCCCCTCAAACATAGGGAATTAATACCTAACTCTTGTTATACCAAATTCTGCGTTAGCGACCCCTCGATCGTTAGGCGGTTTCAACCGCCACTATACAAACTGTGCCTGCTCCAAGCGGACTAAAGAATCGAGGGGTAGCCAACTCGTCGTCGGATAGCGTATCGTATCATGCCCGCAACAAACGACCATACTAAGATTGGTTTGATCGTTCGGAATGCAATTGGTCACGAACAAGGACTTGCATTCCGAACAATCAAACCAGTTTTACATTTATGGAGCGTGCGGAGGTGATATCATTCCCAATTCAAAACCTCCAATCCAAAATCGCAAAAGGTATAAGTTACCAGAAAGAATTGGTTGAAAGCCTCTGGCTTGAAGGCGAGAAATTAAAATCCGACGATTCATTAGTCGAAGGCTCTTAGTTTCAGGTAGAGGTAGCTATCAACTGTCAACTGTCAACTGTCAACTGTCAACTGTCAACTGAGGGCGGGCACAGGGGCACCGCCCCTACCAACTGTCAACTGTCAACTGTCAACTGTCAACTGTCAACTGTCAACTGTCAACTGTCAACTAAATGAACTACTTCGCTCTTTTAACTTCAAATACGCCGCCGTTGGTGGGGCTAAAAGTTACTTGGAAATCAGCAGTTTTTTGAGTGCCTGCTGCTGCACCCGCAGGAGTTTGCAAAATTGGCAGAGGAGTTTCTTTGACGAAATCTTTAGCTGCTTTATTTGTGGGCTCGAACTGCAAGATATCTCCGTTTTGTTTAACTTTGACTCGATAAGTCAAACTTTCGGTAAATGTCGGAGTTGTCTTCCAATTTTGGTCAATTTGTGCATATAGCTGGTTTCCGATCGCATCGAGTTCGGGTTTGTCAGAAATCCCTGAAGTGGCACTGGTTGCTGCTTTGGGTGCGGCCGCAGGACTTGCAGTCGCAGTCGGTGCCTTGGTTGCAGCCGCACTCGGTGCCGTGCTTGCAGTCGCAGTCGGTGCTGGGCTGCCGGTCGCAGTCGGTGCTGGGCTGCCGGTCGCAGTCGGTGCGGGACTGGCGATCGATGCGGGACTTGCAGCAGCACTCGGTGCGGGACTGGCGATCGACGCAGGACTTGCAGCAGCACTTGGTGCGGGACTGGCGATCGACGCAGGGCTTGCAGTCGCACTCGGTGCAGTGCTAGCGATCGATGCAGGACTTGCAGCAGTAATCGGTGCTGGGCTGGCGATCGATGCAGGACTTGCAGCAGTAATCGGTGCTGGGCTGGCGATCGATGCAGGACTTGTAGCAGCAATCGGTGCCGTGCTAGCCATCGATGCAGGACTTGCAGCAGTAATCGGTGCGGGGCTGGCAACAATTGGTGCGGGGCTGGGGGGAGAACTGACAACCGCCGATGCAGTTGGCGCCGGTGCAGTTTCTGCTAGTTTCGCTTGCTTGAGCTGGCTGGAAACAGCAGATGTATTGACAGCAGCTAAAGTCGCCATTGTTACCAACCACGAAACTGCCAGGACTGCGCCTTTGATTGGCGAAGCTTCTACGGGCTGTGCAGCGTGAGGCACAAAGGATACCCGTGGCATGGGCTTGTCAGCAGTGGCCCCAGGCTTTTTGCTAGCTGGTAATGGCAGGACAACGGGTGCTATCCCCGATTCTGTTGTATCCTCTTCGTGGTGCGCGTAGCGAGAGAACAGGAACTCTAGAGCAAAGTTGCGGAGTTCGTAATATTTCGGGTCTTCCATCATCCGCGTGCGGTTGCGGGGACGGCTGAAGGGAATGTGCACATCTTCGCCGATCGAAGCTGCCGGGCCGTTGGTCATCATCACGATACGATCGGATAAAAACAAAGCTTCGTCAATATCGTGAGTAATCATGACGATCGTAATTTTGTACTCGCGCCAGATTTTTAGCAATTCTTCCTGCAACTCTTCCCGGGTAATCGGGTCTAGAGCTCCGAAGGGTTCGTCCAAAATCAAGAGTTTGGGGCGAGTTGCTAGGGCTCGGGCGATCGCCACCCGCTGTTTCATACCCCCGGACAATTGGCCCGGTCTTTTGTTGCAAGCTTCGGTCAGTCCGACTAATTCCAAGTTATCCTTGACGATCTTATCGTGTTCCTCTGCGGACTTGTCTGCATAAACAGTTTCAACGCCGAGATGGATGTTTTCTGTAGCAGTCAGCCAGGGTAGCAGTGAGTAGTTTTGAAACACCACCATGCGATCGGGGCCTGGTTCAGTAATCCGTGAACCGGCCAGAGCAACTTCTCCGCTTGTCGGGCCGTTGAATCCCGCAATCATGTTTAGCAAAGTTGATTTGCCGCAGCCGGAGTGACCGATCAAACAAATAAATTCGCCTTCATTAATTGTGAGGTTTACACCATCGAGAATGACAAACGGTTTTTCTGGTTCTTTAAGATTTGGGTAGACTTTCGATACATCTTTAATAGTCAAAAAACCTGGTTTTTCTGTTTGAATTTTTGTGGTTGCCTGGGGCGTTTTTACAGTTTGCATATTTTCAGGATTGGGTTTGGGGTTTGGGGGATTAGACATGACTATTTAGGATTAAGGATTTGTAAGAGAGGGAATTAGGAAGCGGGAAATGTGGAGTCTTGTTTCCTGATTCCTTACTCTTGACTCCCTCTTCCTATTTGCTGGTTATGCAGGCGTTTTGATGGAACACTGACTGCCTATTTGTTCTATTAAGATTTCTTCAATGCGGACGCCGCGCTTGATTTTGACATTCTGAAGATAGTCGATCGGGTCGTCTAGATTAAAGACTGTGCCGTCAAATAGTTCGATCGTCCGGCGAGCTCTGGCGATATCCGGCAAACCCAACTCGCGCACTGCTTGACCGAACACATCGGGCCGCAAAACTCGATCGACCACTTCCACCCAGTTTTTCGGGAACGGAATCAGTCCCCAGCGGGCCATCTGCGCCATTACCCACACCATTTCTAGGCGGTCTGGACAATTGGTTTTATCAACATAGAACTGGTTGAAATTGTAGAGCATTTCGGGCTGTGCCTCGGTACCAGAGTTGTACGGGTCGAGGAACCCCGGACGGATGTCTTTTGGATCGGCGCCGATGTATTGTTCTTGGCAAATCAATTGTAGGATTTCTTCGCGGTTGCGGCGATCGTCGCAGTATTCGCAGGCTTCCAAAAGCGCTTTGACGAGGGCGACGTGGGTTTTAGGATATTTCTGAGCCCAATCTTCGCTAACGCCGAGAACTTTTTCGATGTGTCCGGGCAGAATATCGAGGGAACGGGCCATGACAAAACCCGTACCGTCGTTGACCGCCTTGGAGTTCCAAGGGTCGCCGGCACAGTAGCCGTCAATGTTGCCTGCTTTTAAATTCGATACCATCTGCGGGGGCGGAAGCATGGTCAACGCCACATCTATGTCGGGGTCAATACCGCCGGCGGCCAGCCAGTAGCGGAACAGCAGATTGTGCATGGAGGCGGAGTGTACCATGCCCAAGGTATGACCTCGATCGGGAGTTTTGGCGATCGCAGCTTTGAAATCCTTTAAGGTGCGAATGCCTTTGTCGTAAAGGTGTTTCCCGAAAATAATCGAGTTACCGTTGCGGGACAGGGTTAAGGCGCTGTTGACAGGAACGGGGGCTTCGCCGTCCAAGCCCAACAGCATGGCGATCGGCATTCCTGCAACCATTTGCGCCGCATCGAGCCTTCCTTGGGCGATACCTTTAGCAATTTCTTTCCAGCTAGGTTCGCGGCTGAGGGTGACTTCTTCTAAACCGTGGGCTTTAAAAAATCCTTTTTCTTTTGCTACGACTAAGGGTGCACAGTCGGTGAGGGGAACAAAGCCGATGTCGAGATTGACTTTTTCCAGGCCGTTGCGGGCGATAACTACGGCTGGGGCTTGTTGTTTTGCCCGACGCTGTTTCACGCGTTTTTGTTGGTTGAGGAAGTAAACCATTTCGTTACGCAGGGCGTAGTAACTCGGATGGTTGACCACTTCCATGCGCTTGCGGGGGCGGGGAATGTCCACTTCGAGGATTTGTCCGATTTGCGCTTCCGGGCCGTTGGTGAGCATCACGATGCGATCGCTCAGCAACAAAGCTTCATCCACGTCGTGAGTTACCATCACGCTGGTCACTTTGCTTTCTTCGCAAATGTTCATCAATTGGTCTTGCAAACCACCGCGAGTTAAAGCATCGAGGGCCCCGAAAGGTTCATCTAATAGCAGCAATTTTGGGCGGATAGCTAGGGCGCGGGCGATCGCAACTCTTTGTTTCATCCCCCCAGAAATTTCGCCCGGACGTTTGTTTGCTGCTGCCCCGAGTCCCACCAATTTAATATGGTATTCGATTACCAACTCGCGATCTTCTTGAGAGTTACCGCTGTAAATTTCATCGACTGCTAGAGCAATATTTTCGCGAACAGTCAGCCAAGGTAGCAGCGAGTAATTTTGAAATACCACCATTCTGTCCGGGCCTGGATCGCGGACTTCACGCCCTTCTAAAGTAATCCCGCCCTGACTTGCTGTGTCCAGCCCGGCGATAATATTTAGCAGTGTAGATTTGCCACAACCAGAGTGTCCAATTAAGGTGATAAATTCTCCCTTTTTTATTTTAAGTTCGATATTTTTGAGGGCGATATATTGCTCACCATTCGGCAAGTTAAATACGCGGTCTACGTGGTCTACTTCAATAAGGATTGACATGATTATTTTGGGTTAGTTTGTATTTTGTAGATGCTGATTATTAATTGGGCATTGGGCATTGGGCATTGGGAAGAAGGCCCGCGCAGGGCATTGGCCCGCGCAGAGCATTGGGCATTGGCCAAACAGGGCATTAATTTACAACTAATTTCTAGCAGTTTGTAGTTGGCAACCATTCCCCATTCCCCATTCGCCATTCGCCATGCCCTATGCCCTATGCCCTATGCCCTATGCCCTATGCCAAAATCTTATTTTTGTTCTTCAGGAACAACTTTGGAAGCGATGAAACCAACCAGTCTGTCTAGAATCAAACCGACGATTCCTACATAAAGCACTGCCAGAATCACGGCGCTGAGTCGAGAACTGTTGTAAGCGTCCCAGATGAAGAAGCCGATACCGACACCGCCGACTAACATTTCCGCAGCCACAATCGCCAGCCAAGACAAACCGATACCAATTCTCAAGCCTGTGAAGATGTAAGGAACTGAAGACGGTAGCAGGATTTTCCAGAAGTATTTTTGGTTGGGGAGGCGCAAGACGCGGGCGACGTTTCTGTAATCTTGGGGTATTTGTTGGACGCCTACTGTGGTGTTAATCAGAATCGGCCAGATTGCTGTAATCAAGATTACGAAAAGCGCTGAAACTTCGTTAGCCTTCACCCCCAATCCTTCAAAGGGATTGAACTGTTGAAATACTGCCAGGGCGATCGGCAGCCAAGCCAGGGGCGGGATTGTTCTGAATACTTGAAACAGCGGATCTAAAGCATCGAACATTAAAGAGTTGGTACCGATTAATATTCCTAAACCAATGCCGAGAACTGCTGCGAGAGTAAAGCCGATCGCCACACGCTGCAAGCTGGCCGCCAGTTGCCAAAATAAGCCTTTGTCTGTGCCACCGTTATCGAAGAACGGATCGATAATGTACTTCCAGCTTTCTTGGACGGCTTTAATCGGGCCGGGTAAGGTGGATGTCGGGTCGTGGCAGAGGATTTGCCAAACTACGAGCAGAACTGTGATCGCAACTAACGGGCGGAGAATTTTTTTGCGGTTTTTTTGAACCAGATCCAGCACAAAATTTGCTGGATTTTTACTTTTAGAAACAGAAAGATTTGTTGCCATTTGTCTATTTGCTGTGAGTAATTATGAGTGAATGGATAATTGCTTATAGATGCCTTGACCTAATTTTAATAAGTACGAAACTTAAGATTTTAGAATAACCTGCTAATTTTCCGGCTTCTCATAAATCACAAATTCCGAACCGTAAATCACAAATCGATTTACTTGCTAATGGTTAATATCAAGCCGTTAACCATTAGCACTGTTTACTTTGCGATTAGGCTTTTTTGATTACCAGAGCCTTCAGATATTCTTCGGGTTTTTCTGGGTCAAACTTCACGCCGTCAAAGAAGGTTTCGACGCCGCGAGAAGTGGTAGCAGGAATTTGGGCAGCGGGAACGCCAAGTGCTGTCGCTGCTGCTTTCCAAATATCTTCGCGGTTAACTTTATCAACCGTGGCTTTGATGTCGGTAGTTGCCGGCATATAACCCCAGCGAATATTTTCTGTGATGAACCAAGCATCGTGGCTCTTGTAGGGATAAGACGCATTGTCAGCCCAGAATTTCATGGCTAATGCACTTGCAGGTTCAACGCGGCCGGTACCGTAGTCAATTTGACCTTTAGCGCGACCGATAATATCTGCGACGGGTACTTTTAACCACTTATCTTGAGAGATGATTTGGCACATCTCGTCTTTGTTTTCTGGCTTGTCGCACCACTGCTGGGCTTCCAGTACGGCCATGGTAATTGCTTTAGTAGCTTTAGGATTTTTGGCAACCCAATCTGCTCTTAAAGTTAAGGCTTTTTCTGGATGGTCTTTCCAAAGTTCTCCAGTTACTAAGGCGGTGTATCCTACCTTTTGAGCAACGAGCTGGGCATTCCAAGGTTCGCCGACGCAAAAGGCTTCCATGCTGCCGGATTTCATGTTAGCTACCATTTGGGGTGGCGGTACAGGAATGACGGAAACTTCTGTATTCGGATCGATGCCGCCGGCTGCTAACCAATAGCGCATCCAAAGGTCGTGGGTGCCGCCGGGAAAGGTAATAGCAACTTTCTGATTGGCGAGGGCTGCTTTGAGTGGTTTGCTGTCTGTACCTACTTTTAAATCTAAGTATTTTTTGCTGACGGAAATGCCCTGACCGTTAGTATTTAAACGGGCGACAATGTTCATCGGCACTGGTTGGTTGCCTTTGGTAATTGTGCCTAATGTCATTTGGTAAGGCATGGGAGATAAGATGTGACCTCCGTCAATCCCGCCTTTTTCAGAACCGAGTTCTAAGTTGTCGCGAGTAACTGGCCAAGATGCTTGTTTGAGGATTTGTACGTCTTTCATGCCGTACTTGGCAAACAACCCTTTTTCTTGGGCGATGATTAAGGGTGCTGAGTCGGTGAGGGCGATGAATCCGAGTTTGGCTGTGGTAACTTCGGGGGCGTCGGCTGGGTTGATGTTGACTGCTGGGGCGGCGCTGGGTGAGGCTGCACCGGCTGCGGGGCTGGAGGTGGGGCTGCCGCTAGAAGTGCTGGAACCTGAACTGCAACCGTGGGCGAGGAGGGTGCCTGCTGCTGTGGCGCCGGCGGTGATGATGAATTTTCTTCTGGAAAGGTTGCTCATTTGTCTTGAATTATTGGTGTACTTTAAGATACGAGAAATGTGAGATGCCAGATGTGAGATGGCTTGACGACCTTGGCAATGACATAATTGTGTTCGCAATGAGAGGATATCATTCGCGATGACATAATTTTGTTCGCAATGACATAGTTCTGTTGGCCGCCTCGCATCTCACATTGTGATTTTAGGCGTCGATCGACACTTTGCCGATCGCCCGCGCGCTACAAGCTAAGATAAACCCTGGTTCAATATCGCTCAGCGCGTCGAGTTTTCCGTCGTAGGCGACATCGCCTTCTAGGAGTTGCTGCTTGCAGGTGCCGCAGGTTCCCGATCGGCAACTGCTGTCGAGTTCGATTCCGGCGCGATCGGCAACGTCGAGAATGAACTCATCTTCGCTGCAAGCAACTGTTTTGCCCGATCGAGCGAAAATGACAGTAGATGTCTGAGGTTTGGCCACCAGAGCCGTTTCGTCCCTCTCAACCGTCAGTTGCAGTTGCCTGTTGAGGGCAGCCACATCTCCTTGAGCTTGATTGGGAACAGCCCCAAACTTATCAATTAACAGTTGATGCAGCACGGGTTTGAGGTCTTCGCAAGGAATGCTCTTTTGGACGCAAGTACCCAAATGAGCATCTTTGCCAACAGTTCCTCCCATGTAGATGTCCACACCTTCGAGGGTTTTGCCGTTCTTGCGAACTTTTGTGCCCATCAAACCGATGTCCGCTACTTGGGGTTGAGCGCAAGAATTGGGGCAACCAGTCCAGTGAATTCTGACCGGTTTGGGAACGGACAGTTCGGCTTCCAGTTCCCGAATCATTGCTACAGAACGGGCTTTGGTTTCAATGAGGGCGAAGTTGCAAAACTTGGAGCCGGTGCAGGAAACCAAGGCGCGCATCAGGGGTGCGGGGTCGATGGAAAAACGCTGCAACAGCGGTTCTTTGACGAGCGATTCCAGCCGCGAGTCGGGAACGTTGGGAACAATGACGTTTTCTTCGACGGTGAGCCTGAGTTCGCCACTGCCGTAAACCTCGGCGATTCTGGCCAAATCGTACAAATCCGCTGCTTGCAAGCGTCCTACAGGAACGTGCAACCCTACATAGTTGAGCCCTGATTGTTTTTGCGCGTAGATGCCGATGTGGTCGCGTTTGTCCCAGATAATTTCATCTTTGGCAGCGGCGGGGTGCAAAGTACGGCCTACTTGTTGTTCGACGGCGGTGCGGAATTGTTCGATGCCGAGTTCGTCAATCAACCACATCAAGCGCGATTTTTGGCGGTTTGCTCTCGGGCCTCGATCGCGATACACAGTTAAAATTGCTCTGCACAAATCCACAACATCGCTAGGACTAGCCCACACGTTGAGAGGAATTGCAGCTTCGCAGCGTTTGGCGGAAAAGAAACCGCCGACTAAAACGTTAAAGCCGATGTTGCCGTCTTGATAAGCGGGGATGAAGGCGATGTCGTTGATTTCGGCGTGGACTGAGTTATCGCGGCAACCTGCGATCGCAATATTAAACTTTCTCGGCAAATTTGAAAACTCTGGGTTGCCTTCGCCGCTGTTGGTAATCATGTCTTGGACTTGATTCGCCAATTCCCAAGTATCTATTAATTCGTCGGCGTCCAAACCTGCGACTGGGGAACCCGTGATGTTTCGCACGTTGTCCATGCCAGACTGAATGCTGGTCATCCCCGCTTCTTTGAGGCGGCGGAAGATATCGGGTACATCTTCGATGCGAATTCCGCGCAGTTGCAGGTTTTGTCTGGTGGTGATGTCGGCGCTGCCGTCGGAGCCGTAGCGCTGTACGATTTCTCCTAGAGTTCTAGTTTGATTGCTGGTAATGACGCCGTTGGGCAAGCGCAGCCGCATCATGAATTTCCCGGGAGTTACTGGCCGAAAGAAGATGCCGAGCCATTTGAGGCGGTGCTCGCGGTCTGTTTCGTCCATTGCTTCCCAGCCGATTTGGGCAAACTGGTCGAGTTCGGCTTTGAGTGCTAAGCCATCTTTTTCGGCTTTGAGTTTTTCAAACTTGTTCAAGCTGGCTTTGGGTTCTACTGTTTGGGTCATTGATTTACCCTCGCTGCTGGTTTATTCCCTGAGATATTGACTTGGAGCATAAAATGTGTGTTTCCTGCTAACCTTAATGAGCCTATGGATTTAAAACTGTATATTTAGTTACTAGAACGACTTTCTTTTAAGCATGGTTGGTCTTCTATATATTTGAGCTTTTCTGGGCGCTGTCTCGAATGCCGCCAAACTATGTATGGTTATAGTTGCTACCGATGGTTTGATCGATCGCTGCGTTTCGATGCACCTTTGTTATGAACTAATGTAAAGCGCATGACCGTAAATATTCGTAGCTATTTTTACAAAATGTTGAGTTATATGATATTTTCGCATACTATCGATGCGTTTTATACATTGGAGATGCGTCAAAAGACATACAAAGTTGAAAAATCCCTATAAATCTTTAGATGTAGAAACCCAGATGGGGAAATTGGCAGCTCTGAGATAATACTGTGACGGCGATCGCAGACTGGAAGCGATGCCCGTCACACAATGATCTCCGTGGTATCACAGAGTTAGCCTGAAAACATCACCTTCTCTGCTATGCCAGCGTCACTCTTGATTTTTGGAGAACGAGAGATGATACAAGTATCGAATTCAGGGAACGTCTCATGTTTTTAGTTCAACTTATCCCCGGCGCTATTTCCGAAATACTTGCCTCTGTTACGGATACAGGGAGTTTGACTTTAGCCGATCGCTACGGCTTGATGGCGGCGGTTTTGGATGACTCTCTCGACGAGCAAGACAGACATTCGCTCAACCGCCTGCTGCGCTCCGTGATCAAGGGAAAAGTCAAGATCGTCAACGAACTCTCCGCGATGGGTTAAGAAGAATTCGGAAAAATTTGATTGGTGCAGTGCCACAGCTTGCAGAAACAACCGCCGCCCTCCTCATACCTGTAACTCAAGGTTCGAGGAAAAAACCTGTGTTTCAGTCGTTCCCAACACTTCATTTGTAGCAATGGTTTAGAGAAACCATATAATTTTGGGCGATCGGCATTTGAGGAATTTCAGGGCTAAAGCCCGATCGATATAACGTCATTATAGTGATTGAATAGGGCTGGAAATGAGAGACAATTTATGAAAATTATTAATCAAACAATCGAAATAATCACAAAATCAGGCATCGGAATTTATAACATAACGCCTCAATTTGTCCTGATTCTTGACAGCAGCGCCATAAAAAATGGACAATTCCTAGTATTTTCCAAACACACCACTACAGCTTTAGCAATCAATGAAAACGAAGAAAGATTGCTAGCAGACATCAAAGTATACCTGGCAAAGTTAGCGCCTCCTGACGACAAATACCTGCACAACGACTTGCATTTAAGAATAGTTCCACTCTTAACGAACCGATCAACGCTCACTCTCACCTGATGGCAATGACACTCAGTACCAGCGAAGTAATTCCAGTTGCTGAAGGTAAATTAGCACTGGGGACTTGGCAATCTGTTTTATTTTTTGACTTAGACGGGCCGCGAAACAGAACTTTATTTATGCAAATTATGGGCGAATAGAATCAATTTTGGAAAAATGATTGTCGCAGCAGCGGGCATAAATTTTGTGACTGTCAGCACCTGAAAGCTTGTTGTGTAACAAGCTTTTTTAGAAATGATATAACACCTCCATGTTCTAGCCCGGTACTGTTTCGGGTGTTAACGGCTGGTGGTAGCTGTTCGCCGTTTCTCAGTACGGGTGCCAATGATTAGCGATGCTTTGGGTGATGCTGCGGTAGTTTTATTTGCTAGTTTGTTCGCAGGTTTATTCAAGCAAGCTGGGGTTTTGTTGAGTAAACCAGTGTGGGTGATGGGTTTGGGTAATCTTGTGCTGGTTGTGGCGGGAGTTTCTTATTTAGTTACCATGCGTGACAAATTGTTGCTACACTGATTAAGCGTATACAAATTATATGTCATTATCATAAATTGCCGGAGACGGCAGTGCCGTATCCCTACAGGTAAAAACCTCTAATTTATTTTTGGTAGCAATGTTTTTTGAAATTGGTATTACTTACCACAAAGAATATGTTGAATGCCTCTCCCTTGTCGGAGAAATTAAAATCAGACTATTCATTACTCGAATCCTATTCCTTCAAAGTAGAGGTCGCTGTCAACCGCAACGACTAGCGAGTCGGCTCTTCTGTCAACTCTTCGACAAGAGCTCTTCGGGAAAACTGTCAACTGTCAACGGAATGAAGGGTATGAGTTAGTTCTTTTGGATCTAGTTGAAATTACGCAATCCACCCGAAAAAAGCTTTACCAAAACTTTAAGAACATCTGCCGGAATATGTGATTTACTAGAAATAAAGAGCGTCGATTTAGCAGACTTAATAATTTAAAACTCAGCCATGACGAAGATTTTTATGGATTGCATTGCTAAAACTAGGATTTACTTGACTTACTCAGCGGCTGTTCTCTGTGCGGCGATCGCACTACAGCCACAACAGGCTTATTCAGCAACGCTATCTAACGGCTGGAATTATGCGATCGATTCCTTCAACGACGGGGTGACAGGGCCGCAAATTGGCGGCGGCGACTTTGAATTTTACGGCATCGCCGTTAAAGAAACATCAGATACAGCTTTCGTCGCCATCAACTCCAATCTAAGTTTAGCAGGATATGCCGACAGCGCCGCTGCCAGAGGTAACATCAACTACGGCGATTTGTTCTTCAACTTTTCCGGTCAAAACTTCGATACAGCTAACGCAAATCGCAACTTATTTGCCGTTCGCTTTGCCGCCGGAAATGACTCAGGGGTCGCTGCAACAGGCGTTTACAGTAATGTTACCGCTAAAAACGTCACCGAAATAAACTCCGGCTTTCTGAATTTAAATCAATTCAACACGACGGTTGCATCGGCAGGCGGAACCCCATCTACGGGCGATTTAGCAGCCACTGACCCGTATTTTAACCAAACTGGAAACTGGACAGTTCTTAACTCAATCGCTACGGGGACAAAAGTTGCAGATATTAATTTTTTAACGCCAGCAAATTTGAGTGCTCTCGGTCTGAATTTTGGTCAATTTAATGCAGTAGGTTCTCAAACAATCGGATTTAGTTTCAATAAATCCGCAATGCCTTCTGGAAGTTATATTGCTAATTTGTTTGCTGAGTGCGCTAATGATGCGATCGCCATTAAAGCCTCGTTTCAGAATGCAGAAGCTGTACCAGAACCTTCTACTTGGTTCGGTACTGTAGTAGGATTGAGCTTTTTAGGTATGGGTGCGGCGAAACGCAAAATGAAGCGCAAGGTTGCTTGAGGCGCTGGATTGTGAGGAACGGGCAAGATGCCCGTTCCACAAAAAGTAAATCTTCTAGTGGAACTGGCATCTTGCCAGTTACCAAACACAAAAACTAAATGTTGGGGTGGAACTGGCCGAAGAGCCAGTTCCTAAATACTCCCAACTTTATCGCGAGATAAAATGCGCCCAAACATTGCCATCTGGGCCCGCAACTTGATTGATGTAGCCGTAGGGATACATCAACTTTCTGCCCTCAGTATCGCTGTAACCGGTGAGGGCATCTCCCCAAGGATCTTGCACGATATAACCGTCAGAATTGTAGCCAATTAAAGTGATAATGTGACCTGCGGCAGTAAAATCTCCTGCTAACACTACGGGCCGCCGATTCAACAATTGCGATCGCACATCCGCCCACTGGCGAGTCGTACTAAAACTCGTCTTAAAGCCGTAAGCCTGAATCAGCGCCGAAAGCACGTTGTGATCGGTTTGAGAACCCTGGCCTGCATAGTCGAAACACCACTGCAACAACTCATCCTCCAACTGTCCGCCCCACTTAGAACGAACGCCGTAATAATACATCACCATGGCGATCGCAGTGACGTTGCAAGTAGACCAGTCAAAACGCGGATTGTCCCGCTGTGAAAAATACGGCACATTCAATTCCACATTGTTCGGAACCGGATCGAAAATTTTATCCCCACGCTTGAACTGAACAAAACTCGGAAAAACATAACCTGTATTGCCAAAATTTTGCACTTCTTCCGTCAGAGAAACTTTCAGGTGATCGGCTTCCAAACCGTAGCTTTCCACGCCGTAAACTCGACCTAAAGGCAGGGTACTTCTCTCGGTAGCAGTCAGCTTCGCAGCATCTACAGGACGTTTTTTAAACACAGTTGGTTGCAGCATTGTCATCGTCAAAGCATCGGGGTCAAAGGCAACTTCTTTGCCGTTTTTCTTGATTTGAACAGACTGCCAATAGATAAATCCTACATTGCCGAAACCGGGAATAGATTCGGCGAGAGTTACTCGAAAATGACCCAAAATGCAGGCATAACCGGTGATAGCGTAGGTGGTGCCTAAAATTAGGTCAGCTACTTGATTGGCAGGGAGTTTCGATGAATCTACTGGTTTACCTTTAATCACTGTTGTTTGAGTTACCAACAGTTGAGCGTTCCCGTTGCTGTTGGGTACGTCGGCTAGGTCAAATTTGAGGATTTTGTTACCTTTGGCAAGCTGAACGTCGGGTTCGTAAAAATAGCCAAAAGTGCCGATCGGCGAAATTGCCGAATCCAGCAGCACCTTGATATGCCCGTCAATAAATCCGTACTTGCTAACCGCTAAAGTCTGACCTGCTTTGACCAGAACTTTTTGCTGGTTGTCGAGGCGGGAAGAATCGACCGGGGCTACCTTAAACCAAGTGTCAGAAAGTAGCTTTAAACTCAAATTTTTGCCGACAGTCAGAGGATCGGAACTGACTGTAATGTAAATTATTTGGCTGCCGACAATGTTACCTTTGCTGTCTGTTGCGCGCAACCTCAGCCACCGAGCTCCGGGTATGCTAAATCCTTTGGGCAAATTGACTTGCCAAGTGCCGACAGTTTGGTTTAGTGTTACGGTTAGGGGCAGTTTGTCCTCAGCTATCACCTCAACTTTTGCTGCTTCTTGCTTGTCAAAAGTACCGGAAAGGGCGATCGACTGATTCACCAAAACCTCCGTCGGGCCTTGATAAGTTAAATTCGGCGCTGGGTTAAAAGATTTGCCTGCGCGACTGAATTGCACGAAATCGGGATAAACGAAACCTGTATTGCCAAAAGGTGGCAAATTTTCAGTCAGCGAGACTTTAACGTGACCTTGTTCGATCGAGAATCCAGAAATGCCGTAAATCATTCCCGCCGGCAAAGTAATTTTTTCTGGCGGTTGCAGGTTGACAGCATCTACCGGCCGCTTTTTTAACGCAGTAGTTTTGACAACTGTCATGGTAACAGCGTTTCTGTCAAAGGAAATTCCCTTGCCGTCTTGCAAAATTTGGACGTGTTGCGAGTACATGAATCCCGAATTGCCAAAGTTGGGAATCGGGCGATCTAGGGTAACTCGAAAATGATTTTCTACGCAAGCGTAGCCGAAAATATTGAAAGTTTCGCCCTGGTAAAATCTGACTTTTTGATTTTGTCCTAAAGTAGCCGAATCTGCGGGGTTGCGCTTTAACCAGGTTTTCTTGTTCACCCACAGCAACTGCATTCCAGGCGGCGGGGCGGGTAGTTGCGCGCGATCGAATATCAGGATTTTGGCGCCTTTGCTGACAAGTACGTGTTTTTCGTAAAAAAAGCCGGACTTTCCCACCGGAGAAATAGGATTATTTAGTTGAACGTTGAGGTGTCCGTCTTCTAAGTCGTAGTCGGTAATTTGATAAGTCTCACCTGCTGGTATTGCCGCTTTTTGCTGATCGTTGAGACTGGCTGAAGGCACTGTTCCGGCTTTTAATTGAGTGTCTTGCAGAGTAATTAACGTAAAGAATTGTTGCGAGGAATTAGAAGCAGGATTAACTTTGATGTTAATTGTTTGCTCTCCGATAACTTTGCCAGTCTTATCAATTGCTTTCACCTGCACAGTGCGAGTACCGACGCTATCAAATCCTTTGTCTAAACCAATGTTCCAAATGCCTGTAGATAAATTTATCCCCGCCTTCAGAGCCTTAGAACCTTCGGCTGCTGTGATTGCCGCCACTTGATTTTTATCAAAAGTGCCAACTAAGACAGAGGCTCGATTGACCTCAATTTCTTGTGGGCCCAAGTAACTCAAAATAATCTTGGTGCTTGTCATTATCTATCCGCCTACTTACTTAATTATTCAGCTACAGCAAGGATAACTTCTCATTTTATCAAACACAACGATCCGATCCCGGACAAAATCGCTCCTAGATTCATTCTACGGGCGGTTGATGCCTTTTAAAGTATCAATTTTTAATGGTTGGCGGGATGTTAGCAAGAAATCTAAATGTAGGTTGCGCCACAAGCACCTTACCCGAATTTAGGCTGGTTGAGAGAATTTGCAGCGCAAATTTTCGGGCTAAAAATTTAATAGGAGTAGGTTATTGCCCCCGATACCTTTCACCCCTCACTTAGGTGATTTTAGATTTTAGATTTTAGATTCAGCGATTGAGGGATTGGGAGATTTTAGATTTTAGTCGTAGGGTGTGTCGCCACGAAAAATTTTTAGTTACATATCGACAATTTCACAGCGACGCACCCGATCGCAATAATTTTATCAACAAACACAAAATTTATTGTGTAGCAATCTTTTGTAAAAAAAGTATTACAAAAAAAACCCGGTTTCTACGATAATATTGCGTTAGCAACGAGATATCTCGGAAGAAACCGGATTTTTAGCCCTTTAGTGCGTTCAGGAATGTTAGGGCGACGGCGACTAAACTATGGTGACAAGAATATCTTGAGCGTGAGAGTCAACTTTCAGATTATCTCCTTCATAAACCTGAATAATTTTGCCCGTACCGTCGATGACAAAAGTAACACGCTTGGAATAATCACCTTTCTCAACATCGTAAGCTTTGGTAATCGCGCCATCAACATCTGCTAATAGCTGAAAAGGCAAACCGTACTTCTCAGTGAACTTTTGGTGCGATTCTTCATTGTCACGGCTAACACCGAGAACTACTATATCTTTGCCTTTGTATTCTTCATGGGCTGCTTTGAAGCTTTGAGCTTGTCTGGTGCAGCCGGGGGTGTCATCTTTGGGGTAGAAATACAAGATTACGGTTTTACCGGCGAATTCGGAGAGGGAGACGGTTTTGCCGTTGGTGTCTTTGGCGGTGAATTGAGGTGCAGCACACCCTACTGGTAATGTCATAATTTTGTTGACCTTGCGATTGATAAAGCTATTTTAGTTGATTTTGGGCTGTTGTTGTCAATATCTTAAATTTAGATTCGGAATTGAGTGTCCGTTAGAAAAAATCTGCCTTTGGGAATAGTTTTTCTACCGTAATTTGATGCCTTGACTTGGGGGCGATCTCGTGTTAGATTGTGGGCGTGTACTCCGAATTTTATGACGCTATTAAACTTGATAAAGTAAGTAAAATATGATAGATTTTTACACTGTTATTATTCGCAAAAGTGCCGAATATTGGGTAGCTTTGTGTTTGGAAAATGGATTAGTAGGACAAGGCAACACTCCCGAACAATCCATCGATAAACTCAAACAGGCGATCGAGTCTTTTTCGGAAGTTTATGAAACTGAATCAGATATTTATCTCAGTCCTCTGGCTATTAATGAGTTGCATGAGTTTCTTACTTTAGAAGATGCGGAAGCTTCAGACACTTATGAACTAAGAAAAGTTTATGCCTAAAAATATTCCTGTGAAGCTATAAATACTTGTTGGCAACCCAGCAAGAGGCTAGCCTAAAATGCCATTTATAGTCAAACTCGTCTAACCTGTTCTAAAATAGAAGAGACATCCTATATTAATTCTCTACCATGTCGATCGCCATAATTCAAGAACACATCGAAATCACCCCTGGAGTCTGTGGTGGAAAACCTCGGATCGCCGGACATCGCATCCGAGTTCAGGATATTGTTGTTTGGCACGAACAAATGGGAATGTCACCAGACGAAATTCTGTATCATTATCCGAGTATTACTTTATCTGATATCTATGCAGCTTTAGCTTATTATCACGATCGCCCAGATGAAATTCGGTCTGCGATCGAAGCAGATGCAGAATTTGCCCGCCAATTGAAAGCTCAAACCCCATCGCTATTGCAACAAAAATTAAAAACTCGTCAGCATGGCTAAGATTAAATTTCATCATTAATCTTGACAACAAGTTCTAACATATTCTCGAACAACAAGAGATAAATCAAACAATACTTGCTCTCCTTGTATTCTTTTGAGTAAATAACGTTGATGCAATGATTCCAACCCATTCATTAAGTCCATTGATGAGAGAGATAAACTTTGTCTTAAATCTTCTCTTGACACAGGTCTATCCAATTTACTTAAATGTAAAACAATCTCTTGTTCTCTGGGTGATAGTCGTTTGAATAATTCAGTCAACCGAGGTTTCATGTCTTTGGTGATGATTAAACTATCTTCTTTCAAGAAATCAGCGACTTTGCCCCCAAAAATATTTTTAATTAAGCTGACAATATCTTTTAGATAAACGGGATTACCTTCATATAACTTTATAATTTTCGCCCAAGCTTCATCATCATTTAATCCCCAATTTTTCAGGATTGACATATTCTCTAATCCTTCTAACTCTAAGCAATTAATAGGATATAATTCCTCATCTAAGCAAATCATTTCTTGACATTGTTCCTGACTAATTAAGATTAAACTACTTTGATGTTCAATATTTGTTATCATGGTTAACAAGTTGTGGTAATTCTTATATTCTGTTTTGAATTGTCCTGCCAATTCTCCCTTGATAAATAGTTCTTGCAAATCATCAAGGATAATTAAACATCTTTGCTGACGTAAAATATTAAAAAGTTGAGTTAACTTATTGTCAGGTTGAACAGGAGCATCATTAACACCTGTTAGAATTTCAGTAATAATGCCATCTAAAGATTGAGATAGTTTGAGGTTTTTCCAGATGACTACATCAAAATCTTGTAAATTAAGATCGACAAACTGTTTGACTAGGGTAGTTTTACCTATTCCGCTTAAGCCTAAAACTGAGATTAGACGAGTATTTTGATGAGTTAGCCAATGGGATAGGGTTTGAAGTTCGGTTGTGCGATCGTAAAAATGGGTGATTTTAGGGGCTAGAGTTAAATCGTTATACCCTGTGCTTTTCGTTGGCTTCTCTTCATCAGCAATAGATTGATTTGTATCTGCTTGATGAGAATTAGGACACCAATTAATTTTACTATTTACTAAGCCGACAAACTGAGAATTTATCACTCTTTCAATCGTCCAAGAAAAATTATGTCTACTAATATCTTCATCTAGCTGTTCGGATAAAATCTTAAATAACTTACGACTAACATCTCCAATATAGTTTTTACTTTTATACCCACATTTCTCTGCAATCTCACTGTAAGTTTTACCTTCCCACAGTCCCTTAACAACAGCTTTTTCTAGGTCGTCGAGGTGTTCTCCTGTTTGTTTCTCGACTACCCGATCGACAAATTGTAAAATTTCTGTAATATTCATTTAAGTCATAAGGGGTATGGATTTTAGCTATTATAGCTTAATATAAACCAATAAAATCAGGTTTTTTCTGGTTTGTACTTAATATTTTGTTATAAATAATTCAATAAAATCTGTTTTTTTCAGTTAGCGGTGTTACGAACAGGATATTTATCATGGAGAAGATTTAACTTTACCGCTCTGAAAAACATTATGGATTTACGAGCTTTAGTCCAAGATTTAGCAAGAGACATTCTGGGCGATCAGAAGATGTCGGAGGAGGATTTTGAGAAAATCTACCACATGATTGAAGACAAGGTAGATAATGAACCACCGCCTCGTTTTGCTTTTATTGGTGAAACAGGAGTAGGAAAATCCTCTACACTGAATGCACTTTTTAACGCCGGTTTAGAGGTGAGCCATATCGAAGCTTGTACCCAAGAAGCAACAGGAATTGAAGTATCTTTTAATCAAGTTGAAGGTGTTAATGGAGCATTAGTTGCTTATGATATGCCTGGACTGGGTGAAAGTCGCTTAAAACAAAAAGAACACATTGCACTTTATGAAAAAGTGTTAAAAGACGTAGATGTTGCCTTGTGGATTTTAGATGCACAAAATCGGGCGATCGCGTCAGTACAGCAATATTTAGAAACTGAACTCAAAGCAGTTAATCCTAGACTTTTAGATCGGATGGTAATTGCTTTAAATAAAGTGGATTTAGTGCATTCTGGGGGAACAGCTTGGATTGAAATAGCTAATTTACCGAGTGAAGAACAAGAAAAAAATATCGAAGGAAGAATCCGTGATGTTCAAAGAAAAGTTCGGGAAGTATTGCCAAATTGGAAAGGAACAATTATAGGATATTCTGCCAACAGACGCTACAACTTACCTCAACTTTTTGATGCCATGATGGATGCTGTACCTAACAAAAGAAGATGGGTAGTTGCATCTCGTAAAGCATTAGCTGATTTTCTGGAATTGGTCGATCCTCAGTTATTACCACCAGAAAAAAGACGAGAAAGAGCAACTCATCAACAACCTCAACCTTCAAAGATGTCTGATATTGTTGCTAGTATGCCTCCTGAAGAATTTGCTAAATTTGCTGGAGATAAAAAAGCATTTTTAGCCTGGCTAAAACAACAAGAAATTTAATTCAACATCTGGTGCATCTCAAGTCAAATTAAAAAACAGGAGATTTATCCATGAGAGAAGTTCCCAATGAAAACTATATTCCGAGTGATGACGCAGCTAAAATTAGACAGAGATTACTAAATCACATCGGCGGTATGAGTGATGCTGAATTGAGGATAGCTGCGAAATCTGAAGCAAGTTTAAGAGCTTTTGTAGCCGATCTATTTAAGTCAATTGCTAGACTGTTTGGCTATATTGTGGGACAAGTAGTTGGTGTTGCCAGAGATATAGTGAGATCGATAGGTGACGGATGGTCAGAAGGCTGGAAAGCTGGATTAGGTTAAACTCTGCTTGTATTATCTCAATACCTCTACATTACTTTTTTGTATGTAGAGGTCAAATTATTTATTTGTTTTAAACTAATAATCATGAGTGAATGGATAGCATTTCCTTTTCCTAAATGCCCAAGTTG
Organism: Microcoleus sp. bin38.metabat.b11b12b14.051; assembly: GCF_013299165.1. Lineage (NCBI taxonomy): Bacteria > Bacillati > Cyanobacteriota > Cyanophyceae > Oscillatoriales > Microcoleaceae > Microcoleus > Microcoleus sp. bin38.metabat.b11b12b14.051. The sequence continues at coordinate 353,457 of NZ_JAAFKD010000003.1, forward strand.
TGGTAAACAATGGGGCAAAAGCTATCATAAAGATTGTCTTTTTAATGGTCAATTACTCGTTGAACCTTATCAAAGACAGGTTAAATGTGAATCTTGTAGCGCTCAGTGGTATATTCTCGATAGTAAATTTCACTGTTCTTGTGGGTATCAATTTTATCCTTCAGAAGTGGAAGATGCTCTCTCCACAACTCAGCTATTAAGACAGCGTTTACTTCAAAAACTCAATGAAATGGATAGTTATGAAAAAAGCATTATTTCCAAATCAAACAGTTCTTTTCAACAATGGATACATGATATTAGTTATGAGATAGCAAGAGCATTGGGGACAACAATATCAAAAGCCCAAGAAGTTATTAAAAATTTCTTTGATAAGTGGTCATTGTAGCTAAGATCCTAATAGCGTCATAGTCTTTGCGATTGCTTCGCGGGGACGCTCGCAATGACATTAGCGTTAACTGAACCGTATTGTGTCATATTTGGGTATATTTTTCAGAACTCTACTTTGCTGACTCTAAATAGGTAATCATAAAAATATACTACCTATTCTGAGCCAAATCAATGACTTTTATCCCATCCGAAGCGTTTAAATCAATTAGTTATCCCGATCGCACGGTAAAAAGAGCCGATCGCGCGATCCGGTGCGCCCCTTTTCAATTACACTTCTTCCAGACCATCCGCGATAACAGCGTTTTCCTCAGTGCGATCGCCTCAAATGCGGGTGTTGAAAGCGGCTACACCCGATCGCCCGTAGCCGAACTCGCAGCCGAAAACTCCCTGCTGTGGCTGATTCAAGTCGGCGTGTTGCGGCGCGAAGTAGATGGACAAGGTATTACCGATAGTTTTAGACTCACGCCGCTGGGCCGCCAACTTGTGGAAAAATGGGAACAGCAAGGAAATAGTTTACCGACTGCTTCATTGTGCGATCGTCTGGGAAATTCTGTCAGCCGCGGGTTCGGGTTGTTCTCGTAATCGGAATTTCTATAACCGCAGATTTAAAGCAGATAAACACGGATAAACGTAGATAATTTCAGAATACGAAAGCTTGGGAGTGCAATCTTGTCTAATGGTTCAAGCCCGCACTAAACCTTTGACTCTCGATGAATTTCTCAAACGGCCGGAAACCAAACCAGCCAGCGAATTCACCGACGGTCAAATTATCCAAAAACCTATGCCGCAAGGAAAACACAGCACGATTCAAAGCGATTTGGGTGGTGACATCAACCGGGTACTCAAACCCCAACGCATCGCCCGCGCCTATCCAGAATTGCGCTGTACCTTTGGCGGTCGATCGACTGTACCAGATATTGCAGTCTTTACCTGGGAACGGATTCCCCGCGACGAGAACGGCGCAGTAGCTAACATTTTCGCGATCGCCCCCGACTGGACAATCGAAATTCTTTCCCCCGACCAAAGTCAAACCAAAGTCGTCCGCAACATTCTTCACTGTATCGCCTGCGGAACTCAGATGGGCTGGCTGATTGACGCGGAAGAACAACTGGTATTTGTCTATTTTGCCGATCGCACGATAGCAGTTTTTGAACAACCGGACGATCGCATCCCCGTTCCCGCCTTTGCTGAATCCTTTAGTCTCACCGTCGGTCAAATGTTCGGTTGGCTGACCCAGTAGCGTAATCTGGATTTATGAATGATTTTTTAACCACAGAGGCCGCAGAGGGCGCAGAGTTAGAGAAGAGAGGGTAGGTTACGGATTTGCTTTGAGCGAATGTGCGATCGATCGCTTATACTGGGATATCTGGTTGTCAGCTCTTCAAGGACGAGAGAGGACGGTCGTCCTCACTACAAACTTAATTATGATTATTAAACCGGACTTGATATCAACTCTCAATTAACCGCTAACTACTAACAACTAAGTACAAAAAACGTTTCTCAAAAATGGAAGCTAAATCTTACAAAGACACGGTAAATTTGCCCAAAACTAAGTTTGATATGCGCGCCAACGCCGTCAAGCGCGAACCGGAATTGCAACAATTTTGGGCAGATCAAGATATCTACGATCGCCTTTCCCAGGATAACCCAGGCGATTTGTTCATCCTCCACGACGGGCCGCCCTACGCTAACGGACAACTCCACATTGGCCACGCCCTTAACAAAATCCTCAAGGATTTTATCAACCGCTATCAAATGCTGCGCGGTAAAAAAGTTCGCTATGTTCCTGGTTGGGATTGTCATGGATTGCCGATCGAACTTAAGGTATTGCAGAACATGAAATCGGACGATCGGCTAAATCTTACTCCGATCGATCTCCGCCGTAAAGCCGCCGCCTTCGCACAGCAAACAATGGAGCAGCAGCGCGCATCTTTTCAGCGCTACGGCGTTTGGGGCGACTGGGAAAAACCGTATTTAACTCTGAAACCCGAATACGAAGCAGCACAAATCGGCGTTTTCGGTGAAATGGTGCTCAAAGGCTACATCTTTCGCGGCTTCAAACCCGTGCACTGGAGTCCGAGCTCGAAAACAGCTCTCGCTGAAGCTGAATTGGAATATCCCGAAGGCCACGTTTCGCGCAGCATCTACGTCGGCTTTCACGTGAGAAATTTGTCAAAATCTCTGCAAACAAAGCTCAAGCGCTATATGCCGAGCCTCTGGGCGGCGATTTGGACGACTACTCCTTGGACAATTCCGGCTAACTTGGCGATCGCAGTCAATCCCGAACTGATGTATGCAGTGGTGGAACCGCCGGCAAATTCCCACATCGCACAACAATTTATGTTAGTCGCTGTCGATGCGGTCGATCGACTGTCGGCAACTTTCAACACAGAATTAAAAATCCTGGCTACTTTCCCAGGTAAAGATTTAGAAGGTTCCACCTACAAACATCCGTTGTTCGATCGCGAAAGCCCGATCGTGGCTGGCGGCGACTACATTACCGCTGACTCAGGAACCGGATTGGTGCACACTGCGCCGGGCCACGGACAAGAAGATTTTATCGTTGGGAAACGCTGTGGTTTACCAGTTTTAACGCCCGTTGATGAAAACGGAAATTTCACCGCCGAAGCTGGAGTCTTCGCAGGTTTAAATGTCCTCGGAAATGGCAATGCCGCAGTCATTGATGCCCTTGCCGAAGTAAATTGTTTGATTAAAGAGGAAGCTTATCCTCACTCGTATCCTTACGATTGGCGCACTAAAAAGCCGACGATTTTTCGGGCGACGGAACAGTGGTTTGCGTCGGTTGAAGGGTTCCGGGATGAAGCTTTAAAGGCGATCGCCGGTGTGAATTGGATTCCCGCCCAAGGGGAAAATCGGATTACGGCCATGGTTAGCGATCGATCGGATTGGTGTATTTCTCGCCAGCGGACTTGGGGCGTGCCGATTCCTGTGTTTTATGACGAAGAAACCAACGAACCGCTGTTGAATGCAGAGACGATCGCCCACGTCCAAGCTATCTTTGCAGACAAAGGTTCCGATGCTTGGTGGGAAATGTCGATCGCCGAATTGCTACCGGAATCTTACCGCAACAACGGCCGCACTTACCGCAAGGGAACAGACACGATGGATGTGTGGTTTGACTCGGGTTCTTCCTGGGCGGCAGTTGCAAAAGGGCGATCGGAATTAAACTATCCTGCTGATATCTATTTGGAAGGTTCAGACCAACATCGTGGCTGGTTTCAATCGAGCTTACTCACCAGTGTAGCAACTAACGGCGTTGCTCCTTACAAAACTGTTTTAACTCACGGTTTTGTACTCGATGAAAAAGGTCGCAAGATGAGTAAATCTGAAGGCAATGTCGTCGATCCGGCGTTAGTCATCAAGGAATATGGCGCTGATGTTTTGCGATTGTGGGTGTCTTCGGTAGACTATTCCGCCGATGTGCCTTTGGGCAAAAATATTCTGAAACAACAGTCGGATGTTTACCGCAAGATTCGCAATACAGCTAAGTTTTTGCTGGGCAATTTGCACGACTTCGATCCGGCAAAAGATGCCGTTGCTTACGAAGATTTGCCGGAACTCGATCGCTATATGCTGCACAGAATGGGCGAAGTATTTGCGGAAGTTCAAGATGCTTTTGACAGCTTCCAATTTTCGCGATTCTTCCAAACAGTGCAGAATTTCTGTACCGTGGATTTATCTAATTTTTACTTGGATATTGCCAAAGATCGACTTTACATCAGCGCCACAGATTCACCGCGTCGCCGCAGTTGTCAGACAGTGATTGCGATCGCCGTCGAGAATTTAGCACGGGCGATCGCACCTGTGTTGTGTCACATGGCTGAGGATATTTGGCAGTACCTCCCCTATCAGACTCCCTACCAGTCAGTATTTGAGGCTGGTTGGGTGCAACTCGATGCTTCATGGCACAATCCAGAATTGGCGACTCGCTGGCAATATTTGCGGCAAGTACGCGCGGAAGTTAACAAGGTTTTGGAACAGGCGAGGACTCAAAAGGCGATCGGTTCTTCTTTGGAAGCTAAGGTTTTATTGTACGTTCCCGATGTCGCCAAAAGAGAACAATTGCAAGCTTTCAATCCCAGCAGCGAAGAATTGATGGATTACGTGCGATCGCAAAATGCAGCGATCGAGTTAGCCGCAGAGGAGAAAGCCAAAGCAGTACAAGACAAACAAGAAGCACAAGCAGCAAGTGTTGCCAAAGTCTTGACAGAAAAGACTGTTCATGTAGAAGAAGAAACAATTGCCAATGATGGTGATGCACCTTCCGAGATTGTAGAGTATTCTACCCCGGAAGCATCGGCTTTAGATTTACAGCAAATGTTAGATAAAAGCGCCCAGTTTGTGGCAGATTTACCTAACTATGCAGGCAAATTTTTTACAGAATACCAAACAGTTTGGGTAGCGTTGGGGCTGTTAGCTTCTGTGGCGATAACGGGTAGAGTAACCCTGGCAGTTTTGGATACGATGAATCAAATTCCGGTACTGGGCGGATTGTTTGAAGTCATCGGTATCTTATTTACAATGTGGTTTGCTTTCCGTCACTTGCTGTTTGCAGAAAGCCGTCAAAAAATGGCACAAACAATTGATTCCATGACAGCAGACGTGTTTGGAAAGTCAACGGCGCTGGTACTTGTAGAAACACAGGCGATCGTCCTTTCACTTCCAGTAGAGACAGCCATTGTACCAGTACAGCCGATCGCACAAACAGCCGCAGCCGAAACAGTGTTTGCAGAAACACCTGCAATCCCGCAAGCAGAATTAAGCGCGATCGCACCCAAACCAGAAATTCCGGCTGAAATAACTGTACGCGATCGTTCTGCAAGTGCTAGCAACGGCGTAGACGAACTGCGGTACTTATTTATTACATCAGAAGTCGAACTGGTTGAATCGAACGTAGTGATGCAGGAATTGCCTTACAGTTACCAATCTCCAGAGATGGCGATTGGTGTAGTTAAAGCAGACGGCGAAAAGTGCGATCGATGCTGGAACTATTCTACTCATGTCACAGAGGCGATCGAACATCCGCTAATTTGCGAACGTTGCGTCTCAGCCGTTGACGGCAAATTCTAACCACCCTCTTCAACCCGCGGAGGCGGGTTTCGTCTGTGTAGACGCGGTTTCAACCGCCGTCTCCAACCGCCGCCTCCCGTCTCCAACCCGCGGAGGTGTTCGGCGAGCGAAGTCGAGTCGCGGGTTTCGTCTGTGTAGACGCGGTTTCAACCGCCGTCTCCAACCGCCCCGCCTCCAACCCGCGGAGGTGTTCGGCGAGCGAAGTCGAGTCGCGGGTTTCGTCTGTGTAGACGCGGTTTCAACCGCCGTCTCCAACCGCCTCCCGTCTCCAACCCGCGGAGGTGTTCGGCGAGCGAAGTCGAGTCGCGGGTTTCGTCTGTGTAGACGCGGTTTCAACCGCCGTCTCCAACCGCCCCGCCTCCAAATCTTAAAAATTCATTTATTATCCTCATCATCGCTTTTTACAACCCTACGTTTCCCCCACAAATCCAAACAAAAAATCACAACAGAAACCAACAAAAACACAATTGCTGGAACAATCCAAAAAGCACCGCCTGAAATCAGAATATCGCCATCTGGCGTCGTACAGCTAGAACTAGCAGCCTCGATACAGTCTCGCCATTTCCAGTACCGCACGTAAAACAGATAAAAGAACAATGAAGAAATAAACAGACAGATACTCAGCGGAACATAATACATAAGCCTGAATAAGTCGATTGAATATTTTTGCTATTTGTTCTTAAAAAAACGGCAGACAAATTCACCAGAGTTGCTTTCTCCAAACGCCGAAATAGTCCCATCTTGCTTAACTGTAGTGCGATCGCGGCAATTGTAGACTTCCAAAGGCTGTTTCACTCCATCCACACTCAGAATCACCCTGTATTCCCAATAGTTTTTCGCACTGCGTTTGATATCGACAATGCAAATATCGCGCCCTTGATAATTGCGGCAGACAGAAGCCTCAGCCGGAAGTGCGGCGCAGAAACAAGAGATTAATAGCACCAAATAGCAAACATATTTCATCATAGGCAATCTATTCTACCGCATAACCAGTATACTTTCGCATAAACGGGGGCTGAAATCCCCAAACAATATCCTCCTTTGGAACTCCGGCTATTACTAAATCCTCAGCAATATCATCCTCAGTCGCATTCCATTGCAGCCAAATTTTGCCACCTTTGATATCAATGTGAATGCTACAGTGATGCACCCTAGTCTGTTTATCCCAGCCCACATAGAAGATTTGGTAATGATCTCGTTCTGTATCCAGAATGGTCTCGACTTCAATGTCTCCGTGAGCAGGTTTGCGATTGCCGTACTCCATTAATATTTGCTGCACAATTTGCCGATATTTGATTAGTTTTTCCATTCTACAATTCCCTCAATTGCTGCATCGTAAACTATCATATTTACCTGATTTTCCTCCACCCTTGCTTTGGGAAAATCTAGTTGAAAAAATTCTTCATAAGTTATTAATGGCACAGCCAAGTACAAAATGCGATCGGGTTCTTTTTGTTTCAGTGCAGCTCGGTAATTAATGAACTGGCCCAAAGCTCTGTGGAATTCGGAGATTGCTGACGATTTTGCCAAAAAGCTTTTAACTTCAACGGCAATTTTTTCTCCTTGTCTTTCTGCTGCAATTAGCCTTTCTGCTCCTAGATCGATCGACATATCTACACCGCCCACACTAATCGGAAACGGATCGTGGGTAATATGCCAGCCTTCTTTTTGCAAAGCTGTTTTGACAACTTCATGAAAAACATCTCTGGCAGACATAATATATTGATACCTAACTTACTGATCTCTATCTTACCTTTTTTGAAGCCAACTGGTAGTAGTATCTGTAGGGTGTGTCGCCATCGACAATCTCTAAAAAAGAGCGAAAATTTAATAGCGACGCACCTTACTATCGAATAAGGTGCGTCGCCATGAGATTGTCGATCGCCTTTAGGGATTTTCTAGGGCGACGCACCCTACAAATACTGTATACTTTAGCAGTTGGCTGCTGTGCAGAGGTAGCATAGCATAGGTTTGACCGTCGTCGTCGCTGAAGTCAACTTCGTAAACTTCCGGCGCTAAAACCTCGACGATTGTACCGACTTGACCGGCAAGTAAATTACAATCGGGTAAATCTTCTTTGATGGTAACAATATCGAGTAATTCTAATTTGGCGATCGCCTTTACCATAATTTACCTCCGAATATAACCGCTAGAGATTCGAGAAAACGTTTTAGAACCCTGACTTCTTGAAGAAACCAGGGTTCTGGATCTAATTTACTTTGCCGATGGTAGCTCGATTTTGACACCCAGTTTGTTGCTAAGATCGATCGCACTACTAGCAAAATCAGTCACGCCAGCGACACCAATGCCGATCGCAAGACCCGTCGCTACAATACGTTTTAATATAGTCTTTAATCTGGGATTGTCCCGTTCCTTCTCCGGTTTCTGGATTTCCGCTTCGACAGCTTCAATATCCAGAATGATCCCATCGCGGATCTCTTCGGGGAACTGCGTGGCGGTTTCGCGCATCGATGAGATTAGTTTGAGAAGTTCTGCCGTATTGGCGTTATTGTTTTGAGTGAAGCCAGAGGCTGTTAGTTGGGCGCTGTCTTTCACTTCTTTAGCGAAGTTGCCAATTTGTGCACCTTGCAAGTTGTTGGTTTGGGAAGAATCTTGAGTCATGTTTACTTCTGCTTTATTATTAATGGGTCTACTAACAGCTAGTTTAGCGATATCTACAATGTCGTCATATTCTCTTCCATATTTTTCATCGCCCTTTCCCTTATTGCGCCGAACTTCGATCGCCTCATAACCATCCAACAACTGCCGCAAATCCAGTTTCAGCTTAAGTTTACCGACGCGCACAGTATTCTCGCCCATATCCTCCAATCCCAGCAACTCATCGTAATCCAGCGGTTCAGCATCGGGATAACCGGGAACCGGAACCCATTGACTCACTTCCAGATTCGCAAAAGAGTTGTGAATTTTGCTAAACGTATCGCGAATTATCGTGAGAAAAGAACGCCGCGTCGATTCCCGCCCGCTAACAGCAATAAAGATTTTCTGATCTTTCGGATCGGATTTGATTCGGGCGATATTGCACACATCAGCGCCTTCGCAATAGGCCAGCATTACCCCCGTCCGCCAGTGGATTTTCTCGTGGATTTTGTCGTGCATCAGGACTATGAAACGCGACACAATGCTGTCGGGGAGGATATCGTAGTGGTATTGAAATTCCAGAGTTTCGCCTTTGAGCTCCGTGTTTTCCGGTTCTTCTTTCGGCAAAATACCGGGGATGAGGAAAGTCTTCTCGCGACAATCTCTGACAGGGAAGCAGAGTTGAAATTCGCCCATCAACTCAGTGAGACAGTTGTAACGGTGGCGGGGATATTTATGTGAGTCGAGGATGCGGCTGAGGTCGTCGTGGGTGAGAATGCCTTTAGTTTTGACTTTGAGCTCTTCGTCGCTGAGGAGGGCATAGATTCCTTCCGTCACCCAGTGAGGGTTGAGGATGTTGGTGGATTGCAGGATGGGGTGTTCGCGGAAGTTGAGGACAATGCCCAGGTTGTGCAGCAGTTCGAGTAATTGGGTTTTGTCGGTTTCTTCCCAGATGTTTTGTTTGCAGCAGATACTGGCGTATTCGCTCATATTGATGAAGTCTTTGTCAAGGGTTTCCAAACTCTGCTTGACTTGAAACCAGCTTAGCGGCAAAAGATCGTAAACTTCCTTGAGTTGAGAGATTTCGGTGTGGATGGCGCTGCGGAGTTCCTCGATTCCCGTTCCTTTTTCGCAGGAGGTTTCGAGGATAGCTTTGATGTTGGGATATTTGTCGCGCAATGCTTTGCGGTTGAGATCCAGGGGTTGTTCGTCGCACTTATTCCCGACAATGATGACTGGGGATGCGTCGCCGAAGCTTTCGATCAGTTTCAACCAGTATTCGAGGCGGTTTTCGTCTTCGCTGGTGCGGCAGTTGCACACGAGCACGTAGAGGCTGCGTTTGGTAAGGAAAAATTGGTGGGTGGCGTGGTAGATTTCTTGTCCGCCGAAGTCCCAGACGTTGAGTTTGACGGATTTGGTGTTGACTGTAATTTGCCAGTCTGTGATGTTGAGTCCGTCGGTTTGGGATTCGTTGGGGTTATATTTGTCGCAGATTAAGCGGTTAATTAGGGAGGTTTTGCCGACATTGCCTTGTCCGACTAGAAGGACTTTGGCTTCGTTGAGGGGGAGGACTTCGCCACTGCGGAGTTTTTGGAGATAGTTGAAAATGGCGGCGGGAGTACCGGGTTTATCTTTGTTGCCGAGGACTTCTGGAGAAATGGGTAGGGGATTGTGGCGGAGGTCGAGTGTTTCAAGTTTTGCGAGTGTTTCTAAGCATTCTGGAATCTTTTCAATCTGATTATTTCTGAGGTCAAGCCGTGTCAGATTCGACAGTTGAGCGATCGCCTCTGGGATGACTGTAATCTGATTGTTATCGAGGTGAAGCATTGTCAGATTCGACAGTTGGGCGATGACTTCTGAAATTTCGCTAATCTGATTGTTACGGAGGTCAAGCCATGTCAGATTGGACAGTTGGGCGATGACTTCTGGGATTTGGGTAATCTGATTGCTATCGAGGTCAAGCTGTGTCAGATGCGACAGTCTGCCAAGCACCTCTGGAATTTCTGCTATCTGATTGTTCCAGAGAGAAAGACTTGTCAAATTTGACAGGTGGCTGATGACTGCTGGAATTTTCGTAATCTGATTGTCATTGAGGTTAAGCTCAGTCAGATTGGACATTTGAACGAGTGCTTCGCAAAGCTTTGTCAACCCATCTGGGACTTGGGTAATCTGATTTTTACGGAGGCGAAGTTGTGTGAGATTGGGCAGTTGGATAAGCATTGTACAAAGCTTGGCCAACCCATCTGGGACTTGAATAATCTGATTGTCACTGAGATCGAGCTCTTTCAGATTGGGCAGTTGGACAAGTGATTCGTAAAGTTTTGCCAATGCCTCTGGGACTTGTGCAATCTGATTGCCACTGAGGTTAAGACGTGTCAGATTGGGCATTTGGACGAGTGCTTCGCAAAGCTTTGTCAACGCATCTGGGACTTGTGCGATTTGATTGTTCCCGAGGTCAAGATGTGTCAGATTCGACAGTTGAGCGAGCGCCTCTGGGATGACTGTAATCTGATTTATACTGAGGTTAATGTGTGTCAGATTCGAGAGTTGAGCGATCGCCTCTGGGATGACTGCAATCTGATTGGCACTGAGATAAAGCTGTGTGAGATTCGAGAGTTGAGCGATCGCCTCTGGGATGACTGCAATTTGATTATGTCTGAGTTCAAGTAGTGTCAGATTGGACAGTTGCCCGATCGCCTCTGGGATGACTGTAATCTGATTGCTACCGAGGGAAAGCTGTGTCAGATTCGAGAGTTGAGCGAGCGCCTCTGGGATGACTGTAATCTGATTCCTATTGAGGTTAATGTGTGTCAGATTGGACAGTTGCCCGATCGCCTCTGGGATGACTGCAATCTGATTGCTAATGAGGACAAGCTGTGTCAGATTGGAGAGTTGAGCGAGATCCTCTGGGATGACTTTAATCTGATTGTTACTGAGGTTAAGCTGTGTCAGATTGGAGAGTTGAGCGATCGCCTCTGGGATGACTGTAATCTGATTGCTAATGAGGACAAGCTGTGTCAGATGCGACAGTTGCCCGATCGCCTCTGGGATGACTGTAATCTGATTGATCATGAGGTCAATGTGTGTCAGATTGGAGAGTTGAGCGATCGCCTCTGGGATGACTGCAATCTGATTGTTAGCAATCGAAAGTATTTTTAAGTTGGTTAATTGAAAAACTACATCAGGAAACTCTGTTAACTTATTCCCAACCCACTCTTCTTTCTCCTCATCCAACTTCCCCAACAGCAAAGTCTCAAGCTGCGTGCACTTGCCAATCTCCGGCGGCAATTCCTCCAACTCCAGCCCCGCCAAATCCAATTCAGTCAAATTTTCCTCAGCCGCCCGGTGAATTCGCCGCAGTGCTTCCTCTCGCGTCATGCCCTTTCTTTCCCCGTGTGTTTCGCCGCCATCTTGTTTCTATTCTGACAGAGATTTCGGTGCTCCGGGAAAGATTAGCCGCGATCGTGCAGCCGAGAAACCGCATCGAGGCGAGAAACCCCAAAATTGTCATTGCGAGGAACGAAGCAATCTTAGTCTTGGCGATTGCTTCGTGCCTCGCAATGACATATATTTGTTATTTACGCATGGGGCCAAGAAACCGGGTTTCTACGAGTTTTTGGTTGGGTGACGAGAAATATTGAGAGAAACCCGGTTTCTGAGGTTTACGCATGGGGCCAAGAAACCGGGTTTCTTTGAGTTTTTGGTTGGGTGATGAGAAATATCGAGAGAAACCCGGTTTCTGAGATTTACGCATGGGCCAAGAAACCGGGTTTCTACGAGTTTTTGGGTTGGGTGACGATAAATATCGAGAGAAACCCGGTTTCTGAGGTTTACGGTTGGGACAAAGCAAGACAGCTATAATCAGGAGAGCAGTTACAAGAGGAAAGCCAATGGTGACAAGCCTAAATGTGGATACGGCACTGCTGCAAGAGGCGATCGCACTTAAGGAAGAAATTGCGATCGAAACCCTAGTAGAAATCGCCTTGCGCGAATACATTCAACGCCGCAAACAACCGCAGCATCTCGAACTTAGCTTTGGAGAATCTCTCAGTGCATTTCGTGAAAAATATCAAGTACATGAACTAGGTTTAAATCCCGATGAACTTTGGGGAGAGATTCGCGATCGAACTTTTGCAGGGCGCGAGGTCATATTTGAATGACACTGCGTTATTTACTAGATACTAACATTATTTCTGAACCTGTTCGTCCTGTCCCGAATGCCAATGTGATGACTCAATTAATTGAGGCAAAATCCACAGTGGCGATCGCCTCGGTAGTTTGGCACGAAATTCTGCTAGGCTGTTATCGAATGCCAGACTCTAAGCGTCGCCGCGCGATCGAAGCCTATCTTGAGGAAGAAGTGAAAGTGAAATTACCGATTTTGCCCTACACCCAAGAAGCGGCTGAGTGGTTCGCGAAAGAACGAGCAAGGCTAATTGCGATCGGTCAAACACCGTCTTATGCTGATGGGCAAATTGCGGCGATCGCTAAAGTCAACAATCTGATTCTAGTGACACGAAATGTTGCTGATTATGCAAACTTTCAAGATTTACCGATCGAAAACTGGTTTTCTTAAACTTCTCGCGTCATGCCCTTTGTTTCCCCGCCATCTTGTTTCTATTCTGACAGAAATTTCGGTGCTCCGGGAAAGATTAGCCGCAATTGTGCAGCCGAGAAACCGCATCGAGGCGAGAAACCGGGTTTCTTTGAGTTTTTGGTTGGGTGACGATAAATATCGAGAGAAACCCGGTTTCTGAGGTTTATCGTTGGGGCAAGAAACCGGGTTTCTACGAGTTTTTGGTTGGGTGTCGGGAAATATCGAGAGAAACCCGGTTTCTGAGGTTTACGCATGGGGCCAAGAAACCGGGTTTCTACGAGTTTTTGGGTTGGGTGTCGGGAAATATTGAGAGAAACCCGGTTTCTGAGATTTACGGTTGGGGCGAGAAACCGGGTTTCTACGAGTTTTTGGTTGGGTGTCGGGAAATATTGAGAGAAACCCGGTTTCTGAGATTTACGCATGGAGGGAGAAACCACACAATTTTTTGCTGGGTGGTTGAAATTATCGCGCGTACTCTTGAACTACAAAAACTGGATAACTGAACCCACGCTGATTCTGCTTTTTGATGCGAATCAGACGATCGTCGAGCGAATCAACCTCCTGAAGATAGGTATATAAAATAGTAACTTGTCCCAGGTAATCTCGATCGTCTTTACAAATAATTATTCCTGCATGATGCTCGCCGCCACGGTGCAGTGCCACAAAATCATCGCGATTGAAGGTAATCACCGTCCGATTTTGTGCAGTAGCAAAGCGCAGAACCTCGTCATCAGGAATCCCTTGATTCGCTCGATCGGCATCATAAGAAGTTAAAACATCACAGTCAAGGCTACGCAAATGCTCGACCATTGCGATCGGGAAGTTTTCATTAGAGTACAGCCTCACCCTTTCAATCATCGGTTTGATGAGAAACAATAATGCGATCGATTTGTTCGCGATGGCGATCGTAATAACGCCAAGCATTTTCTAGATCGAAACCCGACAAACCTGGATAATTCCGCAGTAACTCAGCCTCATCAGCCCCCTGTTGGTGAAGCGAAACCAGCGTCCAAACAGGAATGCGGGTATTACGAATCCGGGCATTTCCTCCACAAACTCCAGGTGTACTTTGAATCGCCCTAACTGAGAGTTTTTGTTGAAACAGCAAACTCTCTTCAGGTGTTAGCGACTCAATCACTTGAATTAAGGAGTCAACCAACTGAATGTTCATAGCCAGTAATTTACAGAATATGGAATTGCAATTGCCCAAACTATTATAGCAAATTTACCCAGCATCAACGTCTCAAGCTGCGTAAATTTGCCAATCCCCAATTGTCATTGCAAGGAACTAAGCAATCTTAGTCTTTGCGATTGCTTCGGTAAAACGCTCGCAATGACAGACAATATATGTAGACAGGGGGCGAGAAACCGGGTTTCTACGAGTTTCTGGTTTGGTGACGAGAAATATCGAGAGAAACCCGGTTTCTGAGATTTACGCATGGGGCGAGAAACCGGGTTTCTACGAGTTTCTGGGTTGGGTGACGATAAATATCGAGAGAAACCCGGTTTCTGAGGTCTGTGTTACCAAGACATCACAGATGATGGTATGCTTGAAATACAAAGTTATTTGTTTATGAATCAAATTAAACGTGTTGCCATAGTGGGAGGAACCCACGGAAACGAACTCACAGGAGTTTACCTTGTGAAGAAATTCGATCGCGCGCCAGAGTCAATTGGGCGATCGACTTTTGAAACAATTACCATGCTAGCCAATCCCCAAGCCTGCGAAATCGGCAGACGCTACATCGATATCGACCTCAACCGCTGCTTTCGCCAGCAAGACTTAGAAAATCCCGATATCTCCAGCTATGAAGCCCAGCGGGCGAAAGAAATCTATCACATTCTTAGCTCAAAAAACACCGAGGAACCAAGCTTAATTATCGACTTGCACAGCACCACATCGAACATGGGGCTAACATTCATTCTCGCCAGCCAGCATCCATTTAATCTCCAACTAGCAGCTTATTTGACCTCTGTCTATCCCCACCTCAAGCTACTGGCTTCTACAACCAACGCTCAAGATAGCCCGGTACTGCGATCGCTTTTCGAGTTAGGCGGTACGCTGGAAGTTGGTGCAGTGCCGCAAGGTGTCTTAGATGCGTCTTTGTTTCAGCAAACCGAGCAAGTTATCGGCACAATTTTAGACTGCGTAGAAGCTTACAATCTAGGCACTATGCCCGTTGTCAATAATTCCTTGACTATTTATCAAAGCATTCGGGCGATCGACTATCCGAGAAATGAGCAGGGAGAAATTCAGGCAATGATTCATCCTCAGCTACAATCCAAAGATTACGAAGCCCTGAATCCCGGCGATCCGATGTTTTTGACCTTTGATGGCGAGTCGGTCTTGTATGAAGGTAAATCGACCGTATATCCAATTTTTATTAACGAGGCGGCTTACTACGAAAAAGGAATTGCTATGTGTTTTACCCAAAAGCAAATTGTTTCTTACGGTTCGTAGTGAGGACTTTAGTCCGCAATAAGAAGGACTAAAGTCCTCACTACGAACCACCGAGTTGATTACCAAAAAGGAATTGCTATGTGTTTTACCAAAAAGCAAATTGTTTCTCATGGTTCGTAGTGAGGACTTTAGTCCGCAATAAGAAGGACTAAAGTCCTCACTACGAACCAGGGAGTTGATAACGAAAAGACACGATCGATCGTCTAAATTCCTGAGTAACTGTATTTTGAATGATTAATTGATTTTTGACTACCCAACTCAGCTTTTACATCCCACCTGCGAATGATTTTACTATCAAAAAAATACATTGCTACAATTTTGTTGACCGTCGGGTTGACAATTCTGTATAGTTGTGCTAGGAACACCGAAGTAAATGCGCCGATCGCCCAAGCCAACTCGATCGCCCAACGCCTCGTATCAACCGCCGTCGCCCAGCAGCCCAACAGCCCGAAATTCGGTCAGCCGATCGCCTGTACCCTAGGAAAAGACTGTTTTGTCATGCACTATTTCGATCGCGATCCAAGCCCCGCCGCCGTTGAATTCGGCTGCGGGCGGCAAACCTACGACGGGCACGATGGCATAGATTTTGCCATTCCCGACGCGAAAGCAATGGCGAAAGGAGTACCAGTTATCGCCTCGGCTGCGGGCAAAGTTTTGCGAGTGCGAGATGGTGTAGTCGATCGACGTTTGCAAAACCAGACAGACAAAGCCAGCGTCGCAGGTACAGAATGCGGTAACGGCATGGTAATCGATCACGGCAACGGCTGGGAAGCCCAATATTGCCACCTCCGCCAAAACAGCGTTGTGGTGAAGGCGGGAATGCAGGTAGAAAAAGGCACAGTTTTGGGCATGGTGGGGAACTCTGGCTTGGCTTCTTTTCCCCACGTACACGTCACTTTTCGGTATCAAGGTAAGCCCGTAGATCCCTTTGTCGGCCCGGAGGCCAAATTAGGCTGCAACATCACCCGCAATCCAATTTGGGATAAGCCGATCGACTATGTTTCCACAGGTTTAATCCGCGCTGGTTTTGCCAACAAGCAACCAGATGAGAACACTGTCTGGGCCGGACAATTTTCGGAGACTAAATTACCTGTCAATAGTCCTGTATTATTGTTTTGGGTGCAGAGTTACGGAGTCCTCAAGGGCGATCGCGAACAATACAAAATCTTTGCGCCCGATGGCAAAACCATCGTCAGCGACAGCAAGGAAATTCCAGCCTCCAACCGCACTTGGTTGCGTTATGCGGGCAAAAGAAACAGCACAAATTCTCCCCTGACTCCCGGAGTGTGGCGCGCCGAATACAAGTTGACGCGGGGCGATCGGGTATTAGCAGAAGTTAAGCGAGAAGTCGAATTGCGCTAGCAGCTAAGCCTTATAGAACCCATTTGAGATTTATTCGGCGTAAATCTCAGAAACCGGGTTTCTCTCGGTATTTCTCGTTACCCAACCCAAAAACTCGTAGAAACCCGGTTTCTTGCCCCCGGCGTAAATCTCAGAAACCGGGTTTCTTTCGGTATTTCTCGTCACCCAACCCAAAAACTCAAAGATGTCAAATGGGTTCTATAAACTTTAATATCCGTTTATTTCTTAGTCCCTCTGAGCTCGGACATCGTTTGTGTAGATGCGGTTTCAACCGCCGAGTCTTATTTATTTCTTAGTCCGCGATCGGACTTTTACAACAATGTCATACAGCCAATTCACCAGAAAGAATTGGTTTAAAGCCGGAACCCCTAAAGGCGAGAAATTAAAATCAGACGATTCATTACTCCAATCCTCTTCCTTCTAGGTAGAGGTAGCTGTCAACTCTTCGACTTCGCTCAGCGCAAGCTGTCAACTGTCAACTATCAACTGAATGAAGACTTACCAATCAAACTATGGAAGTCGATTTAAATGATTATTTTATTGATAATATTAGTCAAATTATTGGGATATTCAAATATTTGATAAAATAAGACGGCGAATGGAATTCGCGACTACACAAACCAAGTCCGCACTTCGACAAGCTCAGCGACCACCTCCGCGGACTCAAGAAAATCATATAATTTTCACCGCCGTGTCTTCTTCTGATTTTGACAAATTAGGGCAAATTTTCCCAAGCTTGAGCCACAATCTCGCTCAGCCAGCGCCTTTGAGCCAAATCGAGCAGATTGTCGTCTGCGAGCACCTCAGCCTTTAACTCATCCAAAGACTGAGAACGCGATCGGGCTATTTGAATCACACCCGCGATCGCAGATGCCACCAATTCTTCATTCAGCGGCTGCTGTCGCAAAGCAATCATTTCTTGAGGATTCGTAGGAATGGGGTAATTCATGAGATTGCATACCGAAGAAAGTAGATATTCAGCTACTGCGGGGCTTCCAGCGAATTAGCTAAAAATCTGAGAACACTGTAAACTTATTTAAAACTAAATAAGTATTCGGGAGTATAGCCTACTTTGCTCCCTTGTCAACTCCCCCATCTTTATGAATTTATTAGGAATAGAGACCGCAAAATGCAAGAAATTCTTTATCTAGAAGTCCCGACACCGGATACAGCAGCCGTCTGTACTTGGTTGCAACACGAATTTGATCCCGGAATCGGAGAAAAAATTATTACTCCTGACGGTTTTCGCCTGCTTTCAAAGGTAACAGCAGCCGAGTTTGTCAAATCTGGAGTTCAAAATGCTAATCTAAAACCGACATTCGCTGATAGCAATTCCGAAAACCACAATTCGCGATCGACTGAACTTTCCACTTTTGTCTGGTCAGTTCAGCGTACAACTTATTTAAAAGTTTTTCGTCTAGAAGACGCGCCCCCTGGCGAAAAAAAGTTCCTAGAAACTCTGAATCTGGCTGTGAGAAACAAGTTTCCCCATCACTACCTGGAACCCCCAGTCATAGACCTCTCCAAACAGTCAATTTTTGACGCTCTTGCCCCCCATTACCCCCTCACCGTCAAATACTTCCAAAAAATGCCCAAAGGCGAATACGACCTTCAGCGCGTCTACTGGTGGGAGCAGCGCTGGCGCGAAGGCACTCGCAATCCTCAAAAGCCAAAGCAAGTAGTGTTTTTGAAGGAAGAAGGAAGAAGGAAGAAGGAAGAAGGAAGAAGGAAGAAGGAAGAAGGCACTGTTTCGGTATCCGATTCTGGGGATACTTTTAAGGAAGAAGGCACTGTTTCGGTGTCGGATGCTGGGGATACTGTTTACGATTTGATTTATATTGGTGGGGCTTTGGGAGTTATTCACGCCGCAGTTATGGCGAGATTGGGCTACCGAGTGCTGCTGCTGGAAAGAATGCCTTTCGGGCGGATGAATCGGGAGTGGAATATTTCGCGGGATGAAATTCAAAGCTTAATTGATTTGGGTTTGTTTACGGCTGCGGAAATCGAAACTTTGATTGCCCGAGAATACAAAGATGGCTACAACAAGTTTTTTGATGCTAACAATCCGCCCGTTGCTAAAGCCCCAATCCTCCACACGCCGAAGGTGTTGAACGTAGCTTTAGATGGTGAAAAACTGCTGTATTTGGCTGGAGTTAAGCTAACAGAAGCTGGCGGGGAAATTTGGGACGAAACCGAGTTTATCAGAGCTGATGTTGACTCTGAGAAAGTAGTAGTTCAGGGCCGCCACTTGCCGACAAAAGCCGATCGCACAACCTCCGCCAGACTGCTAGTAGACGCAATGGGTTCAGCTTCTCCCATCGCTTGGCAATTGAACGGAGGGCGGGCGTTTGACAGCGTTTGCCCCACCGTCGGAGCTGCCATTGACGGAGGATTTGAGCCGGGGGTTTGGGATTCCGAGTACGGGGATGTTCTCTACAGTCACGGCGACATTTCCCGCGGCCGCCAGCTCATTTGGGAACTGTTTCCCGCTGCTGGTGGAGAGCTAACAGTTTATCTGTTTCACTACCACCAAGTAAATCCCGAAAATCCCGGTTCTTTGCTGGAACTGTACGAGGACTTTTTTACGATTTTGCCGGAGTACCGCCGCTGCGATCTCGATAAATTGGTGTGGAAAAAGCCGACTTTTGGTTATATCCCCGGGCATTTTAGCAGCAACAGCAGCGATCGCGCGGTGGCAGTCGATCGCCTAATTGCGATCGGCGATGCAGCATCTTTGCAATCTCCCTTAGTATTCACCGGTTTCGGCTCCCTCGTCCGCAATCTTTTTCGCCTAACAGACCTTCTGGATACAGCCCTAAAACACGATTTGTTGACAGTAAATCACTTAAACCAAATTCGCGCTTACCAGAGCAACGTGTCAGTAACTTGGCTGTTTTCTAAAGGGATGATGGTTCCCACCGGCCGCAGTTTGCCGCCCCAAAGAATTAATTCAATTCTCAATACCTTTTTCGGTATTTTGGCAGAACAAGAACTCACCGTAGCCGAAACTTTTATTAAAGATAGAGTCGATTGGCTCACTTTCAATCGATTGGCTATTCAAGCAGCCGGAAAAAACCCTTCTTTGCTGTTGTGGATTTTAGATTTTGTCACCTTGGGCGATGTTTGGCGCTGGTTGGGGAGTTACTTAACTTTTACTCTGCTGGCTTTAGCCAGTTGGCTGTTCGGATGGCTGCCGAGTTTCGCCCGCAAGGTACAGCCTTGGTTGGAACCCAGATATCCGGGTGTTTGGCTGTGGCTGTTAGCTACTAGCTATGCTCTTACCTACGGCATGGGAAAAGGGAAGAAAATAGTTTTGAGTTGATAGCTGAGTGCAGTGCCGTATCGCTCTCGTTGAATACGCGAGCGATACGGCACTGCACTCAAATAATATTTTTCCTGTCGAAATGCAAACGATATTATCTGTCTTTTTGGTAATTGGTAAATCTGAAAAATTACCAATTACCAATTACCAATTACCAACTTGAATTCACTATCGAAAACTCGGCAATTCAATTTCAGCTAGCGATCGACGTTTTTTAGAAGCCCGCAGCGGACTAGAAATCAAGCTCAGCCAGTCTGGTTGGGCAACGGCTGTAGGTTTGACCGCACTCGATCGCGCTTCTTGAATGCCAAAGGTTTCCACAGAATTCAAAATTTGAAAAGCCTTGGCCAATTTTTGGCTGCCTAATGTCGCAGCAGTTTCAGGTTTAGACTCAGTTACCGGCAATTCAGGTTCTGCAACCGCAATGGCAGACTCGGTTTCTGGCTCCTGAGGCTGGTAGGTTTCGGTCTCCTGCAATTGAATGCCTGATGCTTCGGCTAATTTGTTAAGTTCGAGATTGGCGATCGATTCAGGGTCGATCGCACGTTCAGCAAGCGCTGCCTCTAGATGCTCTTCCGGCTCTGACCAAGCTTTGACAGGGGAAGCGTTAAAGGCTGGCGGCAGCGGACTCTGAGAGCTTCTTACAGCCGCCAGCAAAGATTCTAATTGCTTGTGGGCGCTATCCTCCGCATCATCAGGTGGCTCGATAATTAAAGACTTCTGTGGCATCTCCAGACTTTTTTCCAAAGCAGCTTTGAATTGCAAAGTGTGGCGCTGCTGGCGGTGCAAGCGCGATCGCAATTCCGTGCAAACATTTTCTGTAGCTGCTAAGGAGTGAAACTGTTCGTTGTAGCGCTGCACCGTAGACGCACATTCTCGCTCCACAATCGCCAACCTGGTTTGACTGGTTGCCAACTTACTCCTTAAACTCTCCACTAAAATTTCTTGACCTTGGAGAGTTTGATGTGAAACTTCCACTTTGCCAAACAGCCTCGTCAATTGTTCTTGAGTATTTTCGAGTTCAGCAGTCCGCTGTTGTAGCAAAGTTTCTCGATCTTGCAAGGTTTTTTGGGATTCTTCGAGCGCTGTTTCTAGCTGAGCGATGCGCTGTAAAAGGTCGCGGTTGCATTCGTGCAGCGCTTGCATCAGGGTGACTGGGGTCGATCCTTTGCCCTTGGCCTGTTCGACATTGCCAAGCAGATTTTTGAGATGATCTGAAATCGCGGGCGAGTCCGCCTCTAGCTGCTGTGTCTGAGATTGAAAATTTTTCGCCGATTGTGTTGTAGGAATTGCATCTACGCCAATGGCGTTGGGAAAATCTACTGTTTGCCAGTCTTCTTCTGGCTGTTGGAAAACCCTCGCGGGGGTGTCTGTCTGCTGGGGGGCGATCGGCTCAAAACCCCCAGCAGCAGCAAAATTTGACTGTAATGGTTCGTTATCCGATTGAACAGCAGGGTGCGATTGATGCTGATTGGCTCGAAGATCAGCTTCTGACATGGCTTTCTATCCCAATAGTCACAGGGTCTCAAATACAGTCTATCCTGATAGATTCTCTAAAAGGAAGTCATTGGTCAGTGGTCATTGGTCATTAGTCATTAGTCAGTGGTCATTGGTCATTGGGCATTGGCCAAACAGGGCATTGGGCATTGGGCATTGGGCATTGGCCAAACAGGGCATTGGCCAAACAGGGCATTGGGCATTGGGCATTGGTCATTGGTCAGGAGTCATTGGTCAGTAGATATAGCAACTGCCAAGGCGATTAGGGCAGATTTTGTAGGGGCGGGTTCACCGATATCTTTCATCGGTATAGACAAATTCTATAAACCCGCCCCCACCCCACGACTTAACCACCCTGGCGGTTGCTATATCTTGAAAAAGTCATTTTAATCAAATTTTGGAACAGGCAAGATGCCTGTTCCACATAAAAAAAATTTTGTGGAACAGGCATCTTGCCTGTTCCTAGCTATTTTTGCAAGAGGTCATTGGTCATTGGTCAACTTCCTGACTTGCTGACTTGTTTATTCGCGTAGCCTTTAAGTGGTACAGTCGTCTAGACTCCTAAGTCATCAAAATTCCACCACTCCGGTACTCGAAGATTCGGCTAAACTTGTTCAACTAAACTTTTTCAACAACCACAAAATGCTTGTCAATAATTGCTGAAACTTGTGCAGGTTTGATGCGACTGTAGCGAGTTTTGTCCGGCATCAACACTATATTTGGCCCAGCTTTGCACTGTTTAAGACATCCCGTACCCTGAATAGTCACTTTGTCTTCTAAACCCCGCGCATTTAAAGCAGTTTCTAAAGCTTTACATATTGCTGCACCGCCGCGTTTTTGGCAGTCAGATTTTTGACATACTAATATTTTAGTTTTGGTTTTCGTTTTAGCCGGAGTTTGTACGGTCTGAACTGCTGTCGGAGTGCTGAATTCAGTTTTGCCGATCGCGCGATCCTGATTCTCTTCGAGGGCTTCGCCAACGAATGTCAATGCCGCAGCAGGTACAGTGCTAGAGTCTATCTGTTCGGGCGATCGTCCTCCGTGATTGCCCAGAGCCAGCTTCAGGCTACGGGCTTTAAGTTTTATTTTACCATTTTTCAAATTGAGTTCCTTCTCACCTGCAACTAGAACTCTCAACCCAGGCGTCAAAATAGGCGCTAAAAAAGACCGTAATTCCTTGCAAAGTTTAACCAGAAATTCCACTCCGCGATCGGTGCTAATCCGCAAATATTTAAGTTTGCAGCCATCTTCAATAATGAGGCTGAGGATTTCGCCTTCTAAACTGAATTCCGAAAGTTGCTTACCAGACTGATACATCGTTATGACTCCTGAGTTGAGTGCGAGGGTGAAAGTTAATAACTTTGAAAACAGTAATAATTTGCATTAACTTTTGCCTTGACCGATCGCGCGGACAAGTGCAAAGCGAGATATTAGAAGGAAGCAAATAATTCTCAAAAGCCCTTCTATAGATAATTTGTCCTTTACCTTCCCCTTCTGGATCTCTGCTTTCGTTTCAGGAAGCCTTCAGGACAATCATCTTTTTATAGCATAACCTAAATGCTAATAATTCTCAATTGATTTAGAAAAAAATTTTGCTTTGACTAAGACAGAGGTGAGGTAAAGGTTCGTAGTGAGGACTTCAGTCCTTCCGAATTAAGAAGGACTAAAGTCCTCACTACAAACCAGGTTCGTAGTGAGGACTTCAGTCCTTCCGATCTTCATGAAGAAGGACTAAAGTCCTCACTACAAGCCAGGTTCGTAGTGAGGACTTCAGTCCTTCCGATCTTCATGAAGAAGGACTAAAGTTCTGACTACAAGCCAGGTTCGTAGTGAGGACTTCAGTCCTTCCGATCTTCATGAAGAAGGACTAAAGTCCTCACTACGAACCTGGTATAAAAAGCGAGCAGTTGAGAAAACCGCCCGCTCTTTTATACAAAGTGCGACAACTCGCCAGAAATTAAGGAGCTAAAGCACTGCCGCGCAACAAGCTACCAATGGTTTTCGCGGTAATCTTCATCTGAATCAACGGATTGGCCGGTACTACTGTCTTATACAAATAGCTATCGAATGTGAGTTTCTGCACATCGCGATCGGCACACATTTCCACAAAAGCTTCGCGAGTAGCATCGGAACGGTAGAACACGCGCTGCAAAATGTCAAGCACCTTGTAAGTAATACCGTAAGCCTTATCCCACCGCTTCAGATACAGCTTAATTTCTTGTTCAGTCGGAATCCGCGTGCCCTTATTGGAAATTTCCACAATAGTTTCAGCGCACATCCGGCCAGACTTAGCCGCAAAATAGATACCTTCGCCCGAAGACTTGGTAACATAACCGGCAGCATCACCGATGAGAGCAACTCGGCCCACAACCCGGCGGGGACGCGGATGTTCCGGGATCGGGTGAGCTTCCACTTTAATGATCTCACCGCCCATGAGTTTTTTGGCAGCGCGGGCGCGGACTCCGGCTTGCAGCTTTTTGATATTGGCTTGATTGACTTTCATCGTGCCGGTACCGACGGCTACGTGGTCGTATTTGGGGAACACCCAGGCGTAGAAGTCGGTGGAAACGTCATCGCCGACGTACATTTCGGCTAGGCCTTCGTAGTAAGCCATTTTATCTTCTGGGAGGCGGATGCGTTCTTGGAAGGCGATCGCATAATTGTAGTCACCAGCATCAATCGCCTTAGCTACGCGGGAGTTAGCGCCATCAGCACCGATGACCAAATCCACTTTCAGGGTTTTCTGAGTTCCCACAGCGGTGCCGTTGGAGTGGTCGGCGTAGTGGAGAATGTAGGGGTCGGTGTTGTTTCCAGGAATCTCTAAGGTGTGAACAGTACCGTTAATCAGTTTGGCACCTAAGGAAGCAGCCCGATCGCGCAAAAAGCCATCGAGCACTTCGCGGCGGCACATACCGATGTATTCGTGTTCGTTTTCGATATTGATATCCACCTCTACATTGGAGGGGGAAATCATTTTCATTTTTCTGACTTGGCGATCGATAATACTTTGTGGCAAGTCAAATTCTTCAACCATGCACAGAGGAATTGCCCCACCGCAGGGTTTAGCGTTGTCTAATTTGCGTTCAAATAAATAAGTTTCGATGCCTGCTTTTACCAATGTTTCGGCGGCGCAAGAACCGGCTGGCCCTGATCCAACAACTGCAACCCGTAGTGTCAAAGCTTTTCTCCCAATTTTTTCTATAAGTCTTTAC
Organism: Microcoleus sp. bin38.metabat.b11b12b14.051; assembly: GCF_013299165.1. NCBI lineage: Bacteria > Bacillati > Cyanobacteriota > Cyanophyceae > Oscillatoriales > Microcoleaceae > Microcoleus > Microcoleus sp. bin38.metabat.b11b12b14.051. The sequence goes on from NZ_JAAFKD010000003.1 coordinate 377,984, forward strand.
CCAGTCAGATGTGATGGTATCACGGAGTTTCTTGGCTGTGGGGTGAGAATGGGAGATTTAAATGAAATGAAACAGAGCTTAACAATTGGATACAAAAATGGGGTTTTTGATGCTGATTTCTATCGAAAATCTTAAATCTTTAATGGTAGATGAATGCCGATTGACTCTGATGTGCGATCGAATTAAATACAGTGCGATCGAATTAGATACAGTGCGATCGAATTAAATACAGATCGGACGGCGGTTGAAACCGCTCCGACACAAACGATGTCCGCCTCCGCGGACTGAAGAAAACAACGTAAATTTTTACCGTCGGTTCCCCAACCCGCGGAGGCGGGTTTTGTATGTGTAGACGCGGTTTCAACCGCCGTGTGTATTTTGCCGCCGTGTCCTGGCCCCGATATCTCGACTTTAAACTATGGATGGGGGCGCTGTAAACTATGGATCGGGGCGATCGAACTCCGTGTAATAAGTTACATTTAAGTTAACTAAAGTTCCTATATAAAATTTCAAATTGCTATGCTAGGTAATTTTCAACAAAGCCAACTGCGGATTGAGGTTGAAGCTTCGGAGACTGCGATTCGGGACAGTTTGATGCGTCCGGTGCAGTTGCAGCAGTGGCTGTGGCCTCAGCAGTTTTCTAAGGGTTTACCGGAAATAGTCGATCGCGAATTGACTTTCACCAGTTGGATTGGCCCGGTAGCGGTGCAGCACTATGTAGAGATTGCCGAGTCAAATTGTCTGCGGCTGTTATTAAGTCAGGGAATTGACGGGTTTCACGAGTGGTATTGGGGCGACGGTTGGGTGCAGTCTCGGTTGGAGGGAGTCTCGCTGCTACCGCTGAATTTGGGACAAACCGCTAGTTTGTTGCGGCTGCGGGAGTTTTTGGCGGGGAAGGGAAAGGGGAAGTAGGGCTAGGGAAATCGATCGCCCGATCGACTCTGCACAGATGGGATGAATCAAAGCAATTTCTTCGTAAAACTTATTATTGCTATCCCAGTAACCCAGTATTTTGTAATTGCAGGATTCTAAATGTTGGGTTGCGAGGTGATTTATATCAATAGGTTCTAAGATTTTAGCAAGTTCATCCCAATGATTGGGTAGAGATTCCATTGGGTTGTGTGCGATCGGGATTCTTTGATTATACCAAATATCGCACTCCGATTTTCTCCTACTGATTATAGCTTGTCTTATGAATGGTTGTCAAAGCGGTAAAAATCTTCTATGGTGTTGGAGAAACAGAATTAGTGATAGTCAAAAAAAGAGCGACCGCCCCTGAATAATATAAGGGCGATCGCTCCTATTATATTACAAGCACTTTAGCCATCAGATGATGCACACATAAACACCATATCGCTACCGCCTCCCTTCTGTGCAGCCATACAACAAGCTAATGTTTCATTACCATCTTCAGGCTTGGTGGGAGGGGATATTTCTAGCTTGAACATATAATAGTTGGTTTCATTTGGCAATCCCAGTAGTTCTAGGGACTCTGCAAACTTAGTATTTTCAGCATAGTAAGCTAGTTGTTTTTTCTTACAGGTATTAACGTAAGTAATTCCCTCTACTTGTTTAGCTTTATTTATGAAATTCAACATTGCCCCCAGAGAGATAGTAGAAAGAATACCTATCATGACAATAACTACTAACAGTTCTACTAGGGTAAAGCCTAAGTTCTTCTTGCGATAAAATGTATAAAAAAGTCTAAAAATATATTTCATTGATTTCCCTAATTAAATTCTTAAGCACTTTTCGTGTCTACTACAAGCCTATGTTCGTAGCAGACACGAAGAGTGCCTTATTGATATTGGTGTTTATTCTGATTGACTAACAACCATAAGAATGTAAGCCGCGACAGGATGAGGGTAAAATTACTGCCAAAACCATCGCCAGCGGTAACAATCTGTCTTCCAATTGTCTGCGCCGAACCAACTAACACTCTCCCCCCATACATTGTTATTACCATACTTCCATTGACAGAGCTGATTCCGATCGGGAGGTGCAGGCACAACTACTTTTCTCTGTGCTCGCCAATAATTAGCATTGTCTGTTACAGTAAGGCGACCCAGCTTGGTGTCTGTTCTAAACCAGGCAGCATCCGCTGGCTGAGTGTGAGAAAAAAGAACTACACTACCAACTAAGGCAGCCGCCGCTATTTTACTAAATTGTCCTGGTTTTAGCATCAATTATGGTCTCCTATTTAAAACAACTAACCTTTGAACACCTTATATTAAGATTATTCAACTAAAATCTGATAAATGCAAATTACAACGTGTCAGAATAAGTAACCAATTTAGTCAGGCAAAATGTCAGCCAATGTCATCTACTGTTGCTAATGTCATCAAATGTCAGATATTTGTGATAATATGAGAGAAATCTTTACAAGTCAGAGCAATGGACGTAAAAGATGTATTACAGTTTACAGATAGTCTATTTTTTTCCGAGACTGGTAAACATATAGATCGTCTGCAAGAGACTATTTTGAAAGGAACCTGGGATGGTCAAAAATATAGCGACATTGCAGAAGAAGAACATTGTACCGAAGGTCATGTAAGAAATGTTGCCTCAGAATTATGGCAAATTCTTTCCAATGCTTTAGATCAAGAAGTTAATAAATCTAATTTGAAACGTACATTACAAAGGTCTAATTTATCTATTAGTTCATCAACTTTTACCAAAGATTTTATAAATGTTACTAATGTTAATTTTTGCAATAGTAATATAAAAGACTCAGAAGTTATGAATAATCGATCGCCCGCATCTCCCTCAAACCTCGAAAAAACCCCAACTCAACCCCACCTCGACTTAAGCGACGTACCCAAAATCTTCACCTTTTACGATCGCACATCCGAACTCACCACCCTCAAACAGTGGATTCTACACGAAAACACCCGCCTACTCGCCATACTAGGCATAGTCGGCATTGGCAAAACAGCACTCGCCGTACACCTAGTAGAACAAATCAAGCATGAATTCGATTTCATCATCTGGCGAAGTCTCGCCACATCTCCACCCCTGTCAATACTTCAAACAAATATAATTCAATTCCTCCGTAGGGGCGATGCCCCCGTGTCCGCCCCAGACGAAAAAGCAACCACAGGGGGATTGTCCCTACTGGACTACTTGCAAAAATACCGCTGTCTGCTGATACTTGATGACGTACAAATGGTGAATAGCAGCGGGCAACTGGCTGGTAATTACCAACCTGGATATGAAGATTACGGCACGCTATTCAGACAAGTAGGAGAATTATCTCACAATAGTTGTTTACTCCTAATCAGTTCGGAAAAACCCAGAGAAATCGCCGCATTAGAAGGCAAAAATCAACCCGTTCGTTCATTACAACTCAATGGTTTAGGTGCGGGCGCGGGGGAAATCCTCAGAGAAAAAGGTTTAGCTGAAGATGAAAACTGGTCAGAATTAATTGAACTATACAGAGGCAATCCCTTGTGGTTAAAAATAGTTGCGACAATGATTCAAGATTTATTTAACGGCAACATCTCTGAACTTTTGTCGGATGATTCACTATTTTTAGGTGATTTAGAATCTTTACTGGATCAGCCATTTAATCGCTTATCCGAGCCAGAAAAACAGGTAATGTCATCGCTAGCAAGTGAAACCGCGCCAGTTTCCATCGCGAAACTGCGAGAAAATATGCAATTATCTCGTTCGCGCCAGCGTTGCGTAGCAGTATCGCAATTGTTGAAAATCATGCAATCCTTGGGACGGCGTTCACTAATTGAAAAAATCCAGGAAGGCGATCGCACATTTTTCACCCTTGGGCCCGTAGTACAAGAGTATGTCAAAACTCAATATTCCCGCCCAAACTGTGAGTAATAAAAAAGGCGTTCCCCAACCTGCGTAGGCAGGTTTTGTTTGTGTAGCGGCGATTTCAATCGCTGTGGCTTCGATCGCACTCCCACCAAAGAAACCGGGTTTTTACCAAGGTTAAACGCATTAACGCAAAAATTTCGGAAAAAACCCGGTTTCTGCCTCAATGCCCGATCGCCGTAGGGTGCGTCAGATCACGTTATATTGTATGCAGGTTTAATAAATCTTGGCTGACGCACCCTACAATTAATTCCCCTTACTTACAAAGACGGCGAAAATGTAGCCTTAATTGCCGCTGACGAATTGGCAAGCTTAATAGAGACAGTATATCTGCTGCGATCGCGTGTTGATTACTGATCAAGCATTTGGTCTTATTTCTTATCTAGTAATCAGCTTACCTTGATTTCTTGCCGCCCTAATTACATTGTGGTTAGCAGTAAAAACTTTGATACCAGGAACAGTCACATAATCACCATCATCAGTAATTACTTGAACTACCCCTGCTTTATCCATTGCTTCCAGAATTAGCAGATCGTAGCCATCTAAAAGTTGAGTTTGAAATCTAGTTAAAGATGCGTTAGTTGTAGTTTCATCAATAGTTACATCAGTCGATACAGCAATAGATGTTACCTGACCCCAAGCAGCTATAACTTCAGCTACTACGTTAGCTCTTTCTGTTGGATCGTTATGGCGATATTCTTTTGTGTTTAATGTAGTCGAAAAAATTTTTCGTTCTGCCTGTTCAATATTATGTGCTAACTCTGCCAAAGAAAGTCCACAATATAAAAGCAATCCTTGAGCAGAAATAATTTTTCTTAAATAAGCAGAATAATCCTTAATTTGATAGGGAAGAGCAGAGGTACTGGCTTGAGTGTAAGTCAGCCAGTACCAGACATTAGTATCTACCAGAAAAATGTCATCTTTTTGAGGTGTGTCAAACTGGATATTAACTACCTCAGCCTTGACTGCATATTGGATTGCCATTATACATTTCCCACCTGTTGGCTGACAATTTCATTGATTGCATTGCGAGTTGCATTATCTGCTGCGTAGTAGCGTTTTGAGTTCTTAATCACCTGTTTGAGTATTTGATGGCCTACACTATTAAGATGAGAAAATGTCAGCAGACGGTTTAAAGTGTCTGGGGAGATATCCCTAAGTAGCTGTCCAATGGCAAAATTGAAGAACGGAGATGCAAAAATCTCTACACCAGCAAAGTCAAGCTCCACAGCGTGCTCTGCCCGTAGTTCGGGGTATGTCAACTCATACACCTTCATACCGTCATCGGGTGTCATGCAAGTTTTGCCAATCAAAGTGCCAATCTTGTAAGATTTCATATTTCAGAAGTTCCATCAGAAAAGTGGGGCGTCGCCGTCGGTGTCAGAAGCCAGCACATAAATGGCTTCATCACATTGGAGGGTAATGTTAACCAGTGTCCCTCCGAAAAAGGTTTGGCGCTTTTGGTAAGTTTCCTGATCTTTGTTAATCAGTGCATACCCATTGTGACTGAAAAACTCCAACTTTCCTCTATTCATCTTTACAAATCTTTTCAGAGAGTCAAGTCCAACGCCCCCAGCAACATCACCGCGCCTGGTTGTAGTTCCTGCTTCAAATGCCCATTTTAGGGCTTCGTCTACTGGTAAATCCGAAAGTTTTCGGAATAGGCGCACATTTTGGGGAATCCCAACACCGAAGTCAACGACAGTCAGTTTTAGTTCCTTTTTTTTAGGGTAGTGCTGTCCACAGCTAAAGACTCCGATTTCTGTTTGACCATGCTCAAAGGCGTTAGCGTAGATCTCCCAAACGGTTCCTACGATGACGTTTTGCAATTTTTGACTTATATCAACCCAGTCTCGTCCTAGCCATTTTTCTGCTAGGTAGTCAACCAAGCCATCTTTATCTTGTTTTTTATCTTCTCGATAAGGGATAGAATTACCCTGCCAAGGTTCTTTATTCTCACAAAAAGCATATATGAATCCGTTTTGTTCAAGATTCATTTTTACGTCGTTATGAATGCTATCCCAATTAATGTTTAATTTTATCGAGCGGGATTGAACGAGACGAATTAATCCTCCCAGAAAAGCTACGGCATTTTGTTTGAGAAAAAAACATTTAGAAAAGTCAATAATTACTTCTGAGCAATCCTCATTTAGTTGATCCAAAAGCTGAAACAGATTGTCAAAATCCTTCAGCTTATCATTGATTGTAGGGATTTTAAGAGTCACGCTCATAATTATTCTATGGAAGGCTTGATCCAGAAAGAAATTTAGTAAAATATCAATCAGCCGATCGCACTGTCAACCTCTGCGGTGCAATTCCCCTTACTTAGCCCGCACCACCAACACCGAACAAGGAGCCTCAGCCACAACCTCAGCGCTTACCGAACCCTCCAAAATCCGCTTCAAACCAGTCAAACCGCGACAGCCGATCGCAATTAAGTCTACTTTATAAATATTCGCCAACCGCAAAATCTCCTCGGCTGGTTCCCCCGACACAATCTCTAACTCACTCTGGCAAGGCAAAGTTTCCTGATAAGATTGCAATAACTTCTCTACTTCTCGGTAAGCAATCTCATTTCCCTGAGCGTGAGGTCGATCGACAACCGCGTCAAAATCCAACGTACCAGCACTCACAACATGAGCTAAAATCACCTTCGCCGTCGGTTCTAGCTTAAACTGCGCCACAGCTTGCAAAACCTCTGCTGCAAACTCAGAATTGTCGATCGCCACCAAAACAGTATTCAAAATAATGCACCTTTCATTCAGTTGACAGTTGACAGTTGACAGATGAGTGCGATCTGAAAGGAAGACGATGGTCGTAATGAATAGTCTGCTTTTAATTTCTCACTACAAGGGAGAGGTTTTAAACCAATTCTTTCTGGTAAATCTCAGATATTAGACTTTAAACTTCTCGTTGATACTCGCCTACTTCCCACCAACAATATCATTAACTATACAGAAACCCAGTTCCTTAACATAATTGCGTAATTTAAGCAAGATATGGGAAGAAACCGGGTTTCTTAAGCCCGAAGTGCGAAAATCTCGATCGCCAAACTCCAATCTACCATCTAAAAATCACCCTCCCCCTCATTTTCAGTCCGCAGCCGCACCGAATCAGCATGAGAAGGTAAACCCTCAGCTTCCGCCAAAACATTAATCGCCCTACTCACCTTCTTAAGTGCAGCCGGGGAATATTGAATCAAACTCGAATGCTTCATAAAAGTTTCCACCCCCAGCGGCGAAGCATAGCGTGGCGCGCCAGAAGTCGGCAAAGTATGATTCGGGCCAGCCAAATAATCACCCACAGCTTCCGGTGTCGAACAGCCCAGGAAAATCGCCCCAGCGTGCCGAATTTGGTCTAGCAAAGCCCAGGGATCGGCTACTTGCAATTCTAAGTGTTCGGGAGCAAACTCGTTAGAGAGTTCCGCCGCCGCTTTCAGAGAATCCACCACTACTACTAAACCGTAATTGGCGATCGCCTTTTCAGTCAAAGTCCGGCGCGGGTGATTTACGAGTTGTTTGTCTACCTCAGCTACTACCTTTCTAGCCAACACCGAATCCGCCGTCAGCAAAATCGCCGACGCCATCGAATCGTGCTCGGCTTGCGCCAACATATCCGCAGCTACGTGTACCGGATTCGCCGTAGCATCAGCAATAATCAGCACCTCCGAGGGCCCCGCCAGAGAATCAATTCCCACGGTGCCGTAAACCAGTTTTTTCGCCAACGTGACGTAAATATTTCCCGGCCCGGTAATTAAATCTACCTTGGGAATACTTTCGGTACCGTAAGCCAAAGCTGCGATCGCCTGGGCCCCGCCGACTCGATAAATCTCATCAACTCCCGCCTCCTGAGCCGCTACGAGCACCGCAGGATTCATTTTCTTCTCCTGTCCGGGGGGAGTACACATCACCAGTTTCGGAACCTTGGCGACCTTCGCAGGTACCGCATTCATGATTACCGAGCTGGGATAGGACGCCTGACCGCCAGGAATGTAAATTCCCGCGCGATCGACTGGCGTGTAGCGCTTACCCAAAACAATCTCGTCATCACCAAACTGCACCCAAGACTTGGGGACGCGCTGTCGGTGAAACGCTTCTACCTGTTTGCAAGCCAACTGAATTGCATTTAATAATTCTTTCGATATTTGCTGATAAGCAGCATCCAATTCGGCGCCACTCACGCGCAAATCTGTCGCATTTAGGGTGATGCGGTCAAATTCAGCAGTATATTGCAGCACAGCCTGATCGCCTTTGCGTCTTACAGCTTGCAGCACCTCCCGCACGGTGGCTTCTTTGTGAATAACAAGTTCGTCGTGGGTGCGATCGCAGATTCGTCGCAGTTCAGCTTGCGCCTCAACCCACTGAGTAATAATTCGCAGCATGGAGATTAGGAATGCCGTCAATAATTCACGCTTGATTTGCTTGCAAGAATAAATTTTCTTGCTTGATTCTGGGTAAGTCGGCGACCACCAGTCCACCAGCTTCAACCGCGAGACTCGCGGCCTTTTCAGAGGCTTCAGTGCAGCGTTTACTCTGTCGAGGATTTTGCCACACTATTTTGCCACACTGAGGACAAGTCACAATTTTCCTTGAGGAATTGCCCCCCAGAGAACCGGGTGTGAACCCAGAGGGTGTCGGGTGAGGGAGGGGAGAGTGTCTGACGGGGAGAATTTTGATTCTACCGAATGCCTTCTACCTTCTACCTTCTACCCAAGGCCGATGCTTCTTGCCACAGCCCAAATAACCCGTACTCTTTGTTATAGCTTAACTTGGATTTTTCCGGGAATGGGATTTTGAGCAGAATAGATGCTATATTTGTTTTTTTAACACCCGATCATTTTTTTATAAAAAAAACGCCAAGTTATTGTATACTTGAAAATTGCGCGCAATAAACCGTGACTTTAAGTCGTAATGGTCGAAACCCCGCAACGCCGACTCCGTAACACCAGTATCGTACCTTTGGGTATCGTCAGGGGTAGAAAATCGGCAGTTACATGAGTCAATTAAAAATTATGGCGCGATCGCCCTTGAAAAAGTAGCAGCAGGCTCAGCTTGGATGTGAGCGATCGGCTAATAGCTGACTCAGCTTTAAAAAAATCAAGCTTTTTGCGGCTCGCACCCGAAAAGATTGTCCCTCAAAATCTCCGTGTCTTGAGAGTATCTTGAGACTAGGATGTATCAATCAATACCTACTTCCAGAAACTGAAATATGGCAAATATTAAGTCCGCCGTCAAACGAGTCAAAATCGCCGAGCGCAACCGCTTGTACAACAAATCTTACAAGTCAGCGGTAAAAACCCTGATGAAGAAGTATTTCGCGACCGTTGAGAAGTACGCCGCATCTCCGACACCAGAATTAATGCAAGAAGTGCAGCAGCGGATGTCTGAGGCCTACAGCAAGATTGACAAAGCTGTCAAAAAAGGTGTATTGCACCGTAACAACGGTGATCGCAAAAAGTCCCGCTTGGCAAGAACCCTCAAGCCACACGAAACACAAGTAGCATCCTAAGACAGAAGGAAGAAGGAAGACGGAAGAAGGAAGAAGGAAGAGGGAAGAAGGAAGAAAGAGAATTTTTCCTACTCTCCCACTCTCCCACTCCCGCACACTCTCACTCTCCCCCTCCTCCACTCTCTCACTCTCCCATTCGCCCATGCAGCTCATCGACACTCACGTTCATATCAACTTTGAGACTTTTAAGTCGGAGTTAGAAGCCATTCGAGAACGCTGGCGCGAAGCAGGTGTGGTTCGATTGGTTCATTCTTGTGTAGAACCCGAAGAGTTTGCTGGAATTCAAGCAATTGCTAATCAGTTTGCAGAAGTCTCCTTTGCGGTGGGGCTTCATCCCCTAGATGCGGGTAAGTGGAAAGACGAAACTGCAAGCCGGATTAGGGAATTAGCGAGTTCAGATTCTCGGGTAGTGGCGATCGGCGAAACCGGACTAGACTTTTTTAAAGCAGACGATCGCGAACACCAGTTTAAAGTGTTTGAGGCACAGCTTGAAATTGCTCGGGAACTCGACAAACCAGTCATTATCCACTGTCGCGACGCCGCCGCCCCCATGGCCGAAATGCTGCGGGAATTTTGGCAAAAACGCGGGCCCGTGCGCGGTGTGATGCACTGCTGGGGAGGCACGCCCGAAGAAACCCAGTGGTTTTTAGACTTGGGTTTCTACATTAGTTTTAGCGGCACAGTCACCTTTAAAAAAGCCTTGCAAATACAAGAGTCAGCTTGTATGGTAAATAGCGATCGCATTCTAGTCGAGACAGATTGCCCTTTTCTCGCCCCCGCACCCCAGCGGGGAAAACGCAACGAACCAGCTTACGTCTACTACGTAGCCGAGCAAGTTGCTAAATTGAGAGGAGTTTCTCTCTTAACCTTGTCCCAGCAGACAACCGAAAATGCGTGTCAGCTATTTGGTCTTTCACTTTAGCTAGAGCCGAACACAAAAACGAGGAAAGCAAATCGATTTAAGGACAAGAGATGGCTAAAATCTCATCTATATCAAAGTCCAGAAACCGGATTCAGCCTTAAGTTGAGATTCTTTGGGAGTTGCAGGCTGCGATCGGATTTGCGTCCTATAATTAAAAGAACAGACCGATCGGGCGATCGTAGTCGCCGAACTGCCAGCACCTGCGCCAGCACACCTTCGGAACCAGCCAAAAAATCAAGCAACATCTCAAGTTTACACGTTCAAACTTACACATTAAAAGAAACTTGGAACCTCAGCAATTTGGCAATAGCTGTCAAGTCAATTCTAGGAGTCAAAAGTGTAGGGGATTTACCCTGAAGCACAAACAGATCGAAGCTAAAAGCAGCTCTTTCGCAGCCAAAATCCGCACAAAAACAATGCGAGCAACCATAAAAAATAACCGTTGCAGCACTGGGCAGGCGATCGATAATATCATATAAATTCTCTCACACAATTCATCAAAAAAACGCAACAAGGTAAAAACGCCAAGCCTTGGCGCCATGTAAAAAGCTAGAGCCACTGCGGAAAAAGGAAACCCATGACCACTAAAGATTACACAGAATTCGCCTTCACCTTGCCCGACCTGATCGAAATCCAGCGGGCAAGTTTTCGCTGGTTCCTAGAAGCCGGACTGATCGAAGAACTCGACAGCTTCTCCCCGATTACAGACTACACGGGAAAACTGGAACTCCACTTTATCGGCAAAGACTTCAAACTCAAGCGCCCGAAATACGACGTAGACGAAGCCAAGCGCCGGGACAGCACCTACTCGGTGCAAATGTACGTCCCTACCCGCCTGATTAACAAAGAAACAGGCGAAATCAAAGAGCAAGAAGTCTTTATCGGCGATTTGCCTTTGATGACCGAACGCGGCACTTTCATCATCAACGGCGCGGAACGAGTGATCGTCAACCAAATCGTGCGATCGCCCGGCGTATACTACAAATCTGAAACCGACAAAAACGGGCGCCGCTCCTACAACGCCAGTCTCATCCCCAACCGCGGCGCGTGGCTAAAGTTCGAGACCGACAAAAACGATTTAGTGTGGGTGAGAATCGACAAAACCCGCAAACTCTCAGCCCAAGTGCTGCTCAAAGCCCTAGGCCTGACAGACGGCGAAATCTACGACAGCCTGCGCCATCCCGAATACTTCCAAAAGACGATCGAAAAAGAAGGACAATTCGGCGAAGAAGAAGCCCTAATGGAGCTCTACCGCAAACTGCGACCGGGCGAACCCCCCACCGTAGCCGGCGGCGAACAACTCCTCAATTCGCGATTTTTCGACCCCAAACGCTACGATTTGGGTCGGGTAGGCCGCTACAAACTCAACAAAAAACTGCGGTTGACAGTTCCCGACACGATGCGGGTACTGACATCCCAAGATATCTTGACCGCGATCGACTACTTGATCAACCTTGAATTCGACATCGGCTCCACCGACGACATCGACCACTTAGGAAACCGCCGCGTCCGCAGTGTCGGCGAACTGCTGCAAAACCAAGTCCGCGTCGGTTTGAACCGCCTAGAACGGATTATCCGCGAACGGATGACAGTATCCGACGCCGACTCGCTGAGCCCCGCATCTTTGGTCAACCCCAAACCCCTGGTAGCAGCAATCAAGGAATTCTTCGGTTCCTCCCAGCTATCCCAGTTCATGGATCAAACCAATCCCCTAGCAGAACTGACCCACAAACGCCGCCTGTCCGCCCTCGGCCCCGGAGGCTTGACTCGGGAACGCGCCGGTTTCGCCGTGCGGGACATTCACCCGTCCCACTACGGCCGGATTTGCCCGATCGAAACACCAGAAGGCCCCAACGCCGGACTGATGGGCTCTTTGGCAACCCACGCCCGCGTCAACCCCTACGGCTTCATCGAAACCCCATTCTACCCAGTCGAAAAAGGACAAGTATTGCGGGACAAAGCCCCCGTATACATGACAGCCGACGAAGAAGACGACTTGCGCGTCGCCCCCGGAGACATCAGCCTCGACGAAAACAACAACCTCTTGGGCGAAACCGTAGCCGTCCGCTACCGCCAAGAATTCACCACCACCACCCCAATGCAGGTGGACTACATGGCGATTTCACCCGTGCAAATCGTCTCCGTCGCCACATCCCTGATTCCGTTCCTGGAACACGACGACGCCAACCGAGCTCTGATGGGCTCCAATATGCAGAGACAAGCCGTGCCGCTGCTCAAACCCGAACGCCCCCTCGTGGGTACCGGCTTAGAAGCTCAAGCCGCCCGAGATTCCGGGATGGTGGTAGTTTCTCGCATCGACGGCGAAGTGATATACATCGACGCTACCCGGATTATTGTCAAGCCCATGGCGGCAGATGCCGAGTCGAATTCCAGCGAAGAACATTTCCTAATTCGCGAATACGACGAGCTCAAAACCAGACAACCCTCAGTGTGGAGGCAAAAATATGCAGGCTGCGTCGAGCACGAACTGCAAAAATACCAGCGCTCCAACCAAGATACCTGCTTGAACCAGCGTCCCCTAATCTATGAGGGCGATCGCGTCGTAGCCGGTCAAGTGCTCGCCGACGGTTCCTCCACCGAAGGGGCAGAACTAGCTTTGGGTCAGAACATCATCGTTGCTTATATGCCTTGGGAAGGCTACAACTACGAAGATGGAATCCTGATTAGCGAACGCTTGGTGTACGAAGACGTATACACCAGTATCCACATCGAAAAATACGAAATCGAAGCCCGCCAAACCAAACTCGGCCCCGAAGAAATCACCCGCGAAATACCCAACGTCGGCGAAGACGCGCTGCGCCAGCTAGACGAACAGGGCATCATCCGCAAAGGTGCTTGGGTAGAAGCCAGCGACATTTTGGTCGGGAAAGTCACGCCCAAAGGCGAATCTGACCAACCACCAGAAGAAAAACTGCTGCGCGCAATCTTCGGTGAAAAAGCCCGCGATGTCCGCGATAACTCTCTCCGCGTCCCCAACGGCGAAAAAGGCCGCGTCGTAGACGTGCGGGTGTTTACCCGCGAACAAGGCGACGAACTGCCCCCCGGCGCCAACATGGTAGTCCGCGTCTACGTAGCCCAAAAGCGCAAGATTCAAGTCGGCGACAAAATGGCCGGCCGCCACGGTAACAAAGGTATCGTATCCCGGATTCTGGCGATGGAAGATATGCCCTACTTACCCGACGGTACCCCAGTTGACATCGTGCTCAATCCTTTGGGCGTACCGTCGCGGATGAACGTCGGTCAAATCTTCGAGTGCTTGCTGGGCTGGGCGGGTGAAAATTTGTCAATGCGCTTTAAGATGGTGCCGTTTGATGAAATGCACGGGGCCGAGAAGTCGCGGGAAACCGTTCACGGCAAGTTGCAGGAAGCCCGCGAAAAAACCGGCAAACCTTGGGTATTTAACGAAAAAACCCCCGGCAAAACCATCGTCTACGACGGCCGCACCGGCGAAGCGTTCGATCGCCCCGTCACCGTCGGCATCGCCTATATGCTCAAACTCGTCCACTTAGTAGATGATAAAATCCACGCCCGCAGCACCGGCCCTTACTCGCTGGTAACGCAGCAACCTCTGGGCGGCAAAGCACAGCAAGGAGGACAACGGTTCGGGGAAATGGAAGTTTGGGCTCTCGAAGCCTTCGGCGCCGCTTATACTTTGCAAGAATTGCTGACTGTCAAGTCAGACGATATGCAGGGTAGAAACGAAGCTTTGAATGCGATCGTCAAAGGCAAAGCCATCCCCCGCCCCGGTACGCCGGAATCTTTCAAAGTGCTGATGCGAGAGTTGCAATCTTTGTGCTTAGACATTGCCGTCCACAAGGTCAATACCAACGAAGAAGGCAGCGAACACGTAGAAGTCGATTTGATGGCAGATGCAGGTGGGCGGCGATCGCCCTCCAGGCCTACCTACGAATCGCTTTCGCGCGACGAAGACGAAGATTAGAGATTGCAGATTTTAAATTTTAGATTGTTTTACAGCATTCAATCTAAAATTTAAAATCGACAATCTCACATAAAAATGCCTCAACAGTGTTCGTAGCACTGTTGAGGCGAATCAACGCTCTAACAAGGAGATGCGCTGACATGACTATTGTAACAGTTATCCCCGGAATTCAAGGAGAATTAGACCTGGAGACAGGCTGTATTAATTGGCAAGGCAGTAAGTATGGCAACGGTTACGGGCGCAAATGGCTCGATGGCAAAACGTTATTAATCCACCGATTAGTCCTCGAATCGAAAATAGCAGGATTCCTCGATTCTCGTTATTTTGCTTGCCACACCTGCGACAATCCAAGCTGCATCAACCCGGAACATCTCATCGCTGGATCGGCTGCTGAGAATACCGGACAGATGATGGAGCGCGATCGCAAAACTCCCAGACGCAAAAGTATTCCGGGAATTGATAAACTGTCGATCCAACAACTGCGAGAAATTCAGACTAAATATTTATCGGGAAAAATCAAGAACCACCTAGCAAAAGAGTATGGGGTACAACATGAAACTATTACTAAGATACTTCAGACAAATATTCCCGATAACTTCACCACAGTTTCCCCACGCTTTCTAGGAGAAATTCAAGACAATGGCTGCATAATGTTCCAAGGCCCAAAAGATGGTGCTGGCTATGGCAAGTATTTTACAAAAGAGGGAAAACAGGCAACAGTTACTCGTGCTGTTTTAGCAGAGAAATTAGGATATGAACTTCCTACTTATATGGATGCTTGCCATACCTGCGACACTCCGAGTTGTATTAATCCAGAACACCTCTGGGCTGGTACTCGTTCTCAGAATTTATTAGATGCTTCCAAGAAAGGACGCACGCAAGGAAAAAGTCATCCTCTTTCCAATGCCAAATTAGACTGGGAACAGGTGCGAGAAATTCGGCAAAAACTAGCAGCAGGAGAGAGAATGAAGGATGTAGCTGAAGCATACAGTGTCGGTCGCAAAACTATACACGATATTAAATATCACGTCACTTGGAAGCAAGAAGGCGAAGAAGTTCCGATAACTCGTATGGGGGGATCTATCGATCGCAAGCTGACATTTGCTCAAGCACAGGATGTGCGAGAACGAATTAAAGCCGGAGCATCCATTGCTAAAATCGCTGGAGAATTTGGAGTATCCAGTAGTGTAATTTATGACATAAGAAATTATGTCACATATAAAGGAGTATGACATTGATTTAGTCGTTAAACAATCAATCAAAAAAGATAAATCACAGCCAATAATTTCTAGTAAATCGTCAATTGGAGTCAAGAATGGCTAAGATCGAACAAAGATTTGATTACGTAAAGATTGGGTTAGCTTCACCAGAAAGAATTAGACAATGGGGAGAAAGAACTTTACCCAATGGTCAGCTAACTGGCGAAGTTACAAAACCCGAGACGATCAACTATAGGACATTAAAACCTGAAATGGACGGCTTGTTTTGCGAGCGCATTTTTGGGCCTGCAAAAGATTGGGAATGTCATTGTGGTAAGTACAAAAGAGTTCGGCATAGAGGTATTGTTTGCGAGAGATGCGGTGTAGAAGTCACTGAATCTCGCGTCCGCCGCCACCGGATGGGATTTATCAAACTAGCAGCTCCAGTAGCTCACGTTTGGTATCTCAAAGGCATCCCGAGTTACATGGCAATTTTGTTAGATATGCCGCTGCGCGATGTCGAACAAATTGTTTATTTCAACGCCTATGTTGTGCTGAATGCTGGTAATGCAGAAAAGCTGCAATACAAGCAATTGCTCACAGAAGATGCTTGGCTGGAAATAGAAGACGAACTTTACAGCGAAGATTCCACGCTGACGGGCGTAGAAGTAGGAATTGGTGCAGAAGCTTTGCAAGTTTTGCTGCAAAACATTCCGCTAGAAAGTGAAGCTGAAAAGCTGCGGGAAGATATTGCTAATGCTAAAGGTCAAAAACGGGCGAAGTTGATTAAACGCTTGCGGGTAATCGACAACTTTATCGCTACCGGTTCCCATCCCGATTGGATGGTGCTCAACGTGATTCCGGTGATTCCGCCGGACTTGCGGCCGATGGTACAGCTAGACGGTGGACGTTTTGCAACGAGCGACCTCAACGACCTCTACCGGAGAGTCATCAACCGCAACAATCGCTTGGCGAGACTGCAAGAAATTCTGGCGCCGGAAATTATCATTCGCAACGAAAAGCGGATGTTACAAGAAGCCGTGGATGCGCTGATTGATAACGGGCGTCGGGGCCGGACTGTGGTGGGCGCAAATAACCGTCCGCTGAAGTCGTTGTCAGACATTATTGAAGGGAAACAAGGTCGTTTCCGGCAAAACTTGCTCGGGAAACGGGTTGACTACTCTGGACGATCGGTAATTGTTGTGGGGCCGAAACTGAAAATTCATCAGTGCGGTTTACCGAGGGAAATGGCGATCGAGCTTTTCCAACCTTTCGTCATCCACCGCTTGATCCGCCAAGGACTCGTCAACAACATCAAAGCTGCCAAAAAACTGATCCAGCGCAACGATCCCAGCGTTTGGGACGTGCTGCAAGAAGTGATTGAAGGACACCCCGTGATGCTGAACCGGGCCCCGACGCTGCACCGTTTGGGAATTCAAGCCTTCGAGCCGATTTTGGTAGACGGGAGGGCGATTCAGCTTCACCCGCTAGTCTGTCCGGCTTTTAACGCTGACTTTGACGGCGACCAAATGGCCGTGCACGTGCCTTTGTCCCTGGAATCTCAGGCGGAAGCGCGCTTGCTGATGTTGGCTTCTAACAACATTATGTCGCCAGCAACCGGCAGACCGATCGTCACTCCTTCTCAAGATATGGTACTCGGTTGCTATTATTTGACAGCCGAAAATCTTGATGCTCAAAAAGGAGCAGGCCACTATTTCTCTAACCTTACCGATGCTGTCGTAGCTTACGAACAAGGGGTCATTAACTTGCACTCATACGTGTGGGTGAGGTTCCAAGGCGCTATAGAAAACATAGAACCCGAGGGAGAACCTCTGAAGACGGAGCGATCGACTGACGGTACTGTGACCAAAGAATACAAGTTCCGCCGGGTTCGGGAAGACGCAGAGGGTAAGTTGATCACTCAATTTATTCGTACTACTCCGGGCAGGATTATCTATCACCAAACGATCGAATCGGTAATCAACAATTAGGAAGTCTGGGACAGTTGACAGTTGACAGTTGACAGTTGACAGTTGACAGTTGACAGTTGACAGTTGACAGCGAACTCTATCAGGCAGTAATGAGGATTGGATTAATGAATAATCTGAATTGAATTTCTCAAGATAAGAGAGAGGCTTTCAACCAATTCTTTCGGGTGAAAAATGAAAATCGATTGCTAATAAATAATGGCGCTCGAACCAGAAAAAAACACCCAGCAAATTGCCAACTACCAATTTAGATCGTGTCCGGTCGATTAGCAGCATCTAAAAAACGGCTCGTAGTGCGGACTTCAGTCCGCTCTAAACCAGAGAACTGGAGTCCGCACGCGCGATCGAATCTTACTGCGGTTAGTCGATCGGACACGATATTAGCAATTACAACAGCAGAAATACCAATTACACTTACCAGCCCAAAAAAATGACAGAAAAAAAAGAAATTGTTTTTCGCAATCGAGTTGTTGACAAAGGTCAGCTCAAAAAATTAATCTCTTGGTCTTTCATGAACTATGGAACGGCCCGCACGGCGCAAATGGCAGACAAACTCAAAGACTTGGGTTTCCGCTTTGCAACCAGAGCAGGAGTTTCAATTAGTGTAGACGACCTGCAAGTACCGCCCATCAAACGACAACTGCTCGAAGCAGCCGAAGAAGAAATCCGAATCACCGAACAGAAATACACCAGAGGCGAAATCACCGAAGTCGAACGCTTTCAGAAAGTAATCGACACCTGGAACAGCACCTCAGAAGACCTCAAAGACGAAGTAGTCAAAAACTTCCGAGCCACAGACCCCCTCAACTCGGTATATATGATGGCCTTCTCCGGCGCCCGGGGCAACATCTCCCAAGTGCGGCAACTCGTCGGAATGCGCGGATTGATGGCAGACCCCCAAGGCGAAATCATCGACTTGCCAATTAAAACCAACTTCCGCGAAGGACTCACCGTCACCGAATACATCATCTCCTCCTACGGCGCGCGCAAAGGCCTCGTAGACACCGCCCTCCGCACCGCCGACTCCGGCTACCTCACGCGCCGCTTAGTAGACGTATCCCAAGACGTAATCGTGCGGGAAGTAGACTGCGGCACCCAGCGCGGAATTCGCGTCCGCCCCATGACCGACGGCGCAACCGTGCTGATTCCCCTCAAAGACCGCCTTCTGGGCCGCGTATTTGCCCAAGACGCGGTGCACCCCAAAACAGGCGAAATCGTATCCTACGGCAGCGAAAAAGCCGTCCGCAACCAGCCAATTACCGAAGAACTCGCAGGCGAAATCGGCAAAGCCGGAGTCGCAGAAGTCTACCTGCGATCGCCCCTCACCTGCGAAGCCACCCGTTCCGTCTGCCAGTGCTGTTACGGCTGGAGCCTCGCCCACTCCAAAATGGTAGACATGGGAGAAGCCATCGGGATTATCGCCGCTCAGTCGATCGGCGAACCCGGAACCCAGCTCACCATGCGAACCTTCCACACAGGCGGCGTATTTACCGGAGAAGTCGCCAAACAAGAACGCGCACCATTTCCCGGCACCGCCAAATTCAAAAACCTCCGCACCCGCGCCTTCCGCACCAGACACGGCGAAGAAGCCCTCGTCGCCGAAAACAACGGCAAACTCGTACTCGAGGGCGACGGCTATGAAGAAGGCAAATCCGGCGCCAAAAATCAGAAACTCAAAGTAGAATTCGCGATCGCCCAAGGCTCAACAGTCATGGTCAAAGACGGACAGCACGCCATCACCAGTCAAATCCTCGCCGAAGTCCCCATCATCGGCCGCGCCGCCCGCAAAACCACAGAAAAAGTCACCACCGACGTAGCCTCCGACCTCGCCGGCGAAGCCAAATTTGCCGACCTCGTACCCGAAGAAAAAACCGACCGCCAAGGCAACACCACCCGCACCGCCAGCCGGGGCGGGCTGATTTGGATACTCTCCGGCGAAGTCTACAACCTGCCCCCCGGCGCCGAACCGGCCGTCAAAAACGGCTCCCGCATCGCCGCCGAAAGCGTCATCGCCGAAACCAAACTGATCTCAGAACACGGCGGCGTCGTCCGCATCGCCGACGAACGCGAAATCGAAATCATCACCGCCCAAGTCCTGCTCGACCAAGCGATCGTCCGTGCCGAAAGCGCCGGTGGCCGCGAACACTACGTCATCGAAACCTCCTCCAACCAGCGGTTCTCCCTCAAAACCGCCCCCGGCAGCAAAGTCATCAACGGCGAAGTAGTCGCCGAACTCCTCGACGACAGCTACCGCACCGCCACCGGAGGCATCGTCAAATACGCCGGAGTCGAAGTCCACAAACGCGGCAAAGCCAAACTCGGCTACGAAGTCGTCAAAGGCGGCACCCTGCTGTGGATTCCCGAAGAATGCCACGAAGTCAACAAAGACATCTCCCTGCTCCTAGTCGAAGACGGCCAATACGTCGAAGCCGGAACCGAAGTCGTCAAAGACATCTTCTGCCAAACCAGCGGCGCCGTAGAAGTCACCCAGAAAAACGACATCCTCCGCGAAATCGTCATCAAACCCGGAACCCTCCACGCCGTCGATCGCCCCCCGCTCACCCTAGGCGAAGGACAAATAGTCAACGCCGGTCAAGAAATCGAACCAGGCTTAATTGCCGAAGAATTGGGCTACGCCGAATACATCGAAACCCCCGAAGGCCCAGCCCTACTGCTGCGCCCCGTTATCGAATTCCCAGTCCCCGACAAACCGCCCGTACCTTCCCAGACAGCCCTCAACGAATCGATCGCCCTCAAAGCAGTCCAGCGCCTCCCCTACAAAGACGGAGAGCGCGTCAAATCCGTCGAAGGACTCGAACTGCTGCGGACTCAGCTCATTCTCGAAATCGGCTCCGGAGCCCCCCAACTAGCAGCAGACATCGAACTGTTGCCCGACGAATCCGACACCGACGACGAATTCGCCGAAACTGAAGCAGCCGATGCAGCCAACAGCGATCTAGCATTAGTCGAAGGCCAGGGCGATCGCACCTCCAAAGCCTTCCGCTTGCAGCTAGTAATCCTGGAATCGCTAGTCATCCGCCGCGACGTATCCGCAGACCCCACCCAAGGCAGCACCCACACCAGACTTTTGGTAGAAGACGGACAGTCGATCGCCCCAGGCGCAGTCGTAGCCCGCACCGAAATCCTCTGCAAAGAAGCAGGCATCGTCCGCGGCATCCGCGAAGGACAAGGCGAACCCGTCCGCAGGCTCCTAGTCATGCGCTCCGCCGACTCCATCTCTGTTTCCGTCGCCAGCACCCCAGAAGTCAGCCCAGGTCAGCTCCTAGTAGCCGGAACCGAAGTCGCCCCCGGCGTCATCCTCGAAGAATCCGGTCAAGTCGTCAAAGTCACGCCCGCATCCGACACCGAACCCGCCCAAATCCTGCTGCGAGTAGCCCGCCCCTACCGCGTCTCCGCCGGAGCCGTACTCCACGTAGACGACGGCGACCTCGTACAGCGCGGAGACAACCTCGTCATCCTCGTCTTCGAGCGCGCCAAAACCGGAGACATCATCCAAGGCCTACCGCGGATTGAAGAACTCCTCGAAGGACGCAAGCCAAAAGAAGCCTGCATTCTCGCCAAACGCCCCGGCACCGCTCAAGTCGCTGTAGATGACGACATTGTAGAACTCGCCGTAGTCGAAGACGACGGCCGCATCGAGCAATATCCCTTGTTACCCGGTCAAAACCCCATCGTCTCCGACGGACAGCGCGTCGGCGTCGCCGAAGCCTTAACCGACGGCCCCGCCAACCCCCACGAAATTCTCGAAGTATTCTTCCAAGTTCTCAAAGAACGCCAGCCTACCTTCGAGGCAGCCTTGGAGAGCTTCCAGCAAGTGCAGACCTTTTTAGTCAACGAAGTGCAATCCGTCTATCAGTCTCAAGGCGTAGATATTTCCGACAAACACATCGAAGTGATTGTCCGCCAGATGACCAACAAAGTCCGCATGGAGGACGGCGGCGACACCACCATGCTCCCGGGCGAGTTAGTCGAACTGCGACAAGTCGAACAAGTCAACGAAGCCATGTCCATCACCGGCGGCGCACCCGCCGACTACACCCCCGTACTGCTGGGCATTACCAAAGCATCACTCAATACCGACAGCTTCATTTCCGCAGCTTCCTTCCAAGAAACGACTCGGGTACTCACCGAAGCTGCGATCGAAGGCAAATCCGACTGGCTGCGCGGCCTCAAAGAAAACGTGATCATCGGCCGCCTGATTCCCGCCGGCACCGGATTCAACGCCTACGAAGATGCCAGCGTCCAGGATGCCGGTTTTGACGGTGCCGTCTTTGACGACGAGCTCCAAGATTTGCAAGAAGATGTCGTGTTGGACGATCGCACAGCCCGCCGCAAGTATACGATCGAAAGCGCTTTCGAGATCGACCGCACCCCTGAAATTGAGTCCGAAGAGGATTTTGAGGAAGTTGAGGTTGATGACGACGATTTTGTCGGCTTGGCTGAGGAGGATTCTTTGGGGGCCGGCGCTGACGATGACGACGATATCGATTATGACTTCGATGAGGACGAGGACTAATTTGAAAATTTAGGCTACCGCGCAGCTAGCAGTCTTGCAAAAGCTGCGCGGTTTTTTTGCTCAACAGCAACGTACTCTCTTACGCCTTTGATTACTTGAAAATTATGATGTTGTTTTCTGCTCTTACCCGCAGAGAACTAGGGAAGCGATCCGATCGCATTTTAAACTCGCAGGATTGCTTAAACGCGCTCCTTGGTGTCTGCTGAAGGCAGAAGGCTTTTGTCTGAATGCCTCAGTTATAGCAGTGGGCCGCTTGACAGTAGACAGCTTGCGCGAAAAGCGACTTGTCCCGAGCGAAGTCGAGGGAAGTCGAAGAGTGGACAGTTGCTTCGTCAAGGAAATCAAACCGTTTCTGCTATGGGCTATAGGCTCTATTCATGAGGTTATTTATGTCCTCACCGCTGTGGCGATTGCTATAAAATTCCAGATAAATGGATAGTGCAAGAGTTTTAATTGTTTGAACTCACCAAACAATTAAAACTCTGACTAAACGTTAGGAAAATCTGACTTATTCCTAATGTTTAAGAGTTCGTTCGCTTTAGGGTAGCAAAGCTTTGATCCGATCGACAAACTCTTGATGATCTACTACAGGTTTGGAAATGTAACCGTCTGCACCGCTTTGATCTAGGAAGGTTTCTCGATCGCCAGCCATCGCGTGAGCAGTTACCAAAATAATCGGCAGCGAGGCTGTTAGCGGGTCTGCTTTCAGCAGTTGGGTAATCTTGATGCCGTCTACGGCTTTTCCCTGGTACACGCTCCGCGAAAGAGACACGTCCATTAATATCAAATCGGCTTCGCCGGATGCTGCAATCTGCATTACTTCTTCCACGTTTTCCGTATGCTTCACGGCTAAGCCACCCCGCTTAGTCAGTATTTTGGAAAAAACCCGAGCATTAACCAAATCGTCCTCTACAATCAGAACGGTTTTCATAAATAAATATGGGAAGTATGGAAACTTTGCGACTTGAGTCCAAAGAGGAACACGGCACGAGGACTACATTCCCCGTCAAAAATGCAGAGTTTTTCGCGCCGTCAGCCGGGAACCCTGCAAAACCCGCATATATATCATCGACCCGCTAAATGTCAGAGGATGTACAGATGCTCAGCAGCACCCTGTACCATAATTTAGACTACTACACACAGACAGTTTAGTTGTTTTTAAGAACTAGATGTGACACTGGTGAGAGTCTCCACATTCCCCGGTAGCAGGTTTCTAGTATCCTATTTTTAGCTCGAACCTGCGACTGAGAGTCGGTAAGGTGTGACAATTATTTTCTTTCCTGCTCTTAGAATCAAGCAACTTTTATGCACGTACTTTCGCCCCGGCATTTGGAGTAGCAAATCTAGCGAGAGATTGTTGGGGATTCCCAATTCGGGCGTTGAGAGCGATCGAGACGGCCCAAAAGATGAGGCTTCCGTCGATCGACCAAATATCCGACTACGAAGCCGATCGGCGTGACTTTTTGACTGCTGAATTCTTCAATATCGGCATTTGTGAGCGATTATAAGGAAAAGCAGGCAGGTGAATCAACCTTCTCACGGCGGGGGGTAAATAGACAGACAGGCACAAAAGTCGGCAACATAGAGGTTAGTGTAAGAGTGGAGAGCAAGAGGCAAGTGTTCCCCGTCTTCGGCATTCTCACCACTGCTTTCACCGATTAAATTTATTTTGCTCCTCCGGCTGAAGGGTTTTTGTCGAACTTTCGGTTCGCCTGCGGCAAACGCTTTTCATTCAAGACAGGCAACCTGAGCATTATTGACAGAGGCTGTCTGCACTCAGGAATTAACGGACACAAGGACTCATGGCTAAACAACTCAACCTACTTTCCGGGCAAGTAATTTCTACGGCTCTGCACGCCGAGATGCAGCAATCGTACCTCGAATATGCCATGAGTGTGATTGTCGGGCGAGCTTTGCCTGATGTCCGCGACGGTTTAAAACCTGTTCACCGTCGAATTTTATACGCGATGCACGAACTCGGTTTGACGCCAGACAGACCTTACCGCAAGTGCGCCCGGGTAGTGGGAGATGTTTTGGGAAAATATCACCCCCATGGCGACCAATCAGTTTACGACGCTCTGGTGCGAATGGTTCAGGAGTTTTCGAGCCGCTATCCTTTGCTAGCAGGTCACGGTAATTTCGGCTCGGTGGACAATGACCCGGCTGCTGCGATGCGTTACACGGAAACTAGGCTGGCACCGATCGCCCACGAAGCTATGCTAACCCAAGTCGGTGACGCAACTGTTGATTTTACTGCCAACTTTGACAGTTCCCAGCAGGAACCGACGGCGCTACCGGCTCAGTTGCCGTTTTTGGTACTCAACGGCTGTAGCGGCATTGCTGTGGGCATGGCAACCAATATCCCGCCACACAATTTGGGCGAGGTGGTAGATGGTTTAATTGCTTTGATTGAAAACCCGGATCTCTCAGATCAGAAGTTGCTGGAACTGATTCCCGGCCCAGATTTCCCCACCGGAGGGGAAATTGTCGCCTCTGAGGGCATTTTTGATGCCTATACTAAGGGTCGAGGCAGCATTGCGGTCAGGGGTGTGGCAGGGGTGGAAGAAGTGCCTGGAAATCGCAAGGTGCGGACTAAAACGGCGATCGTCGTGACGGAATTTCCGTTTCAAGTCAATAAGGCGGGTTGGATTGAAAAGGTCGCAGAGTTGGTGAATGCCGGTCGCCTCGACGGTATTGCAGATTTGCGCGATGAGAGCGATCGCGACGGCATTCGAGTTGTAATTGAACTCAAGCGGGAATTTACCCCTGAAGCGGTTCTGGCTCGACTTTACCAACAAACTGACCTGCAAACAAATTTTGGTGCAATTTTGCTGGCAATTGTGAACGGTCAACCCCGACAGTTGACCCTCAGACAGTTATTGCAGGAATTTCTGAATTTCCGAGAAGTGACTCTTACCCGCCGCTACAATTACGAGTTGCAGGCGGCAGAACGTCGCTGTCATATTGTCCAAGGCTTAATGTTGGCTTTGACAAATCTTGATACTGCGATCGACATTCTGAGAAATTCTCCTGACGGCACTACTGCTAAGCAAACTTTCCAAGTTCGCCTCGATTTGAGCGAAAGTCAAGCTGATGCGATTTTGGCGATGCCGATGCGCCGGTTGACTGGTTTGGAAAGGCAAAATTTGCAATCCGAGTTTGATGAGTTGATGGCAAACATTCAAGAATTGCAGCGGTTGTTGAGCGACAGGCGCGAACTCTTGAAGGCTTTGAAAAAGGAATTTCGCTCGCTCAAACGTAAGTACGCTGACCCGCGCCGCACAAAATTCGCCAAGGGTGCAGGAGGTGAGGGAAAAGCCGAACCGCAAGTTTCTAGTAAGAAAAACTCTGGTGTCAAGCCGTTGTTGCCGGCAACGATTCAGACTAACTTATTGCCTGTTGTAGAACCAGAGGAAACTATTGTTGAATTTACGCACAAGCAGTACGTGCGCCGCACGCCTGCGGGGGAACGCGCGCGCTCGAAAAGTCGCGAAAAGTCGGTTCCAGCTTTAGAAAAAAATGATGATTTTATTGTGACGGCAAACCTGACGAAAACCGATCGCACTTTGGTCGTCCTCACTCCTAATGGCAAAGCTTACCCTCTGAAAGTGGCCGATATTCCTAGCAGCCAAAAAGACCGCGGCACGCCGATTGTCGGTTTGTTGTCGCCGAGTGCTACTAAAGAAAGTGCAGGCCGCGCTTTTTCAGAAATCACGATCGCACACTTTGTTTTGCCCGAAAGTTCCGAAGCCGCAGATTTGGTAACTCTGACTCAGCAAGGGAAAATTAAGCGCTTGCCGATGCAGGAATTTGCTGATTTGACTAATCGCGGCATTACCGTTGTTAAACTCAAGGAGGACGATCGGCTCCGCACTGCTAGTCTGAGCAAAGTTGGCGACCAAGTAGCCGTCGCAACTTCTGGAGGCCGAGTCCTGCGATTTGATGTCGATGACGAACAACTCCCGCCCATGGGCCGCACCGCCCAGGGGTCTCAAGTAACGAGATTGCGGAAGCAGGAACAGTTGGTAGGCTGCATCACTATCGACCCGGAAGACAGTCTGGTGCTATTTTCGGAGTTGGGTTGGGCAAAACGAATGCCTGCCGGTTCTGTTAGGCTGACTAACCGCGGCGAAATTGGTACTCAAGCTTTTCGCTTCGCTGAACCTAAGGATGCTTTAGTTGGCTTGCTGTCGGCTGTTCCGGGTACGGATGTTAAACTTTTTACTAATTCTGGTCGCTGGCTGCGATCGACTACTGATGCTATAGCTTTTTGGGGGAAAGATGCTCCGGGCGATCGGGTTTTTGACCTCAATCCCGGTGAAAGAATTATCAAGGTTATTAGCAGTCAATAGTCAATAGTCATTAGTCATTGGTCATTGGTAATGGGGAATTGGTAATAGGAAATAAGCCTTGTTTTCAGGCTCTGCCTGAGAATACAAAGCCGGAGGCTCTGCCTCCAATTCCCCAATTCCCCAATTCCCCAATTCCCCAATCTAAAATCTAAAATCTAAAATCTAAAATCGTTTGATGCCGCAAGTTGTATTAGAAAATATATACAAAAGTTTTCCCCTCCGCCAAGGAGAACAGGGAAAAGTAGCAAATAGCGTCGGAGAAAGTGTCTCGACAGAGACTCCTAGCTCTTCGTCTAACACTGTTTTGCGACGGATTAACCTGACCGTTCTCGACGGGGAATTCATGGTGTTGGTGGGGCCTTCTGGCTGCGGAAAAAGCACTTTGCTGCGATCGATCGCCGGTTTGGAAGTTTTGACAGCCGGTAATATCTGGATTGGCGATCGCCTGCTTAATGATTTGCCTCCTAAAGACCGCAATATCGCTATGGTATTTCAAAATTATGCTCTCTACCCTCACTTAAGTGTTTACGACAATCTCGCCTTTGGATTGCGCCGCTCACAAAAGGAAGAAGTCCGAGGGAAGTCGGAAGAGGGAAGAGGGAATAAGGAAGAAGTCCGAGGGAAGTCGGAAGAAGTCCGAGGAAAGTCGGCAGAAGGAAGAAGGAATAAGGAAGAAGAGACAGAGACAGAAAAAGCAAGAAGGGAGAAGGCAGAACAAATCAAAAATAAGATAGAAGAGGTTATTAATTATTTAGCTTCTCATGTAAACCAGGAGCAATTATATAGTTCGTGGCAGGATTTTTTGGTGGGAGCAACTCGCAAATTTCCTCCTGGTTTGCGCTATTTTTCGGAACGGGAAAAGGCGGTAGGAGCAAGAGTCCTGAAGGTGGCTGAATTATTGCAAATAGAACCGCTTTTACATCGCTTGCCGAAACAACTTTCGGGAGGGCAAAAGCAGCGTGTAGCTTTGGGTAGGGCGATGGCTCGCAATCCTGAGGTGTTTTTGATGGACGAACCGCTATCGAATCTTGATGCTAAGTTGAGGGCGGAAACTCGATCGCAAATTGTGCAGTTGCAGCGACAGTTGGGAACTACTACTATTTATGTGACTCACGACCAAACCGAAGCGATGACTATGGGCGATCGCATTGCGATTATGAATGCCGGTCAGCTTCAGCAAGTCGCTCAACCTCTAGAGCTTTACAACAAACCTGCTAATTTGTTTGTGGCTGAGTTTATCGGTTCTCCGCCGATGAATTTTTTACCCGTGCAGTTGACAGCTCCGCTGTTGATTTCTCACCCGCTATTTCGCTTTACTTTGCCGGATATTTGGGCGAAAAATCTACAACGATACGACGGGAAAAAGCTGATTTTGGGCATCCGCCCCGAGCATCTGAGCATTAACCCTCCTGCTACCAAAAATCTGTCGGTACAAGTGGAACTTGTCGAGGCTTTGGGACATGAAACTTATTTGCGGGTGTGTTTGACTGATGCTCCCGCCGTGCGGATGCAGGTGCGGGTTCCTCCTGAGCGATCGATCCGTGTTGGTGAGGAGCTTTGGCTGGCGATCGCCCATGACAAGATTCACTTGTTCGATCCTGATACCGAATTGGCGATTTTTCCTCGGTAGGGAACATCAAAAAGGTCGATCGATTTGAGATTTGAGATTTTAAATTGACTTGTGGCGCAGTCAATCTGGATCTTGATCAGGAGCTTTGTCCGATCGCTTGTTCAAATATCTAAAATTTTAGGCTATCCAGATCTGGTGTCGGGGGCTTGCACTCATTTTTGGGCTGGTCAGAGTTCTCAAAAATCACAAGATTGCATTTTTTTCAAGTTACTGTTATATTAATTTACATAAGCCTTACAAAAGTTAACGAAAGGAGTTCGCACTATGCAAGAACAAAAACGCAATGCTTGGGACTGGGGCTTCAGCGCAGGAGCTGAAAATTGGAACGGTCGTTTAGCAATGATTGGTTTCTCTGCCGCTGTCATCATTGAATTGGTTTCTGGTCAAGGTTTGCTTCACTTCTGGGGCCTGATCTAATACCATTTGAGATTTGAGATTGGGAATGCTTTCCATAAGTGTTTAGGGTTGCATTCTTTTCTTGAAACTTATTCTTGGAGGCACTCCCGACAAAGAAACCGGGTTTTTTACCTAATCTGCGGACTACAGCGCATAATTTTCGTAAAAAAACCCGGTTTCTGGCTACCCGTGGGTCAGTCCTAACACTGAATCTAATTTTGTAGTTAAAACTTTTGAGACACTCCAAAGCTTGGGAGTTCCTTTGGGGACTCCCAAAATTTTGCCCGTGCGTTTTTAGCAGCGCAATTTATGCAATAAAATTTACCCACAGCTAATAGCAAATTGCAGCCGTGCGTTTAGTGGCACAATGTTTAACAGCGATCGCTCTTTTTAGGGCGAGGGGTGCCGCCCCAAAAGAGTGGAAATCACTCTTTTGGGTGATGCCAGACAATGACTCTAGCGGATATATTCTTTTAAGATGCTGTTGCGGTTGGGATGGCGCAACTTCCGCAGCGCTTTAGCTTCGATTTGACGAATTCTCTCGCGAGTGACGTTAAAGATTTGACCGATTTCCTCTAAGGTCTTCATCCGTCCGTCGTCTAAACCGTAGCGCAACCGCAGTACATCCCGTTCTCGGGGGCTGAGAGTGTCCAAAACACTTTCCAAATCTTCTCTGAGCAAGTTTTTTGAGACTTGATCTTCTGGCGTTTCCCCGTCAGATTCAATAAAGTCTCCCAGACGTGAGTCTTCTTCTTTGCCGATCGGAGTTTCGAGAGAGATTGGCAATTGTGCAGATTTGGCGATGAAGCGCAACTTCTCGATCGTCATCTCCATCCGGGTAGCAATTTCTTCTTCCGTAGGCTTGCGACCCATTTCCTGAGACAGCAGTTTGGTAGTTTTCTTGATCCGCGAGATGGTTTCGTAAAGGTGAACCGGCAGGCGGATGGTACGCGATTGGTCGGCTATAGCCCTGGTGATGGCTTGACGTATCCACCAAGTTGCGTAGGTGGAAAACTTGTAGCCTTTTTCGTGATCGAATTTTTCAGCGGCACGGATCAAGCCTAAAGAGCCTTCCTGAATTAAATCTTGGAACGACAAACCGCGATTCATGTATTTTTTGGCGATCGACACCACTAAACGCAGGTTTGACTGTACCATCTTCTCCTTGGCCCGCCGCCCGACGTGGAGTCGGTGGCGAAATGCTGGTAGTGCCATATCTACAGCAGTAGCCCACTCATTATCTTTGGGTTCGCGGTCTAACTCTTCGAGCAGTTGTTCTCGAACTCGCTCTAATTCGAGCAAATCCGCAATTTTGCGTGCGAGTTCAATCTCTTCATCTGCTCGCAGCAGTCGAATGCGACCGATTTCTTGCAAGTAAAGACGAATAGAGTCTTCTGTATAATGCTTTTTCTTGGCCTGAGCCCGACGGCGGGCTTTAGCGCCTTTCCCACCTTTAGTGTCGTCTTCCTCGGAGGAACTGTCTAAAAAATCTTCTCGATCGTCTTCTTCGTCGATAAAGAGTTCCAACTCACTCTCGGGTAGAACGCTTTCGGCGTTCCGAAGCAAATCGATTGTTTCCATTTGGGGTTTGATTTTGGTTTCGAGTACGCTGTTAGCCTGGATCATGCTGCCTTCCTCATGCTCCTGAATTAAAGAATAAATAACAGTGGAATAGTGTCTGTTTGTAGTTTAGACAAGTTAGCCAGTATTGACATTCCCGCAGGAAGAAATAGTGGGATTTTATGTCTGCTAAGTCCAGCAGTTACCGAAACTGCACCAGTTTTATGAGTCCAAGTTCGAGTTTTGGTTTGAAGCAACCAGCCTATCCTATCTAAGATCGCAGATTTTAACACCGCGATTTCCGATTTTTCAGCCTGCGGTTTTTTCATTCGCAACAAATTACCGCATCATCTGCGATAGCTTCTCCAGAAAATCGCAACCTCAAATGCGAGCGATCGCACCTCAAAAAATACTGGCTTTTTCCTTCGCCACTTCGATATTTTACCCGCGCAAGTTTTCTGGCACGGAACCCTCTAACTTTTCTGCATTCAAGAAGTGACCTTTTTGGTCGCCTGCTGCTTTCACGATGTTGTCTGACATCACAGTTGCACGGCGATTTGTTGCCACCTCAAATGCGGTTCGGCTGCCTCAAACGCAACTTCCTCAGAGGGTCAAAGCAGGATACTGTGAAATAGGATCTTACCAAGACCTTCCCGATTGTAGCCTTTCTCACAAAAAATGGAAGTTGTTTGCCGTTTTTTGTCGGGAACCTGGAAACTTTGTCAGCTTAGCTTGACAATACAGACTCGTGTCTGGATCTGCTCAATCCTGAGAACTGCCCGCAAAACTTTGGCACCATCGAACGGCGCTGTTTTCGGCGAATATCTGGGTGAACGGCTGCGGCGTAGTTGGCCAGACACTTAGCAGACAGTTTTCGACTTGCCGGAATTGAGACCAATACAATCCGTATAAATGCACCCATCTTTACCCTGTTTCCCTGAATTGAATCATACGCAATCTGCGATTGAATAAAGCTTGCGAGCTTTAGTTGTAAGTCGGCAACTCTGGATGAGAGACCGACGATGACCCCAAATGAAGCGTTGCGGGTTTAGTAGTGCAACAGGGGGCTTTCTTTGTTAAGTTAGCTCAATTTTGAAAAATTGGGCATGATTTTGACATTACATCACATTAAGTTGGTAACGTCACATTCTCATTTAAGCTTGGCTGGGAGCTTTGCTGCCTGAGGGATAACAGCAACGCCGTGAAAACCTGCTAAGAGTTCGCTCGTGCGGTAATTGTACGCTCCGAACTGCCAGCGGGATTCTCCGTGTCTCTAACTAATATCTAGATTCATTTTAATCTCAGAAACAACTTAAGTCCAATATTACTAAGTTTAGCTCGATCTCGCCGAGGCAGAGCCGATTAGGATGCGATCGCCTCGATCGCCTCTTAACTACTCGATCGATTCCATCCTACTCTCCCGCTGCTCAACCAGGTAGCGATTCCACTGACCTAGTTATTGAACATACCGGCAACTTTATAATTGCTTAAAAAATATCCGCTGCCATATAAACAGCCGATTAAGCGACCGCAGCAACTTGCAGTAAAATTACCTAACAGGCGACTGTATTTCGAGCAAACTCTTACCATTTTCAATTGTAGATTAACAGTAGAAGAATGGGGATCGCTCACAGGATCGGGGGTTGAGAACTCACAAAACAGTTGCATTCTGTTTGGAAACTCAGAGCATCACAACCAGACTCGGGTTTAAATCTAAAAAATTTTCCCCCACCGCTACCATATTGAAAACAAATCTACAACCCTCGCCCTATCCTGCAAGTTGCGCCACTTTCACCAGCAGGTTGCGACGGCAAACCTGTCTTTACCGCAGTCAAGTAATTAAACTGACTCCACCGCACGACAGTAAAAAGCTGACAGCGCTGCAACGCAAGCCGTATCGCCGTACAGACTCCCGTGCGACTGGAACATTCGATCGGCAATACCATCCCTCAATTCCGGTTCTAACCCCAGCTTCACGGCTATTTCTACATACTCTGCTGCGGTTTGAGCAATTGTTTCGGTCACTCCCAGCATTTGCAAAATCCCCGAGGAGTGGCGGCCGCGCATAAATTCTCCCGGACAAGTCACAATAGGTAAATTGCAGGCGATCGCTTCCAAAGTCGTATGACCTCCAGACCAGCCGAAACTGTCAAGAAAAACATCAGATAAAAGTTGTAGATTCCCATAAGCTTTCTCATCCATCTTCGGTAAAATTGTGCAAAACTCCCCGCTATCCAAACCGTACTCGGCAAAAGTCCGCTGGAGGCGGTGCCCAAACACCTTGCCAATATCAGCATTTGGACGAGATATAAAAGCAAACTGAGCTTGAGGAACCTGTCGGGCAATTTCCGCGAAAATATAGTCGTGTTGTGGCAAGTATTTGCACAGAGTTTGACAGCAGAGGTAAACCACAGCCCCATCCCGCAGACCAAAATTTGCACGAGTCGCCGTTGCTGCGCCAATTGCTGGCTGCGGGTAACAAATGCCAATATTCGGCAAGCGAATTAATTTTTCTGAATAATGTCCGGCTGCATTTTCCGGTTCCATCAAGTCGCTGGAAAGGAAATAATCGACTGTCGGCAATCCTGAAGTCACCGGATGCGCCCAGGATGTACACTGAATGGGAGCAAGGCGCAACGCTGCAAGTTGAGTCATTTGCGATTGCAAGCCAATATCGAGAAAAACCAGTACGTGTAATTGGTCAGCAATAATTTGTTGGCAGATTAATTCTAAGTTGCCGGGGATGTAGTGGAAAGTATCGCTGTAAAACCGGAATTGTTGAGTAAAGTTGTCTTGCGTTTCGGTAATTTGATAGCAATATATTTCAAATTCGTTGCTGCTGTGTTGCAGCCAGCCGAGGGTTAATTTGCCGACTGTATGTCCCCACAAGCAGCCAGATATGTAGCCGATGCGAATTTTTCCGCTTTGGCTGCGGGGAGGTAGCGGTAAATCTTTTGTCCACTGCGGATAGTTTGCCGCCATGACTCTGCGAACAAATTCCCCGTACTGTTTCTGGATCTCTAAGTCGTTGCAGCCTTGATAAGCTAGAAAAAAGTTGGTGTGCTGGCCGATAATTGTTAAAGCTTTTTGTTTGCCTTCATCTGTATCTAGGCTGGTTTGTTGAATTAAGAGTTTGATTCCTGTCTCGAAGCGATCGCGATAAACAGCTATTTCCTCTACACTTTCATAAATCACCGGTAAAATTAAATACTGTCCCGGATTGAAAAAGCTGTCTTCGGGAAATAAACTTGACGCTTGCGTTGCAATTAAAATTGCTTCTGAAGTTCTCCCGGAGGCTAGCAAAGCTGAGACTAACTTGCGGTAAAGACTGGCGTCTGCTGGAAAAAGCTCGATCGCCTCCCGGCACACTTGAATGGCGGCTGCATATTCTTCTAAATGTTCGTAGCAGTTAGCCAAATTAGAGTATAATTGAATTTCGCCTGTTTGAACTTCTAAAAATTTGCGATACTGGGTAATGGCTTGTTGATATTCGCCGCGCCCATAGCAATCGTTGCCAAAATAAAGGTATGCTTGAATTGGATTATTTTGCAGGCTGCGGGCAAATTCGAGATTGGCTGCAACTTCAGCAGCACCGGGTTGCAATTGCAGGGCAGTTTCGTAAAGCTCGATCGCTCGATCGACTTCTGTTTGCGATAGCAGCAAGTTGCCGAGATTTAGGTAGCTGCCAAAATGAGTTTGATTAATTGCGATCGCTTGACGGTAAAATGACTCTGCTCGATCGCGATCGCCGATTTGTGAGAAAATATTGCCTAAGTTATTACAAGCATCAATGCAATTGGCATCGAGGGCGATCGCCTCTCGATAAGCTCTCACGGCACCGATAACATCCCCGGTTTTTTCCAACACCAAGCCCAAACTGTAATGAGCGCCAGCTACAGATGAATCCAGCGCCAAAGATTCGACAAGCATTTGTTGCGCTTCTCGA
Organism: Microcoleus sp. bin38.metabat.b11b12b14.051; assembly: GCF_013299165.1. NCBI lineage: Bacteria > Bacillati > Cyanobacteriota > Cyanophyceae > Oscillatoriales > Microcoleaceae > Microcoleus > Microcoleus sp. bin38.metabat.b11b12b14.051. The sequence goes on from NZ_JAAFKD010000003.1 coordinate 411,814, forward strand.
TACCGCTCTGTGGCATAATAAAGTATACCGAGATTTTGCCAAGCATTTACAAACAGGCGAGCGTACTGCAAAACTTGCTGGTACTTCTCCTCTGCTGCGATAAATTTTCCCGCTTGGTGCAGGTTTAAAGCTTGATTGTAGAGTTTTTCTGCGATTTTTTGGCGATCGGATTGCTGCAAATCGTAAATTGATTGAATTGCAGCTTGACTGCGGAATTCCTGAAAATTTGACCCATCGTAATTACCGGATGTATTGACATCCCAACTCAAAACCTGCAAGCCATTCCAAGCATTGCTAAATTTAGGCTGCGAAAAATCGAGCAGCAGTTGGCATTCAGGATGGGCGGCGATAAAATCCCAGTTGGCTTGACGCGGGACATCCCAATTGCTATTGCTGACAACGATCAGTGCCGAGTCTGCTAAAAACGGTTTGGATAACAGTAAAGCTAGTAAGTGCGATCGATAATCGTGAGCAGCATCATAAAATAATACACCGATTTTATCAGGTGATTGCATTTCCCGCAAATCCCAGAAAAATTCCTCAAAATTTTGATTGCAAAAAACAACTTGTTCTGATAAGTTTAAATTGGCTAAGTTTTTTCCTAAATTATCGCTACTATCGCCAAAAGTATCAAATTCCGAAAAGTCATCAACGGCACAAGCCATTATTTCTGGATGATTTAGCAGCGTACCGATTAAGCTGCCTCCTTGAAAGCAGCCGATTTCGCAGTAAATTTCATCGGGAGACATACATTCGACAGCCCAATTTAGCAACTGCATTGTATTGGCTGTCGTTGTGGTTTGCAAAGAGTTGATTATTTGCTGGAATTGACTTGATTTTGGTTCGGCTTGCGGTATTTCCCAGTTATTATACAACTCAAATATGTGTTCGATAAATTTTTGATATTCCATCTCTTATGTTTGGTTTTAAAAGGTTCGTAGTGAGGACTTTAGTCCTCGGGAAAGAACGGACTGAAGTCCTTACTACGAACCTTACTACGAACTTTTTTTAGGGCTTGACTGTTGGAAAAAAAACGGACTAAAGTCCTTACTACGAACCTTATTACTAACTTTTTTCTGGGCTTGACTTTTGGGGACAGAACGGACTGAAGTCCTTACTACGAACCTTATTACTAACTTTTTTCTGGGCTTGACTTTTGGGGACAGAACGGACTGAAGTCCTTACTACGAACCTTATTACTAACTTTTTTCTGGGCTTGACTTGGGAAAGAACGGACTGAAGTCCTTACTACGAACCAGTCTTTCCTATTACTGCTGATTCCGCAGCTTGGGATTCACAAACTCGTTCAATCCTTCTCCTACCAAAGACAGCCCGACTACCATTAAAGTCATTGCTAAACCGGGAAACAAAGCTGTCCACCAAATGCCAGTAGGTAGCGCATCTAAAGCTAAGCGCAAATCGTGTCCCCATTCGGGAGTTTCTTCGGGAAGTCCCAAACCGAGAAATCCCAAACCTCCTAATGTTAAAATTGCGTCAGCGGCGTTGAGCGCAAACAGCACTGGTACACTCTGAATCACGTTGAGAAACAGGTAGCGCGACAGCACTGTCCAAGTGTCAGCACCCATTGCTCGCGCGGCTTCGACAAAGAGTTCCATTTTGACGCTGGTGGTGTGATTCCTGACGACGCGGTAGTATTGAGGGATGTAGGAAATGCTTAGGGCGATCGCCGCATTCAATACTCCTTTTCCCACCACAAATGCTAAAGTTAAGGACAGCAGCAATCCCGGCAACGTATAAATTGTATCCATTAAAAATAACAACACGCGATCGAGCTTTCCGCCCAAATAACCGCTAACCAAACCCAGCGGGACTCCGATAAACAAACTCAACGCTGTCGCTAAAATCACAACTTGCCAAGCCGCCCGCGAAGCAAACAGCGTGCGGGAAAAAACATCGTAGCCACTGCGGCTGGTACCAAACCAATAATTGCCTGACGGCGCTTCGTGGATGGGGTTAATTAAGGCATCGGTAGGATTTTGCAGCCATCCCCAAGCTTGCATCGCTGGAGACAAGGTTGCTACTATGATAAATAAGGTAGTTATTGCCAAACCTGCCCACATCATCTTCATTGACAGGCTTGATGGTGAGGCAATATTGAGAAATCGCGGTGACTGAATTTTGGTTGGTGTCATTTTTAGCTGTTTACTCAGTAAAGCTTTGGCGGATTTTTGCTAAATTTTCCCGGGCTGCTGTGCAGTTTTCATCGAAAGTCAGCGCTAGTTCAAAGGCCGATACTGCCTCCGACCAGCGTTTGAGGTTAATATAAGCTAGACCCAAACAGCAAGCCGGGTCGGTGGTGGTGAAACTTTCCTCGAAAGGTTCTCTTGTATAGTAGCTCCCATCTTTACCCAGTTTCAGGCAATTCTCAAAGTAAGCAACGGCACCTAAGGGAAATCCTAGATTAATTAATGTCATGCCGGCTATATAATTTAGGGGCGGATAGTTGGGACACCATTCCAGACCTCGCTGACATAGTAACATCGTTGTTTCGTAATCTTGATTTTGGAGCGATCGCCCTGCTAAAGTAAAAACTAAGGAGGGAATGAAACCAAATTCTTCTGGAGGTTGACCGTCTATCAAATGCGGCACCAATCTTTCTAATCCTTCTTCCCAGCAGTCTCGCGCTTTCTCGTCCTCGCCCGCTGCGCCGTACATCCCAGCTAGGGAGTACAGCAGCATCAGGCTCAATCCTTCTTCCTGTCGGGTTCGTTCTAAGATGGGGATGTTGCGGTTGACAACTTTGGCGGCGACTTGTTGGTGGCTGTTGGCCTGATGCAAGACTCTCACGCTATCTAAACTTTTGACTTCACTGTCGCTAAAACTGCGGTTTTGATACTGGATTTGCTCGTGAAAACGACCGATATATCTAATTTCTGGGAGATTGCGAAACAAACGGGTCATGTGTAGCGGAGTCATTCCCGCTTGTGGCTCGACTTCGGTTCTAACGATCGAATAAACCAGCGCTTCTGGCTGGGATTTGAGCGTTTCTCTAAAATCAGCCGATCGCACAATTAACTCTTCATCTGCATCCAGCACTAAAATCCACTCACCCGTTACTAAGGATAAAGCATAATTCCGCGCCGCCGCAAAATCGTCGCACCACTCAAAATATCCGACTTTTGCTCCGTACTGACTGGCAATTTCTGGCGTATCGTCCTGAGAACCCGTATCGACTACAATTATTTCATCAACATAGGGTTGAACGCTGGCCAAACAGCGTGCTAAATTCTCGCTTTCATTTTTAACGATCGCACAAAAAGATAAAAATGGTTGAGAACTAAGTGCTGCGCTAATGCTCATTTTTGCTCCTATATCTAGCAATGTAACAAAAATCAGTCGTCGCCGGCAAGATAAAGTACGGCTAAAATACTTGGTAGAGCAACGAAATCTCGATCGCCAACACTGAACTCATCAATAAATGTCTCGCTAAAAACGTCGCCGTAAGGTAAAAGTAAATCTGTTAACGTCTCTTGAGTGTACTTGCGAACGTGCTCTGGTTCCTCATCCGGGCCGAGACAATTGTTGGGTACGGCAAAAAAAGCTCTGCCGGACGATCGCAATACCCTAACTACTTCTTTGACACAAGCTTGATCATCGTCGAGATGTTCTAAAACTTCTGTGGCTACTACCACATCAAAACTGCGATCGGGAAAAGGAATGGACGGTAAAATAGAAACTACCCCTGGGATCTGTTTGGGAAGTTGGGCGATCGCACTTTCAGAAATATCTAAGCCAGTTACTGAATTGCCAAACTCTAACAACTGGCTGGCGAGGATACCCGTACCGCATCCAATTTCCAAAACTTCCAGCCCGTGTCCGACACCCCAACAAATTCTGCCGAAACAGCCGGGATATCGACGCCAAGTTCCGGCGCCTTCTTGTTGCCAAATTTGATTCCAGTAGTCGGGCTGGAGATTCAAGTTAGTTTGTGTCATGCGATCGTCAGTCCTAATTTTATCAAACATCGTCGCAGGCGATCAGTCAGGTTCGTAGTGAGGACTTCAGTCCTTCCGGGTGCGGACTCGCATTCCTCGCTACCAACCAATCGGCTTTCGTTTGATCGTTCGGAATGCCAGTCCGCGCGCAAGAAGGACTGAAGTCCTCACTACAAACCAATTGGCTTTCGTTCGATCGTTCGGAATGCCAGTCCGCGCGCAAGAAGGACTGAAGTCCTCACTACGAACCAATCGGCTTTCGTTCGTAGTGAGGACTTTAGTCCGCTCCAAAGAAGGACTGAAGTCCTCACTACAAACCAATCGGCTTTCGTTCGATCGTTCGGAATGCCAGTCCGCGCGCAAGAAGGACTGAAGTCCTCACTACAAACCAATGTAATTAGAGTCATCCTCTGCGGACACGAACTTACAGATTGCTGGCAATTAACTCGCGGTACTGACTTTTCGGCTTAACTCCTTTAAGCTCAGTCACCAAAGCTTTGTCTTTGAAATACTGAATCGTCGGCGTACCAATCACGCCAGCATTTTCAGCAATTTCGGGATCTTCTTCGATGTCGATTTCCACGTAGTGGATTTTGCCCTCAAACTCACCTATGACTTTGCTCAAAATTGGTTTGAGACTGTGGCAAGGGCCGCAACTCGGAGCCGAGTATTTAACTACAATCAGTCGATCGCTATCGTGGAACAACTTCCGCAAAGCAAAACCTCCCTCGTGGCGGGTGTCATTGATATCAAAGTTCTCGCTAGTTTTCCGAACTTTAGGAGCTTCCGGCGCTGCGGGTGACTGGGATTCCTCTGTTTGATGGAATTCCTGGGTTAAAGCGTTGACTGAGAGCCAGCGCTCTGCCAGCATCGCCCCCATACAACCACTACCTGCGGCGGTGATGGCTTGACGAAACTCGTGGTCTTGCACGTCACCGACAGCATAAACTCCATCGACACTGGTTTCTGGCGAGCCGTGTTTGGTGGCGATATAGCTCTGTTCATCAAGGTCTAGCTGGCCTTGGAAGAGTTGAGTGTTGGGAGTGTGACCGATCGCGTAAAACAAACCTTTCACCTGCAAATCAGTTTCAGCACCAGTCTCAATATTTCTAATTCTCAACCCATCCATTTTGCTTCCCGGCACTCCCAAAACATCCACAGCTTCGGTGTTCCAGTGCACCGTAATTTTAGGATTGCTCAGCACTCGGTCTTGCATGGCTTTGCTAGCGCGCATCTGACCGCGCCGCACCAACATATGGACGTGAGAGCCGTATTTTGTCAAATAAATAGATTCTTCCGCTGCGGTGTCGCCCGCGCCGATGACAGCTAAATCTACTCCTTTAAAAATTGGGGTAGCCCCGTCGCAAATCGCACAGGCAGAAATGCCGTGACTCCAAAATACGTGCTCGCTAGGCAAACCCAACCTTTTAGCAGTGGCGCCTGTAGCAATTACTATGGTGTGGGTTTTGATTTCTCGATCGTCCGATCGCACTGTAAACGGTCGCTGGGTTAAATCAACGTAAGTTACATCTTCGGTGTATAACTCCGCACCCCAGCGCACTGCTTGAGCTTTCATCCGATCCATCAGTTGCGGCCCGGTGATGCCCTCGGGAAAGCCGGGGAAGTTTTCAACTTCTGTGGTGGTCATCAGTTGACCGCCGGGGATGCCTCCGGTTTGGTAGCCTTCAAAGACTACGGGTTTCAGGTTTGCTCTCCCGGCGTAGATGGCTGCGGTGTAGCCTGCTGGGCCTGAGCCGATAATTACTAGGTTTTCTACGGTTTCGTTGCTCATAGTTATTTAGTTGAACTCATAACGACTTCGTTTTAATTCAATAATAGCAAATGCGGGACAACTTGGATCAAGTGTATCTACTATTTTTCCGGGAATCAGGGCGATCGGCACAACTACAGCTAGTTTGATAAGCAAACACGATAGAATAAGTTATTTGGTTTTAAATGTTCAATCAATCGCTGAAAAACCTGAAAATAGGCCCCCCTCACTATTGATTCTATTCTCATTTATTTGACGAATTTGCGCTGTTTCAGCTACAATAGGATTTTGATACTCAAGGGGTGCTATGACTATTTTTGGTTTTTGAGCCTGAAACCCTTTAAATTCGTCAAATAAACGAACTCAGCAAAGACAAAAAATCCAAATTCTTGTGCAAAATAGGCAGTTTATAGGTTAAGAATTGTAACGGAAATTTAGTCAATTTGACAAAATAGCCTGTTTGTGGTATGGAAGGTGCGTCGGGAGCAATGGAATTGAGATTTTCAACCAAAGCAAATGGGATTTAAGCCCCCACCTTTAGGTGGATTGTTTTTAGGCAGGGGCTTAAATTCCCTGCCTAAAAACTTCGCACTCCTTGCGTCAACCCCTCGACTTCGCGGGCGGGCTCTTCTGTCAACTGTCAACAGTCAACTGTCAACTGTCAACTGTCAACTGTCAACGCAGATGTACGCGGATTAACGCAGATAAAATGGATCGAACAAAGATATTGTTTGTGTGCAGCCAGAATAAGTGGCGCAGTTTAACCGCCGAGAAGATTTGCGAGAAAATTAGCGGGTATAGCGTGCGATCGGCTGGAACGGAAAAAGGTGCGAGAATTAGAGTAACTCAAGGTTTGCTCGGTTGGGCTGATACGATCTTTGTGATGGAAAAGAAGCATGGCGATCGACTTCGCAGCAAATTTCCAGACAGTATTCAGGGCAAGCCAGTTATTTGCCTGCAAATCCCCGATAATTATAGATATATGGAACCGGAGCTAGTCGAGCTTTTGCAGGCGAAACTGGGCTTATATATGGAAATGCCAGATAACGAGATAAATTTTATGCAGCGAGTGTTGGAACCGGAGGTGATGGATTCTTGGGAAGAGGCGATCGAATACGATTCGATGGACTTTACTGAGGTTAATGCTGCGTTTGCCAAGAGTGCGGCTGCTTTGGGGCCGATTTTTGGAAACGTTTTGGACGTGGGGACGGGTACGGCACGAATTCCAATCGCCCTGACTCAACTGCGGCCGGAATGGAAATTGACCTGTATTGATTTGTCGGCAAATATGCTGAAAGTTGCAGCGCAGAATCTCGAACAGGCCCAAGTGCGATCGCAAATTAATCTCGAATTAATTGATGCGAAAGCCATGCCTTATCCCGACAAGAGTTTTGACATGGTGATTTCCAACAGTATTATCCACCATTTACCTGATCCGCTGCCGTTTTTGCAGGAAATCAGGCGAGTGTTGAAACCGAACGGAGCAATATTTTTGCGGGATTTACTGAGGCCTCTCGATGAGACAATCAGGGATAATTTAGTCGAGATGTACGCCGGAGATTGCAACTCGCATCAGAAACAGTTATTCAGCGATTCTCTGCAAGCGGCTTTTACGCTGGATGAAGTGGAAAGGATGGCAGAAGCTGCGGGATTGGAAGGCTTGAGGATTTATGAATCTTCGGACAGACACTGGACTGCGGAGCGAGCTTGGATTTCATTGAGTTGACAGTTGAGGGCTACCTCTACCTGGAACCAAGAAGAATGGAGTAATTCATCGTCTTTTTTTTGATTTATCCTGACAAGGGATTCGCTTCCAACCAATTCTTTACGGTAAAGTGCGATCGGGCGATCGAACTCACTCTTTCCTCTTCTATCCAGAATTATCTCACATCCCATCAAAATTGTTAGCAGTCACGAATGCGAGTCCTGAGATTTGAACTAGGACTCGCATTCCCAACGAGCGAACCTATTTTACAAGCAAGTTCTAGCCATCCAACTTGATAACATCTAAAATTACCCGATCGCGCCCTGCGTCTTTAGCTTGATAAAGCGAACGGTCTGCTGCCGCAATCAAATCTTTTTTGGAAATTTCCAGTCCAGGAACCGTACTCGCCACTCCCAAGCTCAGTGTAACACAACCAGACACTGGCGATTTAATATTTTCAATTTCCTGTTTTTTCACCCAGACTCGAATTTGCTCTGCAATCGACACAGCAATTTCCGGTGAGGTGCGAGGCAAAATTACCGCAAACTCCTCACCTCCGTAACGAGCCACCAAAGTCTCCTGAGAAACTTCGCCTGCTGAATAATTTACAGCCTCAACAATTGTTTGTGCTACCTGTTGCAAACAAGCATCTCCCGCTTGATGTCCGTAAGTATCGTTGTATTTCTTAAAAAAATCAATATCGCATAAAATTAACGATATTTCTGCTACTTCCTCTCCTAATTTCTGCCATAATTTTTCTAGATATTCGTTAAAACAGCGGCGGTTTGCTACCTGAGTTAAGCCATCCGAGTTAGCAAGGCGATATAATTCTGAATTTGCTGATTGCAATTGATGATTGGCTGCTTCTAAATCAGATTTTGTTACAGATAAGTTGTAGTAAAGTTCGCTAATATACCAAGTAGCTTGTTGGTGAATTTGAGATAAGGCTAGCAATACTTGATGCACGTCTAACAGTCGGTAAACTTGAGGCTCTAACTGCACCAAAATCGGCTCGTAAAGCTGTTCCGGCGGCCGCTGCACGGCTCGCTGAGCTGCCATGACAATTAAAGCTACTCCTGGTAAAATCAAAATCTCAGTTTTAGCCATTTGATACAAAGCCGCAATCGGCCGACAAGCAAATATATCTACTCCATAAGGGCGGCTCATGTGTTCCATAAATCGCCGCCGCGATATCATGCCGAAATATTCGCCATTTAGTGTTAATATAACTCCCGGAAGCAGCGGGTGAGCTTGAAATATCTTTGCTACCTCTTTCGCTGGCGAGGAACCTTCAAGTTGAAAATTGAAGACAGCCAGATCCTTGAGAGTAGACTCTAAAGATAAATTTTCGGGTGGTTGGTTAGGCGAGTTAGATGGGGCGATAAATTCCACAGACACAGCGCAGGCTCGAATAAACAATAAAGCAAAAACAAAGCTAGTGTCAGCTATCAAATTAGATATTAACATTTATTGATGGGCTGTGACTGTATTCTGCATTACACTGTCTTTTAGTAAATAAGCTAATCTTTCAGACCATTTTTAATCAAACTGCAAGTGCGATGCCAGATGCCAACCCTGATGCTGCAAATCAAATCAATTATTTAAGATGAATATAAAATTTTGTGAATTGTTCAATAACATAATTTTTTTTTCTCTCCTCATTGAATCATATATTTATTAAATTGTCGATGTGTTTTTAGCTAATTTATTGCGTATAAAAAATGGGTGTTGGCACCAACCGCCAACTCGTGGAGCAGGAACAAAAGTCAACAAACACAGTTGTTTTAGGAGGTCAAGACAGTCACGAGGTTTTAAATTGAAAAACGCTGCCGCTGGCGCGCCATTTTTTAATTCAAAACCTACAGGCGACTTGGGCGTTGTTAGGAAGCCAGCAATCTGAAAATTGCCTCACCAACCCCAAGTTCCGATTTCTCCCTTAAAGGGGCCGACAATATCTTTGGTAATCCAACCGCCGTAAAAATCCCCAGACTGAGCTTGCGCTAATTCCCCGTCCACATAACAAGCATCCATCAGGCTCGGATAAAAAGCCACATAATCTTTAATAGCTGCAAAAACTTGATTTGGCCCGGGATAAAACCAAGCAGCATTTACAACTTGCTTCTGCCCTACCGTCACAGTGTAGTAACCGGCTTGTCCCTTCCACTCGCACCAAGAGCCCCGTGAAGTTTTATGCAAAAATTCCATTTGGATGTCCTCGGGCGAGATATAGTAAGCAGGAGGGTGACTGGTCTCCAATACCCGAAACGGGCGGCGCGTGTCGGCGATAGTCACTTGATTAAAAACGATTTGCACGTGTTTGGTCGATTCCTCAAGGCGAGGGGGACGAGGGTAATCCCAAACAGACTCTTGACCGGGGCCGGGTTCTATGCGATCGAGGTTCACTGAAACAATCTCCCTATAAAAAAACAATCAGCAACTGAAGATTACAATTTAATGTACTCTTGGTCGAGTTGCCAATCCAGACAGCCATCAGCTTTTTGGTAGAGTCGATAGGGGCATCACTACCCCTACCTCTCCTTCAGAACGGAACGTGAAACTTTCGCTTCATTCCGCTCCTTGATATCTTCATCCTTTTTAAGGATACAATCCAAAACGGATGTTATAAT